>NZ_BCUU01000020.1 GCF_001591385.1 Variovorax soli NBRC 106424
GGGCACTGGCACCAGCACGGCTGGCGCAGGCGGCGCGAGCGGCGCGACCGGTGCAGGCGGTGCGGGTGGTGCAGGCGGTGGTGGCGGTGCGGCTACCAGCACCTCCGGCGGAACCCGCACGGCCGGCGCAGGCACCGGCGGTGCAGGCGGCTCGAGCACGAACGGCAGCGCCACCAATGGCAGTGCTTCCAACGGCAGCAATACCGCCGGCAATGGCGGCAACGGCGGCAACGGCGGCAATGGCACCGGCGGTACCGGCGGCGCGGGCAGCGGCGGCACCAACACGGCCTCCGGCGGCACCGGTGGCGTGGGACAGGGCGGCTCGGGCGGCGCAGGCGGGACGATCGGCGTCAATGCCGGCACGTTCAACATGTCCAACGCCATGGCGAGCGTCGGCCAGTCGGCCGCGGGCGTGATGCTGGCGAACCAGAACAGCGGCTTTGCCTCGCTGGTTCAGCAGAGCGTGAACGTCCAGGCCAACCTGACGGTCGGCGGGCCATGAGGGCGTAGCGGTGCATGCCGCACTCCGCTCCATCGGGCGGGTGCGGCTTGCATCCGCCACGACATCGGACAGCGCCAACGTGGAGGAACAACGGTGATGACAGTCCGCAAATCCCTGGCGTGCGCTTGCCTCGCTGCCGGCACGGCGGCTTTTTCGCCCGTGCTGGCCGAGACGGCAAGTCCCGGCGCCGACCTGCCCACGGCGGACGCCGCGGGCAGCGCCCTCTTCGCCCATCCGGTCGGTGCGGATAGGCTCTCCACCGTGCGGGGCGGCGCACAGGTGCACAACAGCATGACGCTGGACGGCACCACCGCCGACAACTCGGCCCGCAACGTCACCACGGGTGAAAACACCATCGGCACCGGCTCGTTCGCCAACATGAGCGGCCTGCCGATCGTGATCCAGAACTCGGGGGCCAACGTGCTGATCCAGAACGCGGTGATCCTCAACGTGCAGATGGATTGAGCATGCGCGGCTCGTTCTGTCTCGCACTGCTTGCGGCGGCGGCCACTTCGGTGGCTGCCCAGCAGGCCTACATGCCCAGCATGGGCGGTGGCGACTACACCCTGCCGCTGACCAGCCTGAAGCAGTCGCGCACGCGCACCACGCTGATCCAGAAGTACGACTTCAGCTGCGGCTCCGCGGCCATCGCCACGCTGCTGACGCACCACTACAACTACCCTGTGACCGAAGAGACGGTGTTCCAGGGCATGTACGAACACGGCGACCAGGCCAAGATCCACCGGGAGGGCTTTTCGCTGCTGGACATGAAGCGCTTCCTGGCAGCGCACGGCTTCGAGGCCGACGGCTTCCAGCTGCCGCTGGACAAGCTCAACGAAGCGCGGGTGCCGGCCATCGTGCTCATCAACGAAAGCGGCTACCACCACTTCGTCGTCGTCAAAGGCGTGCAGGACGAACGCGTGCTGCTGGGCGACCCGGCGCGCGGCACGCGCACCATGTCGAGAAAGGACTTCGAGGCGAAATGGCAGGACAGCCTGCTGTTCGTCATCCACAACCAGATGGACCGCGCCAAATTCAATGTCGCGGCCGAATGGCGCGTGACGCCGCGCGCCCCCTTGGGCAGCGGCATCGGGCGCGCGAGCATGATGGACTACACCTTGCCCAAGATGGGGCCGGGAGACTTCTGATGGCACGGCGCGCAGCGGCTGCTTCGAGGACGGCTGGCTGGCTGGCCGCCTGCCTGCTGACTTTTGGGGCAACGGCGCACGCTGACCCGTTGAAGCGCACCGAGGAAACCTGGATGGCCGTGAGCGACCAGACGCTCGATTCGCAGCGCGGCGGCTTCGACCTCGGCGCAGGCCTGCTGGTGAGTTTCGGCATCACGCGCGCGGTCTTCATCAACGGCGAGCTGGCCACGCAGACCACGCTCAATTTCGGCCAGCTCGACAAGATCACGGCCGGCCAGGCGGCGGAACTCGGCCGCCAGCTCAGCGCGCTGAACCTGGTGCAGAACGGCCCCGGCAACACCGTGGAAGCGCCCATCGGCGGCATGGGCGGCACCGTCATCCAGAACACGCTGAACGATCAGCGAATTGCCAACCACACCGTGATCAATGTGCAGACCAATGGCATGAGCCTGCTCAAGGAGCTCAATACCGCCGCCACGCTGAACGAAGGCATTGCGCGCGCCGTCGGCGGGCGCTGAACACAGGCCGGTTGCTAGGCCGGTTGCAGCGCCGCGCACAGCGCCCGCAGATCACGCACCGTCAGGTGCGGCTGCATCTCGTGCTCCCACGGCCGCTGGTCGCGCACCAGCCAGGCGGCCTGCATGCCGGCGTTGATGGCCCCCAGCACATCGAGCGATGCATCGTCGCCCACGTGCAGCACCTGCTGCGGTGCCAGCCCGATGTGGGCCGCTGCCGCGTGGAAGATCGGCGCCTGCGGCTTGCCGCTGCCGAAGGCACGGGCGCTGAAGGCGCCGCGAAACCACTGCCCTACGCCGGTGAGGTGCACGTCGGCATTGCCGTTGGAGATGGCCACCAGCGGATAGCGCTCGCTGAGCCATTGCAGCGCCGGCAGCGCATCCTCATACAGCGTCACGCGCTGGCGCTCCGCAAAGAAGGCATCGAAGGCCGGATCGGCCAGCGCCGGGTCTTCGCCGGCCCGGCGCAGCGCAGCGCGGATGGACTCGCGGCGCAGCGCGCTCAGGTCGTGGGCCAGGTCGGAGCGCTCGCGCTCGGTGGCTTCGCGCAGCTCGCGCAGCACGCCGGGCGTGACGAGCAGATCGGCGGTGCGCGGCGCCTCGCGCAGCAGCCAGCTGTGCAGCACTTCCTCGGCGCGTTCGATGGTGGGCCAGATGGGCCACAGGGTGTCGTCCAGGTCCAGCGAGATCCCGCGGATGCGCGAGACGTCCAGCTGCCCCGGCAAGGTCGGTGCTTGCTGCAAGGTCATGCGGGAGAATATCGCATGCGTTTTCGCCCCGAACCACTGGCTCCGCCCGCACCCAACACCCGCACCGCCCCCTCCACCGCCATCCTCTGGTGCAACCTGGGCTCGCCCGACGCACCGACCGCCGGCGCCGTTCGCCGCTACCTCGCCGAGTTCCTGGCCGACCCGCGCGTGGTCGAGATTCCCAGGCTGCTGTGGTGGCCCATCCTGCACGGCTTCATCCTGCGCACCCGGCCTGCCAAGTCGGCCGCGAAGTACGCCAGCATCTGGACCGAGGAAGGCTCGCCGCTGAAGGTGTGGACAGCGCGCCAGGCGGCGCTGCTGCGCAACCGCCTGGCCGAGCACGGCCACACGGTGCGCGTGCTGGACGCCATGCGCTACGGCCAGCCGTCCATCGGCGCACAGCTGGACGCGCTCAAGGCCGAAGGCATCGAACGGGTGCTGGTGCTGCCCGCCTACCCGCAATACTCGGGCACCACCACGGCCAGCGTCATCGATGCGGTCAACGCCTGGAGCCGCGACGTGCGGCGCCTGCCCGAACTGCGCTTCGTCAACGGCTACCACGCCGAGCCCGCCTACATCGAAGCCCTGGCGCGCAGCGTGCAGCGCCACTGGCAGCAGCACGGCAAGGGCGAGATGCTGCTGATGAGCTTTCATGGCGTGCCCGAACGCACCTCCTTGCTGGGCGACCCCTATGCCGCCCAGTGCCAGGAGACCGCGCGCCTGCTGGCCGAGAGCCTTCGCCTGCCGGCATCTGAGTACCGCGTGAGCTTCCAGTCGCGCTTCGGCAAGGCCAAGTGGCTGGAGCCTTCCACCGACGCCACCCTGCGCGGCTTCGGCGCCCAGGGCCTGGCGCGGGTGGATGTGATGTGCCCCGGCTTCACCAGCGACTGCCTCGAGACGCTGGAGGAAATCGCCATGGAAGGCCGCGATGCCTTCCTGCAGTCGGGCGGCCAGGCGTTCCATTACATCCCGTGCCTGAACGCGGACGCCGAGTGGATCGACGCCCTGGCGCACATCGCGCATGCCAACCTCGCGGGCTGGCCGACCATCGCTTCGAGCTAGACCGCAAGAGCGGCCCTAGAATCCGGGCCAGCCAATGCTGCCGCCCTGGCGCCGCAGCACCAGCCAACTCCCTTCAACAATGTCTTCACGACCAAGGTTGGCTGTGCGCTCGTCCTTTGCCTTCACGTTTCCCTCTCCCCGAACCGCCGGTTTCGCGCTGGCCCCGATTTCCATCGCCCTTTCGCTCGCCCTCGTCCCCGAGGCTCGCGCGCAGGAGGCCTCCAGCGGATCGCTGGACACCATCGAAGTGAATGCCGACCGGCTGGGCAGCTTCGGCTCCACCACCGTGCAGGTCGGCACCTTCAGGGACCAGAACCCGCTGGACGTGCCCCTGACCAACAACGTGATCACGCGCGAAGTGCTCGATGCGCAAGGCCAGCGCACGATCTACGGCGCGCTTCGCAACACCGCCGGCGTGACCCGCTCGCAGCTCAGCGGCTCGACCTACGACAACATCGCGATCCGCGGCATCCTGGTGGAAAACCGCGGCAACTACCGCCTCAACGGTTCGCTGCCGATCATCAACCTGGTCGACATCCCGCTGGAGAACAAGGAACGGGTCGAAGTGCTCAAGGGTGCCTCGTCGCTCTACTACGGCTTCGTGCCGCCGTCGGGCATCGTCAACCTGGTCACCGAGCGGGCCGGCGCGCAGCCGGTGACCAGCATCGCCACCTCGGTCAACCAGCACGGCGCGGTGGACATCGGCGCCGACATCGGCCGGCGCTTCGGCCCCGACGGTGCCGGCGGCATCCGCATCAACGCGGTGGCCGGCAAGGAGGACATCGGCATCGACAACTATGCCGGCAACCGCAACCTGCTTTCGGCGGCGCTGGACTACAAGGTCTCGCAGCGGGTCAACCTGCGGCTGGACGCGGAGTACTACAAGAAGAACGTGTCGGAGCAGGCCGCCATTGCGGTGCCTGCGGCCGTCAACGGCGTCATCACCCTGCCGGGCGTGCCCGACAACAGGCAGAACCTGGCCGGCGAGTGGCAGCGCTACGACGCCGACGCCACCAACCTGCTGGCCCGCGCGGACGTCGCCATCAGCGACAACTGGCTGGCCCTGTTCGAAGTGGGCAAGGCCAGCAACGACCGCGACCGCCGCTTCTCCCAGTTCGAGAACTACAACCTGCTGACCGGCGCGGGGCGCCTGCGCATCAGCCAGCAGGACGGACAGACCTTCGAGAACACCAACGTGCGCACCGAGCTGAGCGGGCGCGCCATGACCGGCTCCGTCGCGCACGAGCTGACCTTTGGCTACACGCGCAACGAACGCGAGCAGAACGCACGCAACGGCACGGCCCTGTTCTTCGCGCAGAACTTCTACACCCCGGTGCAGATTCCCTTCACGCCGGCCACCGGCCCGATGAGCGACAACAAGTCGCAGATCGTCGACAAGGGCCTGTATGCCTTCGACCGCATCCTGCTGTCCGAGCAGTGGCAGGTGATGGGCGGCGTTCGCCGCAGCGACTACCAGAGCACATCTGCCACGACCAACTACACGGCCGACGAGACCAGCCCCAGCGTCTCGCTGCTGTTCAAGCCCACGCCCGCCACCTCCGTGTACGCCAGCTACATCGAAGGCGTCGAGGAAACCGGCCAGGCCCCGGCCAACCGGGCCAACGCCGGCGAAATGCTCGCGCCGGCGGTCAACAAGCAGATCGAGCTGGGCGTGAAGGCCGAGGTGGCGCAGGGCCTGCTCGTGCAGGCGGCGTACTTCGACGTGAAGCGCCCGTCCACCACAGTGGATTCGCTCAACCGCTTCGTGCTGGCCGGCGAGTCGCGCTACAAGGGCTTCGAATTCGCAGGCAGCGGCGAGATCAACAAGCAGTGGTCGGTGGTCGGCTCGATGCTGGTGATGGACCCGCGCATCACCAGCACCACGGTGGCCGCGGAACTCGACAAGGTGCCGGAGAACGCTGCGAAGTTCACGGCCAGCATCTTCGCCGAGTACCGCCTGGCCTCGGTGCCGGGGCTGGCCTTCAACGCCGGCTACTACTACATCGGCAAGCGCGCGGTGAACAACGCCAACCAGGCCTGGATTCCGGGCGTTGGCCTGTTCTCGCTCGGCACGCGCTACCGCACCCGCATGTTCGGCACGACGGCGACGATCCAGGCCAACCTCGACAACGCCGCCGACAAGGACTACTGGAGCACGGCCGGCAACGGCCTGCTGGGCGTCGGTGCGCCGCGCACGCTGCGCGTGGCAGCCAAGTTCGACCTCTGACGCGGAGCCAGGGCCTACGCCATCCGGCCCAGGTAATCGCGCTTGCCGATGGGCACGCCCTGGTTGCGCAGCACGTCGTAGGCGGTGGTGACGTGGAAGAAGAAGTTCGGCAGGCCGAACTGCAGCAGGTATTGCTGCCCCGCGAACTTCACCACGTTGCCGCCCAGCTTCATTTCCACCTCCCGCCCGGCGGCGGTGTCGAACAGCGTGCGGTCCACGCCGTCGACAAAGGCACGCGTCTTGCCGCTGCGGGAAATCAACTGCTCCATGGTGCTTTCCTCGTCGGGAAAGCTGGGCGCCTCCACCCCGGTGATCCGGGCGATGGTGGCCTTGGCCGTGTCGCTGGCGCGCTGCACCTGGCCGGCCAGTGTCAGCATGTCGGGCGCCAGGCGGGCCTGCACATACCGGTCGGGATCGGCGTTGTTTTCCCGGGCATGGGCGATGCCCTTGGCCAGGATGTGCTCCAGCTGGCCCAGGCCGCGCAGGATCACCGGAACCGAAATCTCATACATCGAAAGCGCCATCACGTCTCCTAGTGAAAGGCGCGCATTGTCACGCCGCCGCGGATTTCTCGCTGGCTTCCATGAAGGCGGTGACGGCGTCCAGCTGGTCGGGCACGTTCAGCGCCGGGGCATGGCCGCATCCGGGCACCTCGATCACCTGCAGCAGGCCGCTGCTGCCCGGCCCGCGGCGGCGCATTTCATCCAGCGTCTCGGGCAGCACCAGGTCGGACTCGGCGCCGCGCAGGCACAGCACTGGCACGTCGATCGCGTCGTAGTGCGGCCAGATCAGGTAGTCGTCCGGATGGCTGGTGAACTGCCGCGCCATGGCCGGGTCGTAGTGCGGCGTCACGCGCCCGTCGGGCAGGCGCCGGGTCGAGGTCTCGGCCAGGCGGCGCCACTGCGCGTCGCTGAGCCAGCCGTAGGGTGCATACACCTGGCGAAAGAAGGCTTCCAGTTCGGTCACCGTGTCGAAGGCCGGCGGCTGGCCCGCGTAGTTGCGGATGCGCTCGATGGCGGCAGCCGCCAGCTGCGGCGCGTTGTCGTTGAGCGTGAGGCTGGCGATGCGGCCCTTCATGCCCGGCTCGAACAGGCCCGACGCGCAGACGGTGCCGATGGCGCCGCCCATCGAGGTGCCGACCCAGTGCACGCGCGCCAGCCCCAGCTGGTCGCACAGGTCGGCGGCCACGCGCGCATAGAAGGACAGGCGGTAGTGCGCGTCGGGCTCGCGGCTCCACTGGCTCAGGCCGCGGCCGATGGTGTCGGGGCAGATCACGCGCCAGCCGCGCCCGGCCAGGTGCGCCGCCAGCTCGTCCATGTCCCGCCCGGTGCGGGCCAGGCCGTGCCAGGCGATGGCCGTGCGGCCGTGCTGCGCGCCCCACTCCACATAGTGGATCTCATGCCCGGCGCAGCGGATGTAGTGCGATACAGGTGACATGGGCGGCTTTCGATCAATCAATCAGTTATCCACGGCGCTGCGCGCCACCCGCATCGCATGAAACCGACGCACCCCGATGCCAGGGCACCCGCGGAACCGGCTTTGCCGGCCCGCCGGGTGCGCCCCTTGAGGGGGAGTCGAGCGACACGAAGTGGGCGAGGGACGGAGTGGTTTCATTTCAGGCGTGCGCGCAGCTTGCCCACCACGCCGGTGGGGAAGAAGTAGACGGACAGCACGAACAGCACGCCCAGCCACAGCAGCCAGCGGTCGGGCGACAGCAGGGCCGCCAGCCAAGGCAAGGCGCTGGCCTGCTCGCCGGCCAGGCGCAGCAGGTCCTGCAGGTAGCTCTGCGCGATGACGAAGATGGCGGCGCCGATCACCGCGCCGTAGATGGTGCCCATGCCGCCGATGACCACGATCAGCAGCACGTCCACCATGATCTCGAACGAGAGCGAGGTGTCCGGCCCGTTGTAGCGCAGCCAGATGGCCAGCATGGCGCCCGCGGCGCAGGCGAACATGGCCGACAGCATGGACGACACGGTGCGGTACACCACCACCCGGTAGCCGATGGCCTCGGCGCGGAACTCGTTCTCGCGGATGGCCTGCAGCACGCGGCCGAAGGGCGAGTTGACGATGCGCAGCATGGCCAGCACCAGCACCACCGCGGCCACGAACAGCAGGTAGTAGCACAGCAGCCGCCCGTCGAGCGAGGCGCCGAGGAAGGGCTCCTCGGAGAACTCGAAGCTCGGAGAGATCAGCTCCGGAAGCTTGAAGGTCAGCCCGTCCTCCCCGCCGGTGAAGCCGGACAGCTGCGAGGCCAGCGTCTGGAAGGCCGACGCCACCGCCAGCGTGATCATCGCGAAGAAGATCGCCCGCACCCGCAGCGAGAAAAGGCCGATGGCCAGCGACAACAGCAGCGACAGCAGCAGCGAGGCGCCCAGGCCCACCGCGATGGCGCCCCAGGTCGGGCCGATGTTCGAGGCCGAGATGGCGATGCCGTAGGCGCCGATGCCGAAGAACATGGTGTGCGCGAAGCTCACGATGCCGGTGTAGCCCAGCAGCAGGTCGAAGCTGGCCACCAGCACGATGAACACCAGGATCTTGGCCGCCACGCTCAGCGCCTTCACGCCCGGAAAGAGGAAGGGCGCAAAAGCCAGCGCCAGCACGATGACGGCCAGGATCAGCGCCAGGAAGCGGCTGCCCGGCAGGTCGTTGGAGAGGATTCGTTTCATGAACATGTGCGCGCTCCTCTCGCTCAGCGGTTGGCCACCGGGTACACGCCCTGCGGGCGCCACAGCAGCACCGCCACCATCAGCGCGATGGTCGCGAAGGGCGCGGCCGTCGGCACCAGGAAGCCGACGTAGTTGTTCATCAGCCCCACCAGCAGCGCGCCGATGAGCGCGCCGGTGGTCGAGCCCAGGCCGCCGATGATGATCACGATGAAGATCAGCACGTTGACCTGCGCACCCATCTGCGGAATGAGGTTCTGCTGGAACAGGCCCCACATGGTGCCGCCCAGGCCCGCCAGCGCGCTGCCGGCCACGAAGATGCCGATGAACAGCAGGCCGATGCGGTAGCCCAGCGCCTCCACCATCTCGCGGTCCTGCACGCCGGCGCGGATCAGGAGGCCGATCTTGGTGCGGCCCAGCGTCCAGGCCAGCAGGCCGAACACCGCCAGGCCCACCACCACCGCCAGCAGGCGGTACTTGCTGATGGCCGCATCGGCAATGATGAGCGAACCGCGCAGCGCCTCGGGCAGCGGCAGCGGCAGCTGGCCGGGCCCCCAGATCACCTTGATGAGCTCCTCGCCGATGATCATGCCGCCCATGGTGATCAGGATCTGCTTGAGGTGCTGGCCGTACACCGGCCGCACGATGAAGCGCTCGAAGGCCAGGCCCACCGCGCCCGCCACCAGCATGGCGACCAGCATGGCCGGGAACACCGCCACCAGGTTGCGCCACAGCTGCTGCGAGCCCGTCCAGTCGCCCATCAGGCCCAGAACGGTGCTGGCGACGAAGGCGCCCAGCGCGATGAACACGCCGTGGCCGAAGTTCAGCACGTCCATGAGGCCGAACACCAGCGTCAGGCCCGAGGCGATGACGAAGATGATCATCCCCATGGCCAGACCCGCCACCGTGAGCGTGAGCCAGGTCGAGAACGAGCCGGTGAGCGGCAGCGCCGCCAGCGCCAGCACCGGTGCGAGAAGCAGGGGCTTCCAGTCCATTTCAATTTTCATAGTGCAAGCCCCAACAGGCGCTGCTGCAATTGCTCGTCCTGCGAGAACGCGGCCATGCTTCCGGCGTGCGCCACCTGGCCGTTGTCCATCACCGCCACGGTGTCGCCCAGGCGCTGCGCGAAGCTGAGGTTCTGCTCGACCAGCAGGATGGTCACGCCGCTGGCCTTGAGTTCGGCGAAGGCGTCGATCATGTTGTTGATGATGGCGGGCGCCAGGCCCTTGCTGGGCTCGTCGATGATGAGCAGCTCGCGCGGCTCCACGATGGCGCGCGACACGGCCAGCATCTGCTTCTGCCCGCCCGAGAGCTTGCCGGCCGGGTGGTTCCAGAACTTCTCCACCGCCGGAAAGAGCTTGAAGATCCAGGCCAGGCGCATGTCATCCATGTCGCCGGCGCGGCGCGCACCGCGCGCGGCCAGCAGCATGTTCTCCTTGACCGTGAGGTCGGAGAAGATGCCCATGTTCTCCGGCACATAGGCAATGCCGAGGTCGGCGATCTGCGGCGTGGAAAGCGCCGTGATGTCGGCGCCGCCGAAGCTCACCTTGCCTTGCGACGCATGCCACAGCCCCATGATCGTGCGCAGCGTCGTGGTCTTGCCGGCGCCGTTGCGGCCCAGCAGCATGGTCAGCTGCCCCTTGGGCACGGCAAGGTCGACGCCGTGCAGGATGTGATAGGCGCCGATGTGGGTGTGCACGCCGCGCAGTTCCAGCAAGTTCATGGCTGCTCCTCCTTCCCCCGCTGGGGGAAGGTTGGGATGGGGGCTTGCGCCGCTTGCAGCGATGCGGTGATGCATGAAGTGGCGCGTGCCCCCACCCCCGCCCTCCCCCAAAGGGGGAGGGAGTGAATACCGAAGCGCCTCATGCGGCCTCCTTCGCAACGCCCAGGTAGGCCTCTTGCACCACCGGCGAGGCAATCACTTCCGCAGGCTCGCCATCGGCCACCAGCGTGCCGTTGTGCAGCACGATGATGCGGTCGGCCAGCTCGCGCACCACGTCCATCTTGTGTTCCACCAGCAGGATGGTCTTGGTCCTGTCCTTCTTCAGTTCGCGGATCAGGTCGAGGATGACCGGCGCCTCGGCCGCGTTCATGCCGGCGGTGGGCTCGTCGAACATGAAGACCTTGGGTTCCAGCGCGATCAGCAGCGCCACTTCCAGCTTGCGCTGGTCGCCGTGCGGCAGGCTGGCCACCGTGTCGTGCTCGCGCGCCTTCAGCTTGACCTGGGCGAGGATCTCGTCGGCCCGCGCGCTCAGCGCCTTGTGGTCGCTCCAGATGCTCCACAGGTTCAGGCCGCGCCGGTGCGCGCCTTCGCGCGTGGCCTGCACGGCCAGCCGCACGTTCTCCAGCACCGTGAGGTTGGGAAACAGGTTGGTGAGTTGGAAGGCCCGCCCCAGCCCGGCGTGAGTTCGCGCCGAAGGCGGCAGCCCCGTCAGCAGGCGGCCGTCGAGCGACACCGTGCCGTTCGTGGCCTTGAGCTGCCCGGAGATCAGGTTGAAGTAGGTGGTCTTCCCTGCCCCGTTGGGGCCCACGATGGCCGTGAGCGTTCCTGGCGCGAAGGCGCAGGAAACGGCATTCACCGCCACATGGCCGCCGAAGCGGATGGTCAGGTCTTTGGTTTCTAGCATGGGGGGTTCACTCCCTCTCCCCGCTGGGGAGAGGGTTGGGGTGAGGGGCAAGCAGCGATGGCGAAGGCGCGCGGAACAATCGTCACGCTGGCCCTCACCCTGCCCTCTCCCAGAGGGAGAGGGGAAGAAAGATCAGCGCTTATTTTTGATCGGGATGTTCATCTCTTCGGGCTTGATCTCGTGCACCAGCTCCGGCACGCCCCACGCGAAGGCCGGGTCGGCCTTGATCTTGAAGTGGTACATGCTCTGCATGGCCTGGTGGTCTTCCTTGCGGAAGGTCATCTTGCCCTTGGGGGTGTCGAAGCTCATGCCTTCCATGGCGTTGATGAGCTTGTTGGTGTTGGTGTCGCCGCCCGTTTTCTTCAGCGCGGTCACCAGCGCCATCGCGGCGCTGAAGCCGCCGGCGGTGAAGAAGTCCGGCGGGCTCTTGAACTGCTTGTAGTGCATCGACACCAAAGCCTCGTTCACCGGATTCTTCGGAATGCCGAAGTAGTAGTACGTGGCGCCCTCCATGCCCGGGAACTGCTTGTAGCTGGCCATGGCCGGCAGGATGTTGCCGCCGGTGGCGATCTCGATGTTGTAGCGCTTGAGGTCCAGGTCGGCGATCTTGAACGGGTTGCCCGCGCCGGCCCACACGATCCAGATGATCTTGCGCCCAGGCTGGTCCTTGAGCTTGTCGATCAGGCGTTGCGCGCCGGCGGTGAAATCGGTGGTGGTGGGCGGCAGGTACTCCTCATGCACCAGCTTCGCATTCTTGAGCGCGCTCTTGAAGGCGGCCACGCCGTCCTTGCCGAAGGCCCAGTCCTGCGCCAGCGTGGCGATGGAGACGCCCGGCTTGTCGATGGCCACGGCATTGCTGATCGCGTCCTGGCTCGAATTGCGGCCGGTGCGGAAGATGTACCTGTTCCACTTGTCGCCGGTGATCGAGTCGGCCACTGCGGGCTCGACGATCAGGATCTTCTTGTATTCCTCGGCCACCGGCAGCATGGCCAGCGCCACGCCCGAGCCGGTGGTGCCGATGGCGAGGTCGGCCTTGTCGTCCGAATACGCCGCAGCCAGCAGCGACTTGCCCAGGTCGGGCTTGCCCTGGTCGTCCTTCTCGATGATCTCGATCTTCTTGCCGTTGACCATCATCGTGCCGCCGGTGGCGTAGTCCAGGCCCATCATCAGGCCGACCTGCGTCTGCTTGGCATAGGCCTCCAGCGCCCCGGTCTTGCCGTAGATGTGCGCGACCTTGATCACGTTGGACTGGGCCCAGGCGGGCATGCTGAAGGCAGCGGCCAGCGCGACAGCGGATGTGGCGGCGGCCACCAGGTTGCGACGGTTCATCTTGGAATGTCTCCTTGTTCGGTGATGGCTGAATATTGCACAGTTCGTGCCAGGCGTAACACCACGTATTTGCGGGGCTCTTTCGAGCGATTTCACTCGAAAGATGCAAACTTCAAACAGTTTGAATGACTGACTTTTAGTCATTCGTCTGCTTTTCACACAGGGTTTTCCAGACGTGCGTAGAGCGTGGCCCGCGAAATGCCCAGCAGGCGCGACGTGGCCAGCTTGTTGCCGCCGGTGGCGGCCATCGCCGCGGCAATGGCGCGCTGCTCCAGCTCCGCCACCTGCTGGTCCAGCGGACGCAGCAAGGCGGCGTTGCGTGCGGCATCGTCCATGTCGCCCGCAGTGTCGGGAGTCGGCGCGGCGGCCTGCACATGCTCCACGCCGGACTCGCGCATGATGCGCTCCAGCTGTACGGCGTCGATGCGCTGCGACTCGCTGCGCATGGTCACCTGCTCGAGCACGTTGCGCAGCTCGCGGATGTTGCCGCGCCAATGCTGCCCGGCCAGCAGCGCCAGCGCGTCGGCGGTGAGTTCGGGCGGCGCCTCGCCGCTGCGCAGCGCCATGTCCTCGCCCAGCACCTCGACCAGCGCGGGAATGTCGGCCCGCCGCTCGCGCAGCGGCGGCACGCGCAGCGGCAGCACGTTCAGGCGGTAGTACAGGTCTTCGCGAAAGCGGCCTTCCCGCACCAGCGCCGGCAGGTCGCGCGAAGTAGCCGCAATCACGCGCGCATCGAAGGGCACCAGCTTGTTGGAGCCCAGCGGCTCGATCTCGCCCTCCTGCAGCGCGCGCAGCAGCTTGGCCTGCAGCGCCTGCGGCATGTCGCCGATCTCGTCCAGGAACAGCGTGCCGCCGTCGGCCAGCTTGAACTTGCCCTGGCGGCCCTTGCGATCGGCGCCCGTGTAGGCGCCGGGCGCCACGCCGAAGAACTCTGCTTCCAGCAAGGTGTCGGGCACGGCCGCGATGTTGAGGCTGACGAAGGGGCCGTTGGCGCGCGCCGAGGCCGTGTGAATGGCATGCGCGAGCAGCTCCTTGCCGGTGCCCGTCTCGCCCAGCAGCAGCACCGGGCTGGACGACTGCGCCGCCCGCCGCGCATGCCGCTTCACGTCCACCGCGGCCGGGCTGCTGCCGACAAAACTCGCGAAGGTGTACTTGGCGCGGCGCTGGCCGTCGGGCGTTTGCCGCAGCAGCGGGTTCGCACGCTGCGCGGCCAGCTCGCGCCGCGCGTCGTCCAGGTCGCGCTGCAGCATCGCGAACTTGCTGATGAGCGGCTGCAGCGTGGTCTCCGGATGATCGAACAGCACGATGCCGATGGCACCGATGACCTCGCCCGGCCCCTCTTCGCCTTCCTTTTCTTCATGCAGCGGAATGCGGCTGACCACGAACGTGCCGGCCTTGTTGGTCAAGAGGTCGATCAGGATCGGCTTGCCGGTTTCCAGCACCTGCCGCATCTGCGTGTTGGGAATCACCTCTTCGACCATGCGGCCCATGAACTGGTCGATGGAGCCGATGCCGAGTGCCGGCAGAAAGCGCCTGTAGCCCTCGTTCACCCACACGATGCGTCCCGTGCGATCGACCAGGAACATGCCCTGGCTGATGCTGGAGAACAGGTGGAACATCGAGCGCGATGCGAGCGCGTGAATGGCGTCGGCATCGAGGGGGAGCGAAGGTGGCCTTGGCATTCGCCCGATTTTGTCCGAAGCCCGACCTGGAACTGTTCGAACGACTTGAACTATGCTCCGCGGTTTGCGCGCCAGCCGTTGCCAAGAGCCGAGCCAGGGCGTGCCGCTAACCGTGTCGGTCGTGTGCTTTTTTCACTTCGACCGAACACCCTCCGCCACGAGCGGAAGACTTGGGAACAACATGAGCAACCGACGCCCGCATGCGCTCGCCTGCCTGAGCGCCCTTTCCCTTTTTCTGACGGCCTGCGCCACGCGCCCGCCCGACAAGGTCGAAGCCCCCACGCCCGCGCAATGGCATGTTCCGCTGCCCCACAGCGGTTCGCCCACCTTGATGGCGCAATGGTGGCAGCGGCTGGACGAACCGCTGCTGGCCGAGCTGATCGAATCCGCGCAACGCGTGAGTCCCACCATCGCCAGCGCCGCGGCGCGGCTGGAGGAAGCGCGCGCCAACCGCGTGGCGGCGGGTGCGGCCCTGGCGCCCAACCTCAACGGCAACCTGCAGGCCAGCCGCGGCAACCAGCTGGCGGCCACTGCGCCCAATCAGCCGCTGATGCCCATCAACACCTTCCAGGCCGGCCTGCAGTCGAGCTGGGAAATCGATCTGTTCGGCGGCCTGCGCGCCGGCCGCGATGCCGCGCAGGCACAGCTGGACAGCGCCGATGCGCAGTGGCACGCCGCACGCATTTCGGTGGCGGCCGACACGGCCCTCAACTACTTCGACGAGCGCGCCTGCCAGCGCCAACTGGCGGTGACCGTGTCCGACCAGCAGTCGCGCGCCAACACCGCGCGCCTGACCGACCTGGCCGCCAAGGCCGGCTTCCAGGCGCCGGCGGATGCAGCGCGGGCACGCGCCAGCGCGGCCGACGCCTCCGCGCGCACCACGCAGCAGCGCTCGCAGTGCACGCTGCTGCGCAAGGCGCTGGTGGCGCTCACCGGCGTGGACGCCGCGGCGCTGGATGCCAGGCTGGATGCGGCGCCCATCGAGCCCGCGCTGCCCACGGTGAACGCGATCGAATCCGTGCCTGCCGCTGCGCTCGCGCAGCGCCCCGACGTCTACTCCGCCGAGCGCGCCGTGGCCACCGCCAGCGCGGACGTCGGCGCCGCCGAGGCGCGCCGCTACCCGCGCCTGACCCTCACCGGCTCCATCGCCAGACTTCGCTACGAGATGGGCAGCTTCGCCGAGTCCATCAACACCTGGCAGATCGGCCCGCTGGCGCTGGACATTCCCATCTACGACGGCGGCACCCGCGCCGCCAATGCGCAGGCGGCGCATGCACGCTACGACGAGGCCGCCACGCAATACCGCTCCACCGTGCGCCAGGCGGTGCGCGAAGTCGAGTCGGCACTGGTCACGCTGCAAAGCACCAACGACCGCTTCGACGACGCGACCAACGCGGTGCGCGACTTCCAGAGTTCCTTCAACGCCACCCAGGCGCGCTACGACACAGGCCTGGCCAGCCTGTTCGAGCTGGAAGACTCGCGCCGCTCGCTCTTCGTCTCGCAGCTCACCCTGGTCGGCCTGCAGCGCGAGCGCGCCGAGGCCTTCGTCACCCTGTACCGCGCCATGGGCGGCGGCTGGCAGCGGCCCGATGACGGCACCGCGCCCGCCGCCACCACCGTGTCCAGCGCCCCCACTTCAGCACCGAAATCGCCATGAACATCAAGAACATCAAACGGTCCCGTCTGCTCATCGCGCTCGCGGTGCTGGTCGTTGTCGCCATCGTCGCCTTCGTCGCGCTGCGCCCCAAGGGCGAGGAGCCCGCGAAGAAGGAAGCGGCCAAGTCCGGCATGCCGGCGCGCCCTGCCCTCACAGTGACCGTGGCCGCCCCCGAGGACACCGAGCTGGTCGTCAACCTGCCGGCCAACGGCAACATCGCCGCCTGGCAGGAAGCCAGCGTGGGCTCCGAAGCGAGCGGCCTGCGCCTGGCCGAAGTGCGCGTGAACGTCGGCGACGTGGTCAAGAAGGGCCAGGTGCTGGCGACCTTCTCCGCCGAGTCGGTGCAGGCCGACCAGGCCCAGGCCAAGGCCGCGCTGGTGGAAGCGCAGGCCACCGCCTCCGATGCCGCCGGCAACGCGGCCCGCGCGCGCACCCTGCAGGCCACCGGCGCGCTGAGCCAGCAGCAGATCAACCAGTACATCACAGCCGAGCAGACCGCCAAGGCGCGCGTCGAAGCAGCCAAGGCATCGCTGGCGGCGCAGCAGGTGCGCGTGCAGAACACCAAGGTGCTCGCACCCGACGACGGCGTGGTGTCCTCGCGCACCGCCACCGTGGGCAGCGTGGTCACCGCGGGCACCGAGCTGTTCCGCCTGATCCGCCAGGGCCGGCTGGAGTGGCGCGCCGAGGTCACGGCCTCCGAGCTGGGCCGCATCGCCGTCGGCACGCCGGCCACGGTCACCGGTGCCAGCGGCGCGCAGGTGCGCGGCAAGGTGCGCAGCATGGCACCCACGGTCGATCCGCAGACGCGCAACGCGCTGGTGTACGTGGATCTGCCCGGCGCCCTGGAAGGCGGCTCGTCCCTCAAGGCCGGCATGTTCGCCAGCGGCGATTTCGAGCTGGGCCGCAGTTCGGCCAAGACGGTGCCGCAGGCTTCCATCGTGCCGCGCGACGGCTTCAACCATGTGCTGGTGCTGCAGCCCGACCAGCGGGTGGTCGCCGTGAAGGTGGAAACCGGCCGCCGCGTGGGCGACCGCGTCGAGATCAAGGGCGAACTGCCCAAGGACGCCAAGGTGGTGGTGCAAGGCGCCGGCTTCCTCAACGACGGCGACCTGGTGCGCGTGGTGGACCCGCGCGCCGCGGGCGCCGCCAACGGCAGCGCCGCCAAGTGAACGTGAACGACAAGACCCGACAAGGAGCCGCGCCATGAACGTTTCGGCCTGGTCCATACGCAATCCCATCCCGGCGGTGATGATCTTCGTCCTGCTCACCGTGGCGGGCCTGTTCTCCTTCAGCGCGATGAAGGTGCAGAACTTTCCGGACATCGATCTGCCCACCATCACCGTCAGCGCCTCGCTGCCGGGCGCCTCGCCCTCGCAGCTGGAGAACGACGTGGCGCGCAAGATCGAGAACTCGGTGGCCACCATCCAGGGACTCAAGCACATCACCACCAAGGTGCAGGACGGCGCCGCCACGCTGATCGTGGAGTTCCGCCTGGAAAAGCCGCTGCAGGAGGCGCTTGACGAAACCCGCTCGGCCGTGCAGCGCGTGCGCGCCGACCTGCCGGCCGACCTGCGCGACCCCGTGGTCAACAAGCTCGACCTGGCGGCGCAGCCGGTGCTGGCCTACACCATCGCCTCGCCGCGCATGGACGACGAGGCGCTGTCCTGGTTCGTCGACAACGACATCCAGCGCATGCTCCTCGCCCTGCCCGGCGTGGGCGCGGTCAACCGCGTGGGCGGCGTCACGCGGCAGGTGCACATCGACCTGGACCCGCGCCGCCTGCAGGCGCTGGGCGCCACGGCGGCCGAGATCTCGCAGCAGCTGCGCCAGATCCAGGTGGAAAGCGCGGGCGGGCGCACCGACCTGGGCGGCAGCGAACAGCCCGTGCGCACGCTGGCCACGGTGGAATCGGCCGACCAGCTGGCCGACATCCAGATTCCGCTGCGCGACGGCCGCCGCATCCGCCTGGACCAGGTGGCGCGCATTTCCGACACCATCGCGCAGCCGCGCTCGGCCGCGCTGCTGGACGGCAAGCCCGTGGTCGGCTTCGAGGTAGCCCGTGCCCGCGGCGCCAGCGAGGTGGAGGTGGGCGCGGCGGTGCGCGCGCGCCTGGCGCAGCTCACCGCCGAGCGCCCCGACATCAAGCTCAACGAAGCCTTCAACTTCGTCGACCCCGCGCAGGAGGAATACGAAGGCTCCCTGCACCTGCTGTACGAAGGCGCCGCACTGGCGGTGCTGGTGGTGTGGCTGTTCCTGCGCGACTGGCGCGCCACCTTCGTCTCGGCTGTGGCGCTGCCCATGTCGGCCATTCCGGCCTTCATCGGCATGCATTACCTGGGCTTTTCCATCAACGTGGTGACGCTGCTGGCGTTGTCGCTGGTGATCGGCATCCTGGTGGACGACGCCATCGTGGAGGTGGAGAACATCGTGCGCCACCTGCGCATGGGCAAGACGCCCTACCAGGCGGCCATGGAGGCGGCCGACGAGATCGGGCTGGCGGTGATCGCCACCACCTTCACCCTCATTGCCGTGTTCCTGCCCACCGCCTTCATGAGCGGCGTGGCCGGCAAGTTCTTCAAGCAGTTCGGCTGGACGGCCTCGCTGGCGGTGTTCGCCTCGCTGGTGGTGGCGCGGATGCTCACGCCGATGATGGCCGCCTACCTGCTCAAGCCCATCGTCACGGCCGAGCACGAGCCGGGGTGGCTGCGGCGCTACATGTGGCTGGTGCAGTGGTGCATGCGGCACCGCTTCAAGACCATGGTGCTGGCCACCATCTTCTTCATCGCCTCGGTGATGATGATTCCGCTGCTGCCCACGGGCTTCGTGCCGCCGGACGACAACTCGCAGACGCAGGTGTATGTCTCGCTCGCGCCCGGCGCCACGCTGGAGCAGACACGCACGGCCGCCGAAGAAGCGCGCCGGCGCGTGATGGGCGTTGCGCACGTCAAGAGCGTCTACACCACCATCGGCGGCGGCAGCGCCGGGGGCGACCCCTTCGCCAATTTCGGCACGCCCGAAACGCGCAAGGCCACGCTCACCATTCAGCTCGACCCGCGCGGCGACCGGCCGGTGAAGCAGACCATCGAGAAGAACATCCGCAGCGCACTGTCCGACATGCCCGGCGTGCGCACCACCGTCGGCCTGGGCGGCTCGGGCGAGAAGTACATCCTGGTGCTCACCGGGGAGGACCCGCACTCGCTGAGCACTGCGGCACGCGCGGTCGAGAAAGACCTGCGCACCATTCCCGGCCTGGGCAACATCACGTCCACCGCCAGCCTGATCCGGCCCGAGATCGCGGTGCGGCCCGACTTCGCCCGCGCCGCCGACCTGGGCGTGACCAGCAGCGCCATTGCCGAAACGCTGCGCGTGGCCACGCTGGGCGACTACGACCAGAACCTGCCCAAGCTCAACCTGGCGCAGCGGCAGGTGCCCATCGTCGTCAAGCTGGAAGACTCGGCGCGCCAGGATCTGTCGCTGCTCGCGCGGCTGACGGTGCCCGGCGCCCGCGGCCCGGTCATGCTCGAGCAGGTTGCGTCGCTCGACACCTCCGGCGGCCCGGCGGTCATCGACCGCTACGACCGCTCGCGCAATGTCAACTTCGAGATCGAGCTGTCGGGCGTGGGCCTGGGCGACGCGACCGAGGCCGTGGCCAACCTGCCCTCCATCAAGAACCTGCCGCCGGGCGTGCGGCAGGCCGCGGTGGGCGACGCCGAGATGATGGGCGAGCTGTTCGCCAGCTTCGGCCTGGCCATGCTGACCGGCGTGCTGTGCATCTACATCGTACTGGTGCTGCTGTTCAAGGACTTCCTGCACCCGGTCACCATCCTGTGCGCGCTGCCGCTGGCGCTGGGCGGTGCCTTCGTGGGCCTGCTGGTGGCGCACAAGGCCTTCTCGATGCCGTCGCTCATCGGACTGATCATGCTGATGGGCATTGCCACGAAGAACTCGATCCTGCTGGTGGAGTACGCCATCGTCGCGCGCCGCGACCACGGCATGAGCCGATGGAACGCGCTGCGCGATGCCTGCCACAAGCGCGCCCGCCCCATCATCATGACCACGCTGGCCATGGGCGCCGGCATGCTGCCCATTGCCCTGGGCCTGGGCGCGGCCGACTCCAGCTTCCGCTCGCCGATGGCCGTGGCGGTGATCGGTGGCTTGATCACCTCGACGGTGCTGAGCCTCCTGGTGGTGCCGGCCGTGTTCACCTACATCGACGACATCGAGCACTGGCTGCGGCGCACCGCTCGGCGCCTGCGCGGGCAGCGCGAGGAGCCCCGGCCGAGCGAAGAGGAACTGCACCTGCCTTCGGTGGGCTGATTCCCCACTGCATCCCTGTGAAAGCCGGCCGCGCATCCGGCTACACTCCCCATCCCGCCCACGGCCCAGTGCCAGTGGGCGTTTTTTTGAACCCTAAGGAGTTTTGTTTGAACCGCGTTGAATTCGTCGAGAAGATCGTTGCCGCTCACGGCGTGTCGAAGGCCGAGGCCGGCCGCATCCTGGAAACGGTGATCGACACCATCGTCGGCGCCGTGAAGAAGGGCGACTCTGTCTCGCTGGTGGGCTTCGGCACCTTCAAGCAGGTGGCGCGCGCGGCCCGCACCGGCTTCAATCCGACTGCAGGCGAGAAGATCAAGATCGCGGCGCAGAAGGTGCCCAAGTTCGTTCCTGGCGCTGCCTTCAAGGCGGCCGTCGACCCCAAGGCCGCCAAGCGCAAGGCTGAAAAGGCCGCAGCCAAGCCGGCAAAGCCGGCCAAGAAGGCTGCCGCCAAGAGCGCCAAGAAGAAGTAAGGCGCCCTGCGCTCGCCTGCACGATGGCCCTTCGGGGCCATTGTCGTTTTCGGCAAGCGCCTGCGCGCATCCGTTGCTGACGGCCTGTAACAAGCTCGGCATTTTCCGGTCGCCCAAAGCATGCGCCGCGCGTTGAGAGATGAGGTGCTCGAGTCGAGCCTCATCATCCAAAGGACACGTTCATGCAACTTCAACGCCGAGCACGTCGGACCCGGCGAGGTCCCACGCTGCTCTCCCTTTGCGCCGCACTCGCGGCAACTGCAAGCATCGCGATGCCTCGCACCAGCGAGGCCGCCGAGATCGTGCTCTCGGGCAGCGGCACGTTCAACCCGCCCAAGGCCGAGCAACTGGCGGCCTTGCGGGCGGATCTGCCTTTCTCGAAAAGCGATCTCGCCTCGGGCAACTGGTCCTTCTCTGCACGCTACGAAGACAGCACGCCAGACGCCGAATCCGACCCGCATGCAGGACGCTATGCCGGTGCGATCCGCGGGTTCCGGCTGGTGATCGGAAGCACCACGCTCGACCTCCCCGCCGATCAGGCGGCCATCGTCATCAGCGATGGTGGAAGCGGCTTCAGCCATCGCGAATCGATCCGAGTGGAAGCCAGGGCGTCGACGCCCTCCGGGCTCTTGCGCCTGAGCTGGATCCAGGTGAATCAGCAGGCCAAGGATGCCGATCTTCGCGGCCCCGCCGGCGTGCTGCCGAGCGACGCCTTGCCGCCCGCCGCGATGGTGGCGAGCATGGCCACCGCGAGTCCTTTCGACAGGTTCCTGGAACTGCGCATCGACGCCGCGACCGGCGGCTCGCGTCCCCTGCTCTACCTCAGTTCGTCCAAGCTTTCGGTGAAAGCTGGCCCAGCCACTGCGCCCTGAGGAGCCACGCATGTCCTACTTGAACAAGATGACGCGCAGTTTTGCGCTGCGCAGCGTCGCCGCGGCGCTGGCCCTGGGCGGCCTTCTCGCTGGCTGCGGAGGGGGTGGCGGCGGCGATGTCGCTGTGGGCGTGGGCGTGGTGGTCCCCGTCGAGGAGCCTGCCATCGCCGGGCTTTCGCTGGCGCTGTCGCGCGTCGGCCCCGAAGCCGTCGAAGTGGCCTGGAGCGACGACCCCGAGGTGGCCAGCTTCCTGGTCATTCGCGACGAAGCTGCCTTGGCAACGGTCTCGACCACCACCTCCCTGGTCGACGCCTCGGTCTTCGTCGACGAAACCTACTGCTACCGCGTGGAAGGGTACGACCCGTTCGGGCACCTGGTCGCAGCCAGCAGCACGGGGTGCATCACGATCGTTCCCTGACCTCAATCCAGTGAGATGCTCGCCTTCTTCGCGAGCGCCGCGTAGCGCGCTGCCTCGCTGCGGAAGAAGCTGGCGGCTTCCTCGGGCGAGCTCGGCCTGATCACGTTGCCCTGCTTGGCCATGGCCTCGGCGACGTCGGGGCTGGCGAAGGCCTTGACGAAGGCATCGTGCACGCGCTTGACCTCGGCCGCCGGCAGCTTGGCCGGCCCCACGACGGCAAACCAGCCCTCCACGTCGTACTGGGGAAGGCCCTGCTCGGCAATGGTGGGAATGTCCGGCGCCGCGGGCGAACGCGCCGAGCCGCACAAGCCGATGGCCTTCACCGCACCACTCTTGATGTGCGCCTGGATGGCCGGCAGCGCCACCACGCCGAACTGCACCTGGCCGCTGAGCAGGTCGTTCACCATCGGGCCGGTGCCTTTGTACGGAATGTGCCTGGCCTGCACGCCGGCCTGGTCCAGGAACAGCACGCCGGCCAGGTGGATGATGGTGCCGTTGCCGGACGACGCCAGGTTGTAGTCGTCGGGCCTGGCCTTGAGCAAGGCCACCAGCTCCTTCACGTTGTTCGCGGGCAGCGACCTGGTGGCCACCAGCACCAGCGGCGTGGCACCCAACACGCTGATGGGGGTGAAGTCGTTCACCGCGTCGAAGGGCATCTTCTTGTACACCGCAGGGTTGATCACGTGGTTGTTCGAGAACAGGCCCAGCGTGCTGCCGTCGGGCGCGGCCTTGGCCACCGCTGCAGCGCCGGTGATGCCGCCGGCGCCGGGCAGGTTCTCGATGACCACCGGCTGGCCCAGCGCCTTGCCCAGGGCCGGCTGCGCCGACCGGGCGATCACATCCACGCCCGAGCCTGCGCTGATGGGAAGCACGATGCGAACCGGCTTGTCGCCCTGGGCCAGCGCCGGCAGCGCTGCGCACGCCAGCGATGCGGCGCCCAGGCCGACGAACGCACGGCGCTTGAGGGCGAATTCGGGGTGATGGTTCATGTCTCTTGTCTCCTTCTTCATGGGCTGTCTCTGAATGCCGGTATCTCGCAACGCTAGGCGGGATGCAGCTGCGGCCGCAATGCGCCCAGGACTTCTTCCGTGTGCTCGCCCACCTTGGGCAGCGGCATTCGCACGCCAGGGCGACGGCCGCCCATGAGCAGGGGCAGCAGCACCACGCGCGTGCTGGTGCCATCGTCGGTTTCCATCGGTGCCAGGCCGCCGCTTTGCGTGAGGTGCGGGTCGTCCACCAACTGCTCGGGGCGTGTGATCGGCGCGTAGGGAATGCCGGCGGCCTCGAGCTTCAGGGCCAGCTCGTCGCTTCGATGCGTTGCCAGGATGGCCCCGAGCTCAGCCAGCAGTTGCGGCCGAACGGCGACGCGGGCGGCGTTGTCGACGTACTCGGGCCGCGCCAGCAGGTCTTGCCGGTCCAGCACGCGGCACAAGGTCGCGAACTGCTTGTCGCTCACGGCCCCGATGAAGAGCTGCTCGCCCTCGGCCAGCATGAACACGTCGTACACGCTCCAGGCCGACACGCGTGCCGGCATGGGCGGCGGCGGCTCGCCGGTCATCATGTATTGCTGCATGTGCTGCGCGCTGAGGAACACGCAGTTCTCGAACAGCGCGCTCTGCACTTCCTGGCCGCGCCCGGTGCGTTCGCGCTCGCGCAGCGCCGCCAGCACGCCGATGGCGCCGAACATGCCGCCCATGATGTCGTTGACCGACGTGCCGGCTCGCAGCGGCCGGCCCACCGGCCCCGTCATGTACGACAGGCCGCCCATCATCTGCACCACTTCGTCCAGGGCTAGGCGCTTCTCGTAGGGGCCGGGCAGGAAGCCCTTGTGGCTCACATAAATCAGGTGCGCGAAGCGCCTGCAGAGCGTCTCGTAGTCCAGGCCCAGTTCGCGCATGAGGCCGGGCCGGAAGTTCTCCAGCACCACGTCGCACTGGCCCGCCAGCTCGGCCGCCGTGGCACGGCCTTCTTCACTGGTGATGTCCAGCACCACGCTCTTCTTGTTGCGGTTGAAGCTGCGGAAGAAGCCGATGCCCAGTCCGGGCAGCCTGCGCGTCTTGTCGCCGCCGGGCGGCTCGACCTTGATGACCTCCGCGCCGAGGTCGGCCAGGATCATTCCGCAGGTCGGCCCCATCACCATGTGGGTGAATTCGAGGACGCGCACGCCCGCGAGCGGCAGGTTGGATTCGTTGCTTTGCATATGAAGATCAGGGGTTCAGGCGAGGGCCGCGGCCATCGTCCTGGGCAGGCCGGCGCGCCACAGCGTGCCGTGCAGGGTCTCGCCTTGCAGCCACTGCGCGACCTTGGCGCGCAGCGCCAGCAGGCGCGGGATGTCCAGGCCGGTCTCCACGCCCATGGTGGCGAGCATGAAGGCGAGGTCTTCGGTGGAAGCATTGCCGCTCGCGCCGGGCGCGTGCGGGCAGCCGCCGATGCCGGCCAGCGTGGCGTCGAAGCGGGCCACGCCGGTTTCCAGCGCGGCGTACACATTGGCCAGTGCCAGGCCGCGCGTGTCATGGAAGTGCCCGCACCACAGACGCTCGCCGGCAATGCGGCGGGCCTTCTCGAACAGCTGGCGCACCTCGCCCGGTCCGCCGTAGCCCACGGTGTCGGCAATGCTCACCCGGTCGGCACCGGCATCGAGCAGCGCCTGCATGCAGCGCAGCACTTCGGCCGGCTCCACGCGGCCCTGCAGCGTGCAGCCGAAGGCCGTGCCGATGCCGCCTTCGATCAGCATCCGCGAGCCGGCAGCATCACGCGCGGCGCGCATCTTCGCGACCTCCGCCACCACTTCATCGGGCGTCTTGCGCAGGTTGGCCAGGCTGTGGGCATGGCTGGCCGACAGCGGCACCAGCATCAGGTCCGCACCGGATTCGATAGCGCGCTCGGCACCCCGGAGGTTGGGCACCAGCACCGAGACGAACAACCCCGGCAGGGTCTTGGCAAAGGCCACGAGTTCGGCGGTGTCGGCCAGCTGCGGCAGCAGGCGGGCCGGCACGAAGGAGCCCACCTCGATCTCGCGCTGGCCGGCTTCGTAGGCCGCGCGGATCCACTCGGTCTTGCGTTCGGTCGGCAGAAGCGTCTGGATGCTCTGCAGGCCGTCGCGCAGGCCGACTTCGCGGATCACGGCATGGGTGGGCAGTTGCGGCAGGGTCGTCATCGAATCGGGTCCGTCATGTCTCTCTCGGCCCGGACTTTAGGATGTCCTTTCCGGAATATGAAGCGATAAGATTTCGTCTCTGCATTTCCATTTCGGAATGTCTCATCGGCCATGCGCGACCTGGACCTGACCACCCTTCGCCTCTTCGTCGCCGCCTGCGAGCTGCGCAACATTGCCCGCGCCGGCGAGCAGGAGCACATCGGCGCCTCGGCCATCAGCAAGCGCTTCGCGCAGCTCGAGGCGCAGGTGCATGCGCCGCTGTTCGAGCGCCACCGGCGCGGTGTGGTGCCCACCGCCGCCGGCGAGATCCTGCTGGAACACGCCCGCGCCATGCTGGCCGGCGCCGACCGGGTGGCGCGCGACATGGCCGCCTACCGGCACGGCATCAAGGGCCAGGTGCGGGTGCTGGCCTCGCTCTCGTCCATCACCGAATCCCTGCCTGACGACATCGCCTCCTTCCTGCAGGCGCCCGAGCATGCGCAGATCCGCGTCGACATCGAGGAAATGACCAGCTCGGTGCTGGTTCGCGCCATCCGCGAAGGCCTCGCGCCGGTCGGCATTTGCTGGGACGCGGCAGACCTGGAAGGGCTGACGGCCCTGCCCTACCGCCACGACCACCTGGCCGTGGTGGCGCATCCGGACCATCCGCTGGCCAAGCGAAAGCGCTGCAGTTTCGAGGAGACGCTGGCGCACGAGCACGTCGGGCTGCCCTCCTCCACCGCCGTGCACACCATGTTCGCCCGCGCGGCCGCCATCGTCGGCCAGCCCTTGCACTACCGCGCGGTGGTCTCCACCTTCGATGCGGCGCTGCGCTGCGTGCGCGCGGGCCTGGGCATTGCCGTGGTGCCGCGCGAAATCGCCCAGCCCTTCGCACTTGGCAACGCACTGCGCGTGATCGCGCTCACGGATCCCTGGGCCCGGCGCCGCTTCGCGATCTGCTTTCGCGACGAAAACCATCTGTCGCCGGCCGCGCGGCTGCTGGTCGGGCACCTGTCGAGCGTGCGGGAAGCGGACTGAACCCGGTACTGTTACCCAGCCTGCGTGCACACCGGCCGCCTTCGCCCTAGACTCCACGCCACGTCGCGCCCACTCGTTTCACGCAACAGCCAGCCGATGGTGAAGGCAACGCTCCATGGCCGAGTCCCGCTCCCGCCGCCCGCCGACCCGCACGCCACGCGAGGGTGCGCGGGTGCATGGCGCCCAGGGCCATCTGCTGCTCGATTCCGGCCTGCGATTGCTCGAGGCTCGCAGCGAGAGCGCGCTGTGCGAAGCCCTTGTCGGTGAAGCGGCGCGGCTGACCGGCGCGCAGCGCGTGCTGCTGGCGCTGCACGCCGGCCAGGAACTGCACGCCGCCGGCTGCGTGCTGCCGCGCGGCGAGAGCGAATCGGAGCTGCTGCAAGCCATCGGGCCCTGGCTCGCCGAAGCCGGCCGCAGCCGCAGGGCCAGCCTGAGGCATGGGCCTGTAGGGGCTCCCGCACTCAGGCAGCGCTCCTGCCTCGTCGCGCCGCTCGTCGCGCACGATGAACTGCTCGGCCATCTCTATGCCGATATCGAGGGGCACCTGGGCCGCTTCGACGCCAACCATCGCGACGCCCTGGCGGTCTTGGCCAGGCACGGCGCCGCGGGGTTGGCCAGCGCACGCATCGCCGCGCAGAACGCCCGCCTCGCTGGCGAAGCGCAGGCGGCACTGCGGCAGCTGGAAGAGCGCGGCATGGAACTGACCGAATCGCTCGAATACCAGACCGCCGTGAGCGACGTGCTGCGCGCCATCAGCGAATCGCAGACCAGCGTCATGCCCGTCTTCGAGGCCATTTTGGACTGCACCATGTGGCTGTTCGAAGGGCCCGCTTCCGCCATCTTTCTCTTCGACGGCGAACTGGTGCGGCTGGCGGCCACGCGCAACTGGACGCCCGAGGCGCTGGAGGCCGCACGCACCGTGTGGCCGGCGCCGCCCGATGCGCGCCAGATCAACGGCCGCGCCATCCTCACGCGCCAGACGCAGAGTTCGGAAGATGCCTGGGCCGACCCGAACTACGACCGGCGCCTGGCCAACTCGGGCGACCGCCGCCGCGTGATCGGCGCGCCCATGCTCAAGGACGGCGTGCCCATCGGCGCCATCACCACCGCCTGGCCCAACCCGGGCAAGACGCCGCAGCGGCAGATCGACCTGCTCAAGGTGTTTGCCGACCAGGCGGTGCTGGCCATCGAGAACGTGCGCCTGGTCAACGAGAACAAGGAGGCGCGCGCGGCCGCCGAGGCCACCAACGAGGCCAAGAGCGCCTTCCTGGCCACCATGAGCCATGAGATCCGCACGCCCATGAACGCGGTCATTGGCATGAGCGGCCTCTTGCTGGACACGCAGCTCGATGCCGAGCAGCAGGACTACGTGGCCACCATCCGCGATTCGGGGGATGCGCTGCTCACGCTCATCAACGACATCCTCGACTATTCCAAGATCGAGGCCGGGCGCATGGACCTGGAGTCGCACCCCTTCGACCTGCGCGAATGCGTGGAGTCGGCGCTGGACCTGGTGGGCATCCGCGCCATCGAGAAGCACCTGGAAATCGCCTACGTGTTCGAGGGCGACGTGCCCGCCGGGGTGAGCGGCGACCTGGCCCGCGTGCGGCAGATCCTGCTGAACCTGCTGAGCAATGCGGTGAAGTTCACCGAGGCCGGCGAAGTGGTGCTGACGGTGCGCGGCGAGCCGGGCGCGCCGGGCCGCGCGGCGCTGAGCTTTTGCGTGCGCGACACCGGCATCGGCCTGTCGCCGCTGGGCATCAGCCGGCTGTTCCAGTCCTTCTCGCAGGCCGACTCCAGCATCACGCGCAAGTTCGGCGGCACCGGCCTGGGCCTGGCGATCAGCAAGCGCCTGGCCGAGCTGATGGGCGGCACCATCCGCGTGGAAAGCCAGGGCCCCGGCACCGGCTCGACCTTCATCTTCACGGTGGACCTGCCGGTGGCCGACGCACCGCCGCGCAAGCGCCCGCCGATCACCGGTGTTCAGCTCGAGCTGCAGGGCAAGCGCCTGCTGGTGGCCGATGCCAATGCGACCAATCGCCGTGTGCTGGCACTGCAGGCCGGCAAGTGGGGCATGCAGTCGCGCGAGGCTGCGTCGCCCGCCGAAACCCTGCAATGGCTGGCCGAACCCGGCGAGCATTTCGACCTGGCCGTGCTCGACCTGCACATGCCGGAGATGGACGCCGTCGAGCTGGCCAGGCGCATTCGGGCGACCCACCCCGCCTTGCCCCTGGTGCTGTTCAGCTCGCTCGGCCGGCGCGAGGCGGGCAAGGTCGAGTCGCTCTTCAGCGCCTTCCTGGCCAAGCCGCTGCACCAGTCGCAGCTGTTCGATACCCTGGTGGGCCTGCTCGCGCGCGAAACCAGCGAGAGCGCCGGCCGGCCGGCCCCGGCCAGCGCCGCACGCCCGCAGGTCGACCCGGCCATGGCGCAACGGCATCCGCTGCGCATCCTCCTGGCCGAGGACAACGCGGTGAACCAGAAACTGGCCATGCGGCTGCTGCAGCAGATGGGCTACCAGGCCGACCTGGCCAACAACGGCATCGAGGCGGTGGCCTCGGTGCAGCGCCAGCCCTACGACGTGGTGCTCATGGATGTGCAGATGCCCGGCCTCGACGGGCTGGGCGCCACGCGCCAGATCTGCAGCCTGCTGCCCGCCGCGCAGCGCCCGCGCATCGTGGCCATGACGGCCAACGCCATGCAGGGCGACCGCGAGATGTGCCTGGAGGCCGGCATGGACGACTACCTGACCAAGCCGATCCAGGTGCTGCGCCTGGTCGAGGCCCTGAACAATGTCCCCAAACGTGGGGACGAACCGTTTGTCGACGCCGCTTTTAATTGAGCGTATGCTAGAAAAAGGTGCTACTTCCCGGTAGTCAAACCGGTTCCAGCACCCCCATCGACTTCGACTTGCGGACGGAGGCCACACATGGACCTGCGAAGCGAGCAACTGGCTGAAGGCGTCGAGAAAATCAGCCTGGTTGGACGCATGGACAGCCTTGGCGGGCATGACATCGACACGCGCTTCTCGGCGCTGGTCGCGGCCCGCAAGCTGCTGGCGGTGGTCGATCTGTCCGAAGTCTCCTTCCTCGCATCCATCGGCATTCGCACGCTGGTCATCAATGCGCGCGCGCAGTTGCAGCGCGGCGGCAGCATCGCGCTGGCCAGCCCGCAGCCCCACGTGGCGGAGGTACTGAAGATGGCAGGCATCGACACGATCATTCCGGTGTACCCCGACGTCGATTCGGCCTTCAGTGCGCTGACCGCCTCATCCCCTCACGAAGGTCGATGACATGTCCACCCACGGCGGGGAGCAAGGCGCCTCCCTGATCGTCGACAGCCAGCTGCGCGAGCTTGCCCGCGTCAACGCCTGGGTGCACGACTGGGCGCAGCGCCAGCACCTGCCGCCCAAGGTCGTGCACCGGCTCGACCTGTGCTCCACCGAGGTCGTCACCAACATCGTGACCCATGCCGACAGCCAGGGCGCGCGGCACATCTCGCTGCACCTGGGCTGGCAGGGCGAAGCCGTGGCGCTGGACGTGGAAGACGACGGCGCGTGCTTCGACCCGCGCACGCACCCGCCGCCCCGGCCCGCCACCAGCCTGCAGGACGCGCGTGTCGGCGGCTGGGGCATTCCGATGGTCCGGCACTTCTCCGACGGACTTCGATGGCGCCACGAAGACGGGCGCAACCACCTGACCTTGCTGTTTCGTGCAAAGACGCCGGCCTGGCCGGCAACAACCCCAACACCTTCCACAACCGAGGAGTGAGTCAAATGGCATCCACCGCCAAGCCCATGCAGATCGACACCCAGGCCGCCCTGGCCGCACAGGCGGCATTGGCCGCCGGCGTCAACGCCAAGCCCAACGGAGGCGTCGAAACCTCCGGCGTCGACAAGATGCGCGAGCTCTTGTTCGGCAACCAGATGCAGGACTACGACAAGCGCTTTTCCGTGATGGAAGAGCGCTTCCAGCAAAGGCTGCGCGACCTCGAAGGCGAATCCACGCGCGGCCTGAGCACGCTCGAATCCACCATCAAGAAGCAGCTCGAATCGGTGGCCGGCCAGTTCCGCGAAGAAAAAGACCTGCGTGCCGATGCCGACAAGGAGCTGGAGCGCAGCCTGCGCGACCACACGCAGACCCTGGAAAAGCGGCTGGCCCAGCTGTCCGACCAGCTGGCCCGGCAGGAGCGCGATTTCACCGACCGGCTGGCCCACGAGGTGCAGAGCCTTCGCGAGGAGATCCGCCGCCGCCAGGACGACAGCCGCGCCACCATGGAGCGCATGTTCTCCGAGCTCTCCAACGTCAAGACCGACCGCAACCTGCTCGCCGGCCTGTTCGTCGAGATCGCCAAGTGCCTGAACCAGGACGTGGCGCCCAAGGCGGGTACGCCCGAGCGCGGCTGAGCCGTCCATCATGAACGCGCGCCTGTCGCTGGCCTCATCCAACGCGGCCAGCTCAGCAGCGCAGGAAGACCAGAACACCCGGCTGGCCGGGCTGCTGCTGGAGTTGGCGCGCTGCGTCAACCCGGAGCTGGCCCGCGAAGTGCCGAGCCGCCTGGAGGCGGACCCGCGCCTGGATGCCATGCGCGGCGTGCTGATCGAGCGCGAGCGCGTGGCGCTGGAGCGGCTGCAACGCAAGTTCGACGACCCGAACGAGTTTGCCGATGCGGTGAGCGCGGTGCTGCCCGCCGCCTTCACGCTGGCATCGCAGGACGAGCGGCTGGGCCAGGCGGTGGCCCCGGCGGTGGAGCGTGCCACCCAGGCCTCGATCCGCAAGAACCCGCGCACCATGGTCGACATCCTCTACCCGGTGATGGGCCCGGCCATCCGCAAGGCCATTGCCGAGACGCTGGACGACACGCTGCAGTCGCTCAACCAGGCGATCAAGTACAGCCTGTCGTGGCGCGGCCTGAAGTGGCGCATCGAAGCCTGGCGCACCGGCAGCACCTTTGCCGACGTGGTGCTGCGCCACACGGCCGTCTACCAGGTCGACCACGTCTTTCTCATCCATCGCAAGACGGGCCTGCTGCTCTCGCACGTGGCACGCGAGGACGCCACCACGCAAGACCCGCAGATGGTGTCGGCCATGCTGTCGGCCATCCAGGACTTCGTGCGCGATTCCTTCGAGGAGAAAGCCGCCTCCGAGGGCCATGGCATCGACAGCCTGCGGCTGGGCGAGCTGCTGCTGTGGTGCGAGGAAGGGCCGTCCGCCTTCCTGGCCGCCGTGATCCACGGCAACCCGCCGCCTGCCGTGCGCACCCGCCTGATGGAAACGCTGTCGAGCGTGCACGACCAGTGGCGCGTGCCGCTGGATGATTTCAATGGCGACACCGATGCCCTTGCAGCGGTCGACGAGCGGCTGCGGCCCTGCCTCATGTCGCAAAGCGCCGAGGCGCGCCGCAAGTATTCGCCGCTGCTGTGGCTCGTTCCCCTGGCCCTGCTCGCCGCGCTGGGCTGGTGGATCGGCCAGCGGGTGGTGGAGCACCGGCGCGTCAACAATTACCTGGCGGCGCTGCAGGAGCAGCCGGGCATCGTGGTGACGGCCGCCGACCGGCGCGACGGCCGGTGGGTGATCTCCGGCCTGCGCGACCCCCTGGCGGTGCAACCCGAGGCGCTACTGTCACGCACGAAGATCGACCCATCGCAGGTCACCGGGCGCTGGGAGCCCTACCAGGCGCTGCACCCGGCCATCCTGCTCAAGCGCCTGCAGGCCACGCTCAACCCGCCGCCCACGGTCATCCTCACGCAGGAATCCAATGGGGTGCGCGCGACCGGCACCGCCACGCAGTACTGGATGGACAAGGCCCGCGCCTACCTGCTGACGCTGCCCGCGGGCGCGCCGCAGGTCGACCTGAGCGCGCTGCAGGATGTGCAGGACCCGGAATACCTGCGCCTGCACGACGCCATCCAGGCGCGGCTGATCTACTTCGAGAACAACGTCGCGCGGCCCGGCGCCAGCCAGGAGCCGGTGCTGGATGCCGTGGCGGGCGAGATGCGCGAGCTGATCCAGGTCTCGCGCACGCTGGGCTTCCCGGTGAAGGTGACCATCGTCGGCCACGCCGATGCCACCGGCAAGGAGAACTCCAACCTGGCGCTGAGCGTGGGCCGCGCCGAGGTCGTGCGCTCCATGCTGCGCGCGCGCGGGGTCGATCCCAGCATGCTCGCGGTGCGCGGCGCCGGCCCGCTGGAGCCGCTCAAGCCCGGCGCGTCCGAGGCCGAGCTGCAGGCGAACCGGCGCGTTTCCTTTGTGGTCACCACTGGCGAATAGGACCCCGATGCTGCAAAAGAAGATCTGTCTGCTGGGCGCCTTCGGCGTGGGAAAGACCAGCCTCGTGCGGCGCTATGTCGACACCATCTTCTCCGACACCTACCTCACCACGGTGGGCGTGAAGATCGACAAGAAGGTCGCGAACGTCGATGGCGAAGAGGTCGCGCTCATCATCTGGGACATCGCCGGCGAAGACGCGGTGGCCGCCGTGCGCGTGAGCTACCTGCGCGGCGCCGCGGCCTACCTGCTGGTGGTGGACGGCACGCGGCCCGAAACGCTGGAAACGGCCGCCTCCATCCAGAACCGCATCACCGCCGAGATCGGCGCGGTGCCCTTCATCGCCCTGCTCAACAAGGCTGACCTGGTGGACGACTGGGCCCTGGCGCCCGAGCGCCTGCAGCAACTGGAATCCGAAGGCTGGCACTTCCGCCGCACCAGCGCCAAGACGGGCGATGCGGTGGACGAGAGCTTTGCGCAGCTGGCGGCACTCGTCGTCGCGAAGTGAGCCATGCTCGACCTGCCTGCGCGCATCTCCGATTCGCTGCTGCTGCTGATCGAGGCGCAGCGCGCGGTGGCGCACCTGGTCATCGACGACGCGCAGGCGCTGGTGCAGGCCGGCGGGCATCTCGATCACTACGGCCTGTGCAACCTCGAATTCGGCGGCCCAGCCTCCGACCAGATGCCGCTGCTGGAAGGCCTGCTGCCGCTGGCGGAGACGCCCTTCCTCATCCGCTCCATGGCCATGCCCAGCGGCCGCATCGCCGACGTGCATTTCTTCGGCGACGACGACGGCACGGTGTGGGTGCTCCTGCTGGACGTGACGGCCGAGCACGACGAAGCACAGCTGGTGCAGCAGAAGGCCTACGACATGACCTTGCTGAGCCAGCGCGAGGCGCGGCTCATTGCCCAGCTGGAAGCGGCCAACGACGAGCTGCAGCGGGCGCACCGCGAGCTGGCGGCCTCGCAAGCGGCCCTGCAGCTCACGCACGACCGGCTGCAGGCCGAGCTGCGCGATGCGGAACGCTATGTGCGCGCCGTGCTGCCCGAGCCGATGTCGCAACCCTTTGCCGTCGACTGGCGCTTCGTGCCATCCACCGAGCTGGGCGGCGATTCCTTCGGCTACCACTGGGTGGACGACGCGCATTTCGCCATCTACCTCATCGACGTGTGCGGCCACGGCGTGGGCTCGGCATTGCTGACGGTGGCGGTGGCCAACACGCTGCGCTCCGAAGCATTGCCCCGCACGGACTTCCGCCAGCCGGCGCAGGTGCTCGCCGCGCTCAACGAGGCCTACCCCATGGAGCGGCATGGCGAACTGTTCAGCACGGTCTGGTACGGGGTCTACCAGCCGCGCGAAGGGCTGCTGCGCTACGCGACCGCGGGGCACCCCTCGCCCATCCTGCTGAGCGGCCCCGCGGACGCGACGTGCGAGGCGCGGGCGCTGGAAGGCAGCGGCCCGTGCATCGGCATCGTGCCGATGGCGCGCTATGCGCAGGCCGAGTGGACCATCCGCTCGCCGGCCCGGCTCTTCGTCTTCAGCGACGGCGCCTACGAGATCGCCCGGCCGGACGGCTCCATGCTGGAGCTGGCCGATCTTATGCAGATGCTGGCGCAGCCGATGCCGCCCGGGCAGTCCGAGCTCGACCACGTCCTCCAGGCGGCGCGCGCGTTGCACGGCCCCGGCGCGCTGGAGGATGACTTCACCATGCTCAAGCTGAGCCTGTGACGCAGCGACCAGGCCCGATGCCGCTGCAAGAGTTGGGAAATTGTTCTGCCAGCGCCTGTTTTCGCACCCTGAGTATCGCGGCGGGGCAGCCTCCTGCCACCCAAAATGGCAGCTCGATTGACATCAGGGTGGATTTCATAGATCATGGCTGGAAAGAGCAAGGCGAGCCCGAAATCCCAGGAAATCTACGCGCCAGCGGATGTACGGATTCCGCGCCGTTTCGGTGGCGGCGTACTCAAGGAGCGGGTGATTCGAGAGTTGCCCTCGAAGCGGATCATTCAGTACGCGCTGGCCTATATCAACCCGCTGATCTTCAGCGGTGACAACGGGCGAGTGCTGGGCTACGACAACGCGCACGGCTTTTCACACAGGCACTTCATGGGCCAGATGACGCCGGAGCCCTTCACAGGTTACGAAGCGCTGTACGACCGATTCGACGCAGAGTGGAAAGAGATCGCCATGGCCTTCGTGAACGGATGCGAGAAATGACGACGACCACGACGAAAAAAATCACCCTGAAGGATTTCGCGAAAAACCGCGCGCTGTCCGAGCACGCACGCAAGAGCAAGGAGGTCGCGCGTGCGCTGGACGCGAAGGCCGATGCCCTGCCTCATGCCCGCAGCTTCACCAGCGTCCAGTTCGAGGAGTTCGTGACGCAGCTGACGCCCAAGCGCTTCGAATTGCTGCGGCTGGCGTTCAAGCGGCGGCGCTCCATCGTCGAACTGGCCATCGCTTCCCACCGTGACCAGAGCGCGGTGTCGCGAGACGTGGCCAAGCTGCAGGAGCTCGGGCTTGTCACGGTGGAACTCGTGGCCAATCCGGGTCACGGGCAGATGAAGATCGTCACGCCCGTGGCTGCGCGCATCGCCATCGACGCGCAGCTCGAGCCGGCCTGAGCAGCCAGCAGGTACAGCTTCCCGCTTACACCTGAATCTCCAGGCCCTCCTTGACCTTCTCCATCACCACATAGCTGTGCGACTGCGCCGGCACCGGCAGCTTCTTGAGGATGTCGCCCAGCAGGTTGCGGTATTCGTCCATGCCGGCCAGGCGAGCCTTCACCAGGTAGTCGAAGCTGCCCGAGACCAGGTGGCACTCCTGCACCTGCGGCATCAGCTGCAGCTCGGTGCGGACCTTGTCGAACACCTCGGCCGACTTGGACGAGAGCGTGATCTCCACGAACACCAGCAGCTCGCGCCCCACCGCCGCCGGGTCCACCCGGGCGTGGTAGCCGGTGATGACGCCGCCGCGCTCCAGGCGCTTGACGCGCTCCGAGCAGGGCGACATCGACAGGCCGATGCGCTGCGCCAGCTCGGTGTTGGAGATGCGGCCTTCGGCTTGCAGAACAGCCAGGATCTTGCGGTCGATGCGGTCGAGTTCGAGCATTTGCGGGCAAGGTGCCCGCCGGGGCACCCAGGTCAGTAGATTTCACTTCGATACAGCTTATTTTCGGTGATGTTTTCTGCTGGCAAGCCCATAAATTACCCGAATACACCAGCAACTCGGCGGAGCACCGGAAATGAAGGTTCTTGTTCTTGGCGGCGGCGTGATCGGCACCACCACGGCCTACTACCTGGCGCGCGCCGGCGCGGAGGTCACCGTGCTCGACCGGCAGGACGGCGTGGCCCGCGAGACCAGCTTCGGCAATGCCGGCCAGGTGTCGCCCGGCTATTCCACGCCCTGGGCGGCGCCCGGCATTCCGCTCAAGGCGCTGAAATGGATGCTCAGCCCCAGGCACGCGCCCCTGGCCATCCGCCCCGACGGCACCCTGTTCCAGCTGCGCTGGATGGCGCAGATGCTGCGCAACTGCTCGCCCGAGCGCTACGCCGTCAACAAGGAACGCATGATGCGCGTGGCCGAGTACAGCCGCCGCTGCCTGCAGCAACTGCGCGCCGACACCGGCATCGCTTATGAAGAGCGCACCGGCGGCACGCTGCAGCTGTTCCGCAAGCAAGCGCAGGTCGATGCGGCCCAGCGCGACATCGCCGTGCTGGAGGAATGCGGCGTGCCTTATGAACTGCTCACGGCCGACCAGCTGGCCGGCGCGGAGCCTGCGCTGGCGCAGGCCAAGGACCGCCTGGCCGGCGGCCTGCGCCTGCCCAAGGACGAAACCGGCGACTGCCACCTGTTCACCAACGCGCTGGCCAAGCTGGCGGCCGAACTGGGAGTGACCTACCGCTTCGGCGATTCGGTGCAGGCGCTGATGTTCGAAGGCGATCGCATCAGCGGCGTGCGCCTCGCAACCGGCGAAGTGCTCAAGGCCGACCGCTACGTGCTGGCCTTCGGCAGCTACTCGCGCCAGGCGCTGTCGGCGCTGGGCCTGGACATACCGGTGTACCCGGTCAAGGGCTACTCGCTCACCGTGCCGCTGGTCGATGCCGACCTGGCGCCCCGCTCCACCGTGCTCGACGAAACCTACAAGATCGCCGTGACCCGCTTCGACGACCGCATCCGCGTGGGCGGCATGGCCGAGCTGGCCGGCTTCGACACGCGCCTGGACCCGCGCCGGCGCGACACCCTCGAGATGGTGGTGCAAGACCTCTTCCCCGGCGGCGACGTGAAGCGCGCCAGCTTCTGGACCGGCCTGCGTCCCATGACGCCGGACGGCACCCCCATCGTCGGCGCCACGCCCTACGCCAACCTGTTCCTCAACACCGGCCACGGCACGCTCGGCTGGACCATGGCCTGCGGCAGCGGCAAGCTGGTGGCCGACCTGATGACCGGGCACCACCCCGAGATCAGCATCGAAGGCCTGGCCATGAGCCGCTACGCCAAGGCACCCGGCCAGCGCGTGTCGCCTCGGCCCGCCGCCGGACACGCCTGATTTCCACAAGGCTGAGGAGGCCGGCTGTCTGAAAGACGACAGACGGACGGGTTCGTTACAGAATGCGCCCCATGAACCTCCTCCGCAACGCGCCTCTCACCTCCGCCCTGGGTGCCGCGATCGCGGCATGCAGCCTGGCCGCCGCCGCCCAGGCGCCGGCGCAGCTCACGCCGCAGCAGCGCTACGAGCGCCAGATCGCCTACTGCAACAGCGGCAAGCTGCCCGATCCGCAGCGCAACGCCTGCGTGCGCGACGCGGGCCTGCTGCTCGACCAGAGCGTGGGCGGCCCGCCCCGCAACACCCAGAGCACCTCGGAAGATGGCCGCGCCACCATCATCGGCCCCTCGGGCCTGCCGGTGCCGGACAGCGGCTCCAGCGCCATCACCTCGCCGGATGGCCGCTCCACCATCGTGGTGCCGGCCTACCAGGAACCGCCCAAGCAATAGAAAACCGCCGGGCTTGCGCACCGGCGGCTTGGCTGGTCGGACCCGGCCCGCCCTGGGGCCGGATGAACCTCAGGCCATCTGCAACTGCTTGCGCGCCGCCATCCGCTTGGCCACGCGCGGCAGCACCAGCACGCCCACGATGATGACGATCAGCACGATGGACATCGGCCGCTGCACGAACACGCCCATGCTGCCCTCGCCGATGGACATGGCATTGCGCAGCTGCGCTTCGGCCAACGGCCCCAGGATCATGCCCACCACCACCGGCGCCGTGGGGAAGTCGAACCGGCGCATCAGCACGCCCAGCAGGCCAATGCCGTACAGCAGGTACAGGTCGAACGCGCTCTGGCGCATGCCGTAGGCACCCACCGTGGCAAAGATCAGGATGCCGGCATAGAGCTGCGGCTTCGGGATCTTCAACAGCTTCACCCACAGCCCAACCATCGGCAGGTTGAGCACCAGCAGCATCACGTTGCCGATGTACAGCGACGCGATCAGCGCCCACACCAGCGCGGCCGAAGTGGTGAACAGCTGCGGCCCGGGCTGGATGCCGTAGTTCTGGAAGGCGCCCAGCAGGATGGCGGTGGTGTTGGACGTGGGAATGCCCAGCGTCAAGAGCGGAATCAGCGCCGCGGTCACCGTGGCGTTGTTGGCCGCCTCGGGGCCCGCCACGCCCTCGATGGCGCCGGTGGTGCCGAACTCGGCCTTGATCTCCGGGTCCTTGGCCGCCTTCTTTTCAGACGCGTAGCTCAGGAAGGTCGGGATCTCGGTGCCGCCGGCCGGAATGCAACCGAAGGGAATGCCCAACGCGGTGCCGCGCAGCCACGCCGGAATGGAGCGACGCCAGTCGCGCGCCGACATGTGCACGCGGCTGAGCTTGTTCTGCGACTCCTCCACGCGGCCTTCGTACAGCACGGCGTAGATCACCTCGGCCACCGCAAACAGGCCCACGGCCACCAGCACGATCTCGACGCCGTCGAGCAGTTCGGGGATGCCGCCGGTGTAGCGGCCCTGGCCCGAGATCTGGTCCAGGCCGATGCAGCCCAGGGCCAGGCCGGCGAACAGCGCCGTCATGCCGCGCAGCGTGCTCTTGCCCAGCACCGCGCTCACGGTGGTGAAGGCCAGCAGCATCAAGAGGAAGTATTCGGGCGGGCCCAGCTTGACCGCAAAGTCCGCCACGTAGGGCGCGAACAGCGTGACCACCGCCGTGGCGATGGTGCCCGCCACGAACGAGCCGATGGCCGCCGTGGCCAGCGCCGCGCCGGCGCGCCCGCTCTTGGCCATCTTGTTGCCTTCCATGGCCGTCACCATGGAGGCCGTCTCGCCCGGCGTGTTCAGCAAAATTGACGTGGTCGAGCCGCCGTACATGGCGCCGTAGTAGATGCCCGAGAAGAAGATCATCGAGGCGGTGACGTCCACCTTGCCGGTGATGGGCAGCAGCATGGCCACGGCCACCGCCGGGCCGATGCCCGGCAGCACGCCCACGGCCGTGCCCAGGGCGCAGCCCACCAGGCACCACAGCAGGTTGGCGGGGGTGATGGCGGCCGCGAAGCCCGCCAGGAGTGCGTTGAAGATTTCCATGTTCTGGCTCTCCCCTGTCTGTCAGATCCAGCCCGAGGCGGTCAGGCCCGGGAGGTTGATGGCCAGGAACTGGGTGAACATCCAGAACACCGGGGCCGAGATGAGCAAGCCGGTGACGATGTCCCACATCCAGGTGACGGGGTTGTTCACGCCTGCCTGCCCCGATGCACGGCGCAGGCCCTGCACGGCCAGCAGGTAGCACAGCGTGCAGCTGAGCACGAAGCCCAGCGTGTTGATGAGCGCGGCATTGAGCAGCAGCCCGGCCGACACCCAGACGAAGCCGGCCCAGTAGCCGTGCCGGGCGCCCGAGGGCTCTTCCATCTGGCGGAAACCGCCCGTCTTCACTTCCCAGAGGATCCAGGCGCCGCAGAGCATGAGCACCACCGACACCAGCCAGGGCAGGAAGTTGGGGCCGACGCCGCTGTAGCCAGCCTGCGACGAGATGCCGATGGCGCCCACGGCCAGCGCCGCGCCGGTGAGCAGCACGCCGAGGCCCACCAGCGCCTGCGGCCACAGGGCCTGGGTTGGCGGCGTCTCCAGCGCCGTGGGTGCGGATGTGTTGGACATGGTTCTGTGCCCCCTCTTCCTTTGGTGATTGCTGAAAAAAAGGGCACGCCCAGCCGGCCGTGCCCTTGGTGCTCCGCGCCGTCGGATCAGACCATGCCGGACTTCACCATGGTGGCGCGCAGGCTGGCGAACTCGTCATCGACGAACTTGCTGAAGGCATCGCCCGCCAGCACGGCCGGCGTCCAGTCGTTTTTCTTCATGGCTTCGTTCCACGAAGGCGTCTTGAGCGCGGCCAGCACCATGTCGATCAGCGCCTTGCGCTGTTCGGCGCTGATGCCGGGGGCGCCGTACACGCCGCGCCAGTTGCCGATCTCGACGTTGATGCCCTGCTCCTTGAGCGTGGGCACGCTGCTGCCTTCCAGGCGGGCGCCGGAGGTGACGGCAATCGGCTTCATCTTGCCGGCCTTGATGTACTCGGCGAACTCGCTGAAGCCCGAGCCGCCCACCGTGACGTTGCCGCCCAGGATGGCCGCGGTGGCCTCGCCGCCTCCGCGGAAAGCCACGTAGTTGATCTTGGCCGGGTCCACGCCCACTTCACGGGCGATCATGGCCGCGGCGATATGCTCGGTGGAGCCGCGCGAGCCGCCGCCCCACTTGACGCTGCCCGGGTCCTTCTTGAGCTGGGCCACCACGTCGGCCATGCTCTTGAAGGGCGAGTTGGCCGGCAGCACGAACACGTTGTATTCGCTGGTCAGGCGCGCCAGCGGCGTGGCCTGGTGCAGGTCCACCGGCGGCTTGCCGGTGATGATGCCGCCCACCATCACGGCGCCCATCACCATCAGTGCGTTGGGGTCGCCCTTGGAGCCGTTCACGAACTGGGCCAGGCCCAGTGCGCCAGCAGCACCGCCCTTGTTGTCGTAAGTGACCGTGTCGGCCTTCTTGGACTCGATGAGCGCCTTGCCCAGTGCGCGGCCCGTGGTGTCCCAGCCGCCGCCCGGGTTAGCGGGAATCATCATCTTCACGTTGGTGGCGGCCCAGGCCGACATCGGGAGCGCGCCCGTGGCCGCCAGGGCAGCCATGGATTTCAGGAAGGTGTCGCGACGCATGCTGTCTCCTCTTTTTTCGGATGCAGTTGAAAGGTCATTGCAAGCCAATGAACGTGGCTATCATGCGCGCCCCGGCTGTCAATTGGCTGTCCGGCAACCTGGGGAAAACACCAAAACCCCGCCACTGACATGAAACTGCTGCTCGTCGAAGACGACCCCACCATGCAGGCGACCCTGCAGCGCACGCTGGGCCGGCGCATGATCGACGTGCGCGTGTGCGGCGACGGCGCGCTGGCGCTGGAGCAGTGGCGCACGCTGCAGCCCGACGTGGTGGCGCTCGACCTGAGCCTGCCCAACCTGGACGGCCTGCAGGTGCTCGGCCAGGCGCGCGCCGCGGGCCTGACCACGCCGGTGCTGCTGCTCACCGCGCGCGGCACGGTGGGCGACCGCATCCTGGGGCTGAACGCGGGCGCGGACGACTACCTGCCCAAGCCCTTCGACCTGGACGAGCTGGAAGCGCGCATCCGTGCGCTGCGCCGGCGCCACCAGAAGAGCGAGCCTGAATCGGACGCGGCCCGCCTGCCCGACGTGGGCGGCCTGCATGCCGACCCGGCCAGCGGCGCGATCTACCACCGCGGCGAGGTGTTCGACCTCACGCCGCGCGAAGCCGCCCTGCTCAAGGCGCTGATGGTCAAGCCCGGCCACGCCGTGACCAAGGAGCGCCTGTTCGAGCTGGTCTTTCCCGGCGAGACCAACGTGCAGTACGAAGCCGTGGAAGTGGTGGTGTACCGCCTTCGCAAGAAGCTGGCCGGCACCGGCGCCACCCTCATGACCCTGCGCGGCCTGGGCTACCTGCTTCGTGAAGAAAGCTAGGCTCTCGCGCAACACCAGCCTGCGGCGCACGCTGCTGATCGGCATCCTGGCGCCGATCGCGCTGTTCATCGTCATCAACAGCGTGAGCCTGTACCGCCAGAGCCTGGTGGCCGCCACCACCGCCTACGACCGCACGCTGCTGGCCTCGGCCAAGACCATCGGCGAGGAGCTGGACGTGCGCGGCTACGACGAGCACGCCCAGCTGCGCGCCACCGTGCCCTATGCCGCGCTCGAAGCCTTCGAGGCCGACACGCAAAGCCGCATGTACTACCGCGTCTCCACGCAGGACGGCAAGCTCATCTCCGGCTTCGACGAGCTCGTGCCCTGGCACGGACAGATCCCGCCGCGCCCGCCCTATGCCGCGCTGGTCGACTTCTACGACGGTGAATTCCGCGGCCAGCCGGTGCGCGTGGCCGTGCTGCTCCAACCCGTGGCCAGCGCCGAGGGCCGCGGCATGGCGGTGGTGCAGGTGGCCGAGACGCTGGAGCTGCGCGAAACCCTGGCGCGCAAGCTGCTGCTGGACATGCTGTGGCGCCAGCTGCTGCTGATGGCGGTGGTGGCCGCCGTCACCGTGCTGGTGGTGCAGCGGGCCACCGCGCCGGTGCGCGCGCTGGGCGAGGCCATCGAGGGGCGCGAGGCCGACGACCTCTCCCCCATCGACGCGCCCGACGCGCCGCGCGAACTGCGCCCGCTCATCGATGCCACCACCGCCGTGATGAGCCGCCTGCAAGGGCTGCTGAATCACCAGAAGCGCTTCGTGCGCGACAGCGCCCACCAGCTGCGCACGCCTTTGGCGGTGCTCAAGGCGCAGGTGCAGTCGGCCCGGCGCGGCGACGTGCCGCCCGAGCAGGCGCTGGAAGAAATCAACCTCACGGTCGACCGCGCCACGCAGCTGGCCAACCAGATGCTCTCGCTGGCCAAGGTGGAGCAGCTGCGCCAGCAGCCCGAATCGGCCACGCTCGACCTGGCGCAGGTGGTGCGCGGCATCGCACTCGACCTGTCGCCGCTCATGGCCGACAATGCGCTGGACGTGGGGCTGGACACCGAGCCCGCGCCGGTGCATGCCCACCAGTGGATGCTGGCCGAGCTCTCGCGCAACCTGTTGCACAACGCCATCAAGCACAGCCCGCCCGGCGGCCAGCTCGCCATCGAAGTGCGTCCACACGGCGGCATGGCGGTGCTGACGGTGCGCGACGACGGGCCGGGCATTTCGGCCGAACTGCGCCAGCGCCTGTTCGCGCCCTTTGCGGCCGGCGACGTGGCCAAGGGCTCGGGCCTGGGCCTGGCCATCTGCAAGGAAATCGTGATGGCGCTGGGCGGCAGCCTGACGCTGGACAATCGCCCTGGTGGCGGCCTCGATGCCACTGCCCGCCTGCCGCTGGAAGGGCAACAATAGACCCCATGGAGAGACTGCGCATCGACAAGTGGCTGTGGGCCGCGCGCTTCTACAAGACCCGCACGCTCGCCGCCGACGAGATCGGCAAGCACCGGGTGCAGGTGAACGCCGAGGTGGCCAAGGCCTCGCGCGAGGTGAAGGTGGGCGACCTGGTCACGCTGCGCCAGGGGCCGGTGCAAAGAACGGTGGTGGTGCGCGGCCTCTCGGGCATGCGCGGGCCGGCGCCGGTGGCGCAGCAGCTGTACGAGGAAACACCCGAAAGCCTGGCGGCGCAGGCGGCGGCACGCGAACAGCGCCGCCTGGCCAGCGAACCGGCCCTGGCCATCGAGCAGGGACGGCCGACCAAGCGCGAGCGGCGCAAGCTGGACGAAGCCTCGCCGCGCGGCTGGGGCAAGCGCTGGAGTGCGAGCGTGGATGACGAGGAAGGCGGCGGGGGCTGAGATGGGCAGCGGCGCGCGTGCCCTCACCCAACCCTCTCCCAGAGGGAGAGGGCCTCTAGGCGCTTGAGATCCGCGCGCCCGGCGCGATGGTGGGCGGCGCGGCGTTGAGCGTCTCGATGGCGAAACCGGCGGCCGCCTTGTAGCGCGCCATGAATGCATCGCGCTCGTCGCGCGGGATGACCGCGTCGATGTCGTCGAACACGCCGCCGCACCGCTCGTCCACCAGCCCCAGGATGCCGAACGGGCCCGCGCCCCGGTTGCGCAGCACGAGTGCCGAGATGTCGGCGCACAGCTTGTCGTCGTAGGCGCGCAGCGCGGCCGAGGTCACACCGTGCTGCAGCAGCGAGGCGCCCAGCACCCGCGCATCGACGATCGCCTGGCTCGCGCCGTTGGAGCCCACCGGGTACATCACGTGGGCCGCGTCGCCCAGCAGCGCCACGTTTGCGTCGACCCAGGTCGGCACCGGGTCGCGGTCGATCATGGGGTATTCGAAGACTTCCCTCGCACCGCGAAGCATGGCGGGCACGTCCAGCCATCCGTAGTTCCAGCCCTCGAAGTGGTGGATGAACTCGTCCACCGACACGCGCCGGTTCCAGTCGCCCAGCGTCCAGCCCTTCGAGTTGTCCACGGTGATCTCGGCGATCCAGTTGATGGTGGCCAGGCCCGTCGCCGGGTCCGGCGGCGAGATCGGATAGAGCACCACGCGATGGCGCAGCGAGCCGACGCCCACGAAGGAGGCACCGCTGCGGATCGGCACGCCCGGCGTGGTGCCGCGCCACAGGATCGCGCCGCCCCACTGGATGGGCGGCTGGCCGGGGTGCATCTGCGCGCGCACGGCCGAGTGCAGCCCGTCCGCGGCGATCAGCAGCCGGCCCTCGATTTCGGACTGCCGGCCGTCCCGCGTCTCGACGAGCGCGGTCACGCCCGCCTCGTGGTTGCGGTAGCCGGTCACCCGGTGGCCCAGCCGCACGGCGTCCTCACCCAGCCGCTCGAGCACGGTACGGTACAGCAGCATCTGCAACCGCCCGCGATGGACCGAGTACTGCGGCCAGCGGTACCCCGCGAGCAGGCCGCGCGGCTCGGCATAGATGTCGCTGCCGTTTCGCCCCACCAGCGCCCACTCGCGGGCCTGGATGCCGATGGTGTCGAGGATGCGGTCGTCGATGCCCAGGTCGTACAGCTCGCGCACCGCATTGGGCTGCAGGTTGATGCCCACGCCCAGCGGCTGGAGACTGGCCACGGCCTCCAGGACGATGCAGGGCACGCCGATCTGCTGCAGCGTGAGTGCCAGGCTCATGCCCCCAATGCCGCCGCCCGCAATGAGTACCGGACGCGTATCTACCGTTTGAATCATGCGGGCAAATGTACCCAGTCTTCTAGACTCGCCATCTCATCCACTCCCCGAAGGCGAGACAGAGCATGGCCAGCTTCAAGCCCTACCGCGTCCCCTCCAAAGACTCCGGCAAGTTCAGGCTGGCCAGGCTCGACCCCGGCGCCACGCCCTTTGCCCAGGGCAGCGAAACCCAACAGCGCGAGGAGCTGGACGATCTGGCCCAGGAGCTGGACAAGCTGCAGAACCGCCTGCATGCCGAGGGCCGGCGCAAGCTGCTGCTGGTGCTGCAGGGCATGGACACCAGCGGCAAGGACGGGACCATCCGCTGGGTGTTTTCGCGCACCTCGCCGCTGGGCGTGCGCGTGATGCCCTTCAAGGCGCCCAGCGAGCTCGAGCGCGCGCACGACTACCTCTGGCGCTGCCACGCCGTGGTGCCTGCGGCCGGCCAGATCATGATCTGGAACCGCAGCCACTACGAGGACGTGCTGGTGCCGGTGGTGAACGGGCTGATCGACAAGAAGGAAACCCAGCGCCGCTACCGCCACATCAACGACTTCGAGCGCCTGCTGACCGACACCGGCACCACGGTCATCAAGTGCATGCTGCACATCAGCAAGGAAGAGCAGCGCACCCGCCTGCAGGAACGCATCGACACGCCGGCCAAGCAATGGAAGTTCCAGCGCACCGACCTGGACGTGCGCGTGAAGTGGGACGCCTACCAGGCCGCTTACGAAAAGGCACTCGCGGCCACCTCGACGGCGCGCGCGCCGTGGCACGTGATTCCGGCCGACAGCAAGACGCACCGCAACCTGATGATCGCCCGCCTGCTCATCAAGACGCTGCAGGACATGGACCCGCAGACACCGCCGCCGGATCCGGCGCTCAAGGGGCTGGTCGTCAGCTGAACGGACTACTTTTCTCCTACCGTTTCAAGATGTATAACCAAAGTATTCTTGAAGCTGGAGGCAGGAAAAATGACGACGGCAACCCGACGCATGGTCATCACGGTGGAGCGGCCGCAGGACGGCAGCTATTTCTGGGTCATTCACGAGGACGTCCAATGCGACGGACGCTACGAAATGCTGGAGCGGGCACCGCGCGCCTGTTCGAGCTACGCCCTGGCGCTGGCCGAGGGCTACTGCATGCTGCAACGCATCAACGGAAGCAAGTCGGGGCTCGAGGAAATGCGCATCGCCAGGACGGCGTGAAGCCTTTGGTCCTGACCGCCCTGCTCGTGTAAGGTCGGCCGTCTGGGCCCGAGCGGCCGCGTCGAGAAAAGCGAGGCAGGCATGGCGGACCATTACGAACTTCATTACTGGACCGGCATCCAGGGCCGCGGCGAATTCGTGCGGCTGGCGCTGGAAGCCGCCGGCGCAGACTATGTCGACGTGGCCCGTGGCCCCGAAGCCCAGGGCGGCGGCGACGGTGCCCTGATGCGGCGGCTGCGCCAGGCCGCCAACCCCACCCCCTCGTTCGCGCCGCCCTTCCTGGTGCACGGCGACTTCGTCATCGGCCAGACCGCCGCCATCCTGATCTACCTGGGCCCGCGCCTGGGCCTGGTGGGCAAGACCGAGCGCGAGGTGCTCTGGACGCACCAGCTGCAGCTCACCATTGCCGACATGGTGGGCGAGGCGCACGACACGCACCATCCGGTGTCGGTGTCGCTCTACTACGAAGACCAGAAGGAAGCGGCGCTGCAGAAGTCGCGCGACTTCCGCACCCACCGCATTCCGAAGTTCCTCACCTGGTTCGAGCAGGTGCTCGAACGCAACACGGCGCCGGGCACGCACCTGGTGGGCAGCCGGCTGAGCTATGCCGACCTGTCGCTGTTCCAGCTGGTCGAGGGCCTGCGCTACGCCTTTCCCGCGGCCACGACACGCGCGCTGGCCGACAAGCCGCTGGTGGCGCGGCTGCACGACAACGTGCGCGCGCTGCCGCGCATCCGCGACTACCTGCAGAGCAGCCGTCGACTGGACTTCAACGAGCAGGGGATCTTCCGGCGCTATCCGGAGCTGGATGCGGATTGACTAGCTGAACCTGGCGGCAATCGCCTCGCGCATGTCCGCCGGCACCTCGATCGCCTGGTGCGTCTGCAGCGAGGTGCACACCAGCACCTGCCGCATCTGCATGCGCAGCTCGCCGTCTTCCAGGCCGGTGCAGCGCGAGTTCAGCGTGATGGAGCGGCTGCCCAGGCGCTCCACACTCAGGGCCAGTTCGACCCGGTCGCCCATCTTGCTCACGGCGCGAAAGTCGGCCTCCAGCCGCACGGTGGGCAGGCCGGTCTGGCGTTCGATCACCAGGCGCCGGAAGCCGATGCCCAGGCCCTCGTCGACCCAGTCTTCCACCAGGCCGTTGAACATCACGAAGTACTGCGGATAGAAGACGATGCCCGCCGGGTCGCAGTCGGAAAAGCGGATCAGCCGCTCGCGCTTGAAGGAAGGCGCCTGCATCACATCACCTCCCCGCCCGAGACCGAGATCGATTGCCCGTTGATCGAGCCTGCCGCCGCGCCGCACAGCCAGCGCACCGCATCGGCCACTTCCTCGGGCTGCACGATGCGCTGCTGCGGATTGCCGGCGGCGAACTCGGCCAGGGCCTCTTCCTCGCTGCGCCCGGTCTTGGCCACCACGTTGGCGATGCTCTCGCGCAGGATGTCCGTCTCGGTGTAGCCGGGGCACACGGCATTGACCGTGACGCCCTTCTTCGCCACCTCCAGCGCCAGCGCGCGCGTGAGCCCCACCACGCCGTGCTTGGCCGCCACATAGGCGCTGACGTACGGATAGCCCTTCTGCCCCGCAGTGCTGGCGATGTTGATGATGCGGCCCCATCGGGCCTGCAGCATGTCGGGCAGCGCCGCCTGCGCGCACAGGAAGCTGCCGGTCAGGTTCACGCCCAGCATCTGCTGCCACAGCGCCAGCGACGTCTTGAGAAAAGGCGCGCTCTCGGCCTGGCCCGCGTTGTTCACCAGGATGGCGATGGGGCCCAGCGCGGCCCGGGCCTGCGCGAAGGCCGCGTTCACCGATCCGGCGTCGGCCACGTCGGCCACCACCACGGCATGGCGGCCGGGCAAGGTGTCGGCCAGCTGCTGCAGGGCCTCGCGCCGGCGGCCCATCAGGCTCAGGCTGGCGCCTTCGGCCACGAGGCTGCGCGCAATGGCGGCGCCGATGCCGCGTGCCGCGCCGGTCACCACCACGTGCCGACCCTGGAGGGAGTTGTTGTTTGTCTCGCTCATGGCTTGCAGTCTCCTAGGCTGCGCGGGCGCCCGGCTTACGGGCGGCACCGCCGGGGGTGCGGTCCCAGGTGGTCGGCGTCACGCCTTGCTCGCGCAGCTTGAATTTCTGGATCTTTCCGTTCTCGGTGCGCGGCAGTTCTTGCACCACATCGATGTAGCGCGGAATGGCGAAGTACGGAAGCCGCGCCTCGCAATAGGCCGCGAGTTCGCCCGGATCGAGCTGTGCGTCCGGCCGCGCGATGAGTGAGGCCATCACCTCGTCTTCCGCCAATTCCGACTGCACCGGGTACACCGCCACCGTGGCCACCGCGGGGTGGCTCAGCAGCACCTGCTCCACCTCGTACGAGGAAATGTTCTCGCCGCGCCGGCGGATCGCGTCCTTCATGCGGTCGATGAAGCGGAAGGCGCCGTCGGCCTCGCGCACCACGCGGTCGCCGGTATGGAACCAGCCGTTGGCCCAGGCTTCCTGCGTCTTGTCCGGCATGTTGAAGTAGCCGCTGGCAAAGACATGCGGCTCGCTCGCGCGCAGCAGCAGCTCGCCCGCCTCGCCGTCTGGCAATGCGATATCGCCCGGGCCGCCCACGCGCGCCTCGAAGCCCGGCTGCAGCCAGCCCATGACGCCGCCGCGCGGTGCATCGGGCCGGCTGGCGATGACGAAGTTGGTCTCGGTGGAGCCGTAGCCCTCCAGCAGCTGCACGCCGCAGCGCGCGCGAAAGGCCGCGCCCGCATGGGCCGGCACGCCGGGGCCCAGGCCCAGGCGCACGCGGTGCGCGCGCTCCTGCGGGCCTTCGGGCTGCGCGAGCAGGATGGGCACCATGGCGCCCAGCAGGTAGACCACCGTCGCGCCGCAGGCCTGCATGGCCGGCCAGAAGCCCGAGGCCGAGAAGCGCGGCAGGTACACCACCTCGGCCCCCGTGAGGGCCGCCTGCGCGTAGGTGTTGAGCGCGTTGATGTGGAACAGCGGCAAGGTGGTGGCCAGCACATCGCCCGGCCCCACGCCGAGGATGCGCGCGGTGTGCGCGCCCCACCAGTAGAACTGCGCATGCGGGCAGGTCACGCCCTTCGACGGGCCGGTGGTGCCGGAGGTGTAGAGGATGGCCAGCAGGTCGCCCGGGCCGAGGTCGGCCGGCTCGGCCGGCACTGCGTCGGCGGCATCGGGGAAGGCCGTGGACTCGACACCCTCGAGGGCATGCGCTTCGCCGCCGACGACCCAGAGGGTCTGGAGGCCGCACTGCGACAGGTCGGCCGTCTGCAGCCGCTCCACGAAGGGCGCTTCCATGACCAGCAGCCGCGCCCCGCTGTTGGCCAGGAAGTACTGGATCTGCGGCCCCATGGCCGCGGTGTTGACGGGCACCGCCACCGCGCCCATCCAGCCACAGGCCAGGAAGGTCTCGAGGCACTCGATGCGGTTGCCGCACATCAGGGCCACGCGGTCGCCGCGACGCACGCCGGCACGCGCCAGCATGGCGGCGCGCCGGGCCACGTTCTGCGCTGCCTGCGCATGCGTCCAGCGCACGTCGCCGATGGTCAGCACGGCATGTTCGCCGAAGACGGCCGCCTGGCGCTGCAGCATGCGCGGCAGCGTGCGCTCGCCGGCCGGCAGCACGTCGTAGCGGTTGCTGGCGGCTTCAGTCATCGTCGTGCGTGGCCCCGCCGAGGTAGGTGGCCTGCACGCGCGGGTCGCTGGCGAGCGATTCCGACCGGCCATGCAGCGCGATCTCGCCGGTTTCCAGCACGTAGCCTTCGTCGGAGCTTTCGAGGGCGGCGCGCGCGTTCTGCTCCACCAGCAAGATGGACACGCCGTCGTCGCGCAGCTTGCGCACGATGGTGAGGATGTCGCGCACGATCAGCGGCGCCAGGCCCAGGCTGGGCTCGTCCAGCATCAAAAGGCGCGGCTGCGACATGAGCGCACGGCCCACCGCCAGCATCTGGCGCTCGCCGCCCGAGAGCGTGTTGGCGCGCTGCGAACGGCGCTCGGCCAGGCGCGGAAAGCGCTCGTACACCCAGTCCAGGCGCTGGCGAAGCGCCGCGCCGGACAGGCGCTTCGAATACGCACCCAGCTGCAGGTTGTCGAGCACCGTCAGCTCGCCGAAGAGCTCACGCTTTTCCGGCACCAGGCACAGGCCGCGCTCCACGCGGGACTCCACGTCCAGGCCGTGCAGGTCTTCACCCTCGAAGCGCAGCACGCCCTTGGAAGGCAGCAGGCCCATGGCGGCGGCCAGCAGCGTGGTCTTGCCCGCGCCGTTGGGGCCGATCACCGAGATGATCTGGCCTGCATTGAGCGACAGCGACACGCCGCGCACCGCATCCACCTGGCCGTACGACACATGCAGGTCGCCGATCTCCAGCATCGGCGTGCTCTTTCTATCCGACTGACTCATGCCACGCTCCCCAGGTAAGCCGCCTGCACACGTTCATCCGCGCGCACCGCGGCAGGCACGCCTTCCACCAGCTTGGAGCCGAAGTTCATCACCACCAGGCGATCCACCAGCTTCATGACGAAGTCCATGTCGTGCTCGACGATGAGGATGGTCACGCCTTCCTCGCGCAGCTTGCGCAGCAGGTCGCCGAGCGCCATCTTTTCCTTGCGGCGCAGGCCGGCGGCGGGCTCGTCCAGCACCAGCAGCACCGGGTCGGCCGCGAGCGCGCGGGCAATCTCGAGAATGCGCTGCGTGCCCAGCGGCAGGCTGCCGGCCAGCTCGTGCGCGCGGTCGGCCAGGCCGATGCGCTCGAGCTGCTTCATGGCCTCGTGCAGGATCTGGCGCTCTTCCTCGCGGTCCAGCCGCAGGCCGGCCTTGACCATGCCACTCTTGGTGCGCGAGTGCGCGCCCAGCGCCACGTTGTCCAGCAAGCTCATGTGCGGGCGCAGCTTCACATGCTGGAAGGTGCGCGCCAGGCCCAGGCGCGCCACTTCGCGCTGCGGCATGCCGGCAATGTCGCGGTCCAAAAAGCGCACCTTGCCCGAGGTCATGGGCAGCGTGCAGGTCAGCAGGTTGAACATGGTTGACTTGCCCGCGCCGTTGGGGCCGATGAGCCCGACGATCTCGCCGGCGTTCACCTCGAAGCTCACGTCGTTCACCGCCACCAGGCCGCCGAAGCGCTTGACCGCGCCCTGCACCGACAGGATGGGCGTGCCGCGTGCGGGCAGCTCGCGGTGCGGCAGGGGCGCCGCCGGTGCGGCCAGCTTGTCGGCCGACTGCGGCGCACGCAGCCTGCCCTTGGTGATGCGGCGCAGGAAGCCCATCAGGCCGCCGCGCGCAAAGTGCAGCAGCAGGATGAACAGCGCCGCGAAGGTGATCGCCTCCAGCTGGCCGGCGCGCTGCGTGAGCAGCGGCAGCACATCCTGCAGCGCGTTCTTGGCCACCAGCACCAGCGCCGCGCCCACCACCGCACCCGCCAGCTGGCCGAGGCCGCCGGCCACCGCCATCAAGAGGTACTCGATGCTGGCGCGCACGTCGAAGGGCGCCGGGCTCACGAAGCGGTTCATGTGCGCATACAGCCAGCCGGCGAGGCCCGCGAAGATGGCGGCCAGCACGAACAGCGCAAGCCGCACCTTGTATGCATCCGCACCCACGCTGGCCAGCAGGATCGATCCGCCGCGCAGGCTGCGGATGGCCCGCCCCGGCCGCGAGGCCAGCAGGTTGTAGCTGAACAGGAAGGCCAGCCCCACGATGCCCCAGATCAGGTAGTAGATGGCCCGCGCATCCGCCAGCGAGAACCCGCCGATGGAAAGCGGCGGAATGTTCGACAGGCCGGTATGCCGCCCCAGCCCATCCACGTTGCCGAACAGCATGGCAATGGACAGGCCCCATGCAATGGTCGACAGCGGCAGGAAGTGCCCGCCCAGGCGCAGCGTGAGCATGCCGATGGCCAGCGCCGACAGGCCGGTGAGCGCCAGCGCGAAAGCCAGCCCCAGCCAGGGCGAAAGCCCCTGCGTGGTGGTGAGCCAGGCGGTGGAATAGGCGGCAATGCCGACGAACGCCGCCTGCCCGAACGAGGTGGCCCCGCCCACGCCGGTGAGCAGCACCAGGCCCAGCGCCACCAGGGTGCCGATGCCGATGTCGTTGAGCAGCGAGACGCTGAAGTTGCCCAGCACCAGCGGTGCCAGCGCGATGGCGGCCACGAGCAGTGCGATCAGCAGGCGGAAACGCGAGATGCGGTTCATCTTGACTTCTGCCTTTTCCACGGCTTGCACGGGAGGTTGCACGGCACTCATGACATGCCCCCCACGCTCGTCACTTCGTGTACTTCGCTGCCCCCCATGGGAGCCTTCGCCGCTTCGGGCGGCCGTGCGCGGCTCATTGATCCACCTCCTCTTCATCTTCATCCGCATGCGGAGTCAGGAACGATCGCAGCATGAGCACGGGAATCAGCAGGCTGAACACGATCACGTCCTTCAGCGCCCCGCTCCAGAACGATGCGAAGCTTTCCACCAGGCCCACGGCAATGGCGCCGATGGCCGTCATGGGGTAGCTCACCAGGCCGCCGATGATGGCCGCCACGAAAGCCTTCAGGCCGATGATGAAGCCCGAGTCGTAGTACATGGTGGTGACCGGTGCGATCAGCACGCCGATCAGGCCCGCCAGCAGCGAGGCGCAGCCGTAGGCCAGCATGGCCGTGCGCGCCGGGCGGATGCCCACCAGCCGCGCGCCCACCCGGTTCACCGCCGTGGCGCGCAGCGCCTTGCCGGCCACCGTGCGCTCGAACACCAGGAAGAACAGGCCCGAGAGCACGATGGCCGAAGCCACCATCAGCACCACCTGCCCGCTCACCGTGAAGCCCTCGGCCAGCTCGAACATGCCGCTGGCCAATGGCGCCGTGCGCGAGCCTTCCGGCCCGAAGAAGAGCAGACCCAGGCCCGACAGCAGAAAGTGCAGCGCCAGCGAGACGATCAGCAGCACCAGCACCGACGCATCGGCAATGGGCTGGTAGACCACGCGTGCCAAGAGCGGCGAGATCGGCACCACCAGCAGCACGCTGGCGATGATCTGCAGCGAGGCCGGCACGCCCGAGCGCGCGGCCAGCCAGGCCAGCACGCACGGCACCGCCGGCAGCACGCCCCACATCAGCAGCGCCTTCGGAATGCGGGCGGCTTCACCGCGGCGCAGCAGCGAGCCCACCTCGGTGAGCAGCGCCAGCGCGGCCAGCGTGAGCACCAGGCCGATGGTGGGCGGCATGCGATTGGTCTCGAAGGCCGCGAGCGTCAGCGCCGCAAAGGCGGCCACATCGCCGAAGGGCACGAAGACCACGCGCGTGACCGAAAAGATCAGCACCAGGCCGAGCCCGGCCAGCAGATAAACGGCACCGTTCGCCAGGCCATCGATGCCCAGGATGAGTGCCACGTCCCATGTCATTGAGTCGTCCTCTCGAATTCAGATTCGTCGTGTTGATCGGCGCGGCTTCAGGGCGCGAGCTTCCACTGGCCGTTGTCCAGCTTGACGATCACGCGGGCGCGCTCGTCCACGCCATGCAGGTCGCCGGGCTTGAAGGTGTAGACGCCGTGCGTGCCCACCACCTCCTTGGTGCTGAAGATCGCGTCGCGCAGCGAGGCGCGGAACTCCGCCGTGCCCGGCTCGCCCTTGGCGCGCGCAGCCGCGTCGGCGAAGACCATCCAGCCGTCGAAGGAGTAGGCCGAGAAGGCATCCGAGGTGGGTGCGTTGTTCACCTTCTGGTAGGCGGTGCGGAAGTCCAGGCCGATCTTCTTGGTCGGGTAGTCGGCCGGCAGTTGCTCGGCCACGATGATCGGGCCGGTGGGCATCAGCGCGCCCTGCCCCGAGGCACCGGCCACGCGCACGAAGTCGGGGTTGATCAGGCCGTGCTGGCCGTAGATCTGGCCCTTGTAGCCGCGCTCCTGCAACGCCAGGAAAGGCAGCGCGCCGGGCGTGCCGGCCCCGCCGGTCATCACCGCATCGGGCTTGAGCGCCACGATCTTGAGCACCTGGCCGGTGACGGACGCATCGGCGCGCGCATAGCGCTCGTTGCTCACCACCTTGATGTCGGCCTTGGCCGCGGCCTTGTTCAGCGCCTCCCACACCAGGTCGCCCCAGGCGTCGGTAAAGCCGATGTAGCCCACCGTCTTGACGTTGTTGCGCTTCATGCGCTCCACCACCGCATCCACCATCAGTTGCGTGGGCTGCGCCACCGTCACCACCCAGGGGTTGTCGGCCGGGTTCAGCGCGATGGGCGTGAGGCCGATCAGCGGCGTCTTGCTTTCCTTGGCCACCTGCGCCATGGCGATGGCCGCGGGCACGCCGGAGGTGCCCATGAGCACGTCCACCTTGTCTTCCTCGACCAGCTTGCGGGCATTGCGGCCGGCGGTGGTCGGGTCGCTGCCGTCGTCCAGCACGATGAGCTGCACCTTGCGGCCGTTGATCTCGCCCTTGTAGGCCTGCGCGGCCGCCATGCCCTTGGAGTAAGGCACGCCCAGCGAGGAGTTAGGCCCGGAGAGCGAGACGCTCAGCCCCACCTTCAGGTCCGCGGCCAATGCGGCCGAGGCGGTGGCGGCCACCACGGCCAGGGCGACCGCACAGCGGGTCAGGGTCTTGTGCATCAGGCTCTTCATCACAGGGCTCCTCGATGGGTTGGGTTAGATGAACAGTTGGACCGCGGGCAGCGCACGCTCGGCACCCAGCAGGTCGACGCGCTTTTGCTGCATGCGCAGGCCGGCGGGCGTTCGCACCAGCAGGTGGCGATAGCTGCCGGCCAGCATCAGTTGCTCCTCGCCGCGCGCCTCGATGTAGAGGAAGGGTGTGCGCAGCACCGCGGTGCCGGCGTCTTCGTCCACATGCTCGACGCGCGAGATCTGCAGCACATGCTGGCAGCGGCTGGGCGGATGCTGCGAATGGGCGCGGGAATCGCGCAGGCGCTGGATGCGCAGCTGCAGCAGCAGCCGGTCTTCGTAGGCAATGGAGTTGTGCGAGTGCGCGTCTTCCTGGAAGCGGCCCAGCAGCGGCACCCAGTAGCGGCCGTCGTCGGTGAACAGGTCGAGCCATGGCTCGTACCGGCCTTCGTCCAGCAGCGCGGCCTCCTGCGCGACGAAGTCGCACAGCGCCGTTTCGCGCAGCGGCGGATCGCTCGGGACATGGCCGTTGGTCATTGGGTGGCTCCCATGCGCAGGGTCATGAACTCGGCCCAGGCCCGGAACTGGTTGCGCATCAGCAGTTCACTGGTGCCATTCACATCCTGCGGCGCCGCTTCAGCATCGCCCGGGCGATGATCGCGGTGCAGGCTCACCCACTCGTTGCCCTCGCCGGCCAGGCCCTTTTGCATGCTCTCGAACAGGTGCACGTCGTCATGCGCCACCACCGACATGGGCGAGAAGACCAGGCGGTTGTAGCTCAAGGCCCGCTCGAAAAGTAATTCGGGCGCACCCTCGGCCCGGAAGGCCCAGGCCTCCACCAGCGTGCGGTTGGCCGCCAGCGGCCGGATCACGCGGATGGCCTGCGGCGAGCCCTTGACCGACAGGCTGGGAAACAGCACCGAGTTCTGCGGCGAGCGCTTGAGCACCTCGTTGGCGCGCTCCTCGCCGTGCGCCGCACGCATGGCTTCTTCGTAGTCGCCCAGGCGCGCGTAGCTGGAATGGATGGAAAAGCGCGTGCCCAGCACGCTGTGGCCATGGGGCAGCACGCGCCCGCCCATGTTGTCGAAGAACTCGTAGCCCGCGCCGAAGGGCAGGATCTGCTCCATGGCCATCGGCTTGGGCGCATCCGGCGCCTTGTCCTGCCACAGCGCGTTGGCCGCGCGCGTGGCCGACTCGTGCGTGGACATGGGATGCACCGTGTCGTTGATGTTCTCCAGGTACATCTTCCAGTTGCAGTGGATGATGTTGCGCATGGCGCCGCCCGCCAGCGTGAGCTTGCCCAGCGGCGAGCGGTCCACCAGGTTGTCGATGGAACGCAGCGCCTCGCCGAAGTAGTCCTCGAAGGCCGGGCCTTCGGGCGACAGGCGAACGAAGACGAAGTCGCGGTACACCGCCACGCCGGGCACGGGCGAGAGGCCCCGGCCCGATTCGCATTCCTTCAGCCGCGTGCCCTCGTAGCCGGCCTTGATCGGAATGGCCAGCGGCGAGCCGTCGAGCTTGTAGGTCCAGGCGTGGTAGGGGCAGCGGAAGAACTTGCCCGTGTTGCCGCACGCATCGCTGACCAGCTGCGAGCCCTTGTGTGCGCAGCGGTTGTAGAACGCGCGGATGGCGCCATCGGCCTGGCGCACCATCATCAGCGGCCGGCCGGCGACGTCCTGCGCCAGGTAGTCGCCCGCGTTGGGCACCTGGCTGGCATGGCCCAGGTAGGTCCAGGTGTTGGCGAAGAAATGTTCCTGCTCCAGCGCGAACAGCTCCTCGCTCAGGTACAGGTCGCGGTGCACGCGGTCTTCCTGCACCAGCGCGCGGATGCGGTCGGGGTGGTCGCGGTACATCGTGCTTCGCCTTTGCTTCTTCAGCTTATGGTGCGAGCTTCCACTGGCCCTTTTCCATGCGCACGATCACCACCGCGCGCTGGTCCGAGCCGTAGCGGTCGTCGGACTTGAAGTTGTAGACGCCGTGCGTGCCCACCAGCTCCTTGGTGGACATGATCGCGTCGCGCAGCCCCGTCTTGTAGGCGGCCGTGCCCGGCTCGCCCTTGGTGCGCTTGGCCGCATCGGCCAGCAGCAGGTAGGCGTCGTAGGTGTAGGACGAGAAGGCGTCGTTGGGAACGGCGCCGTTGGCCTTCTGGTAGGCGGCGCGGAAGTCCATCGACACCTTCCTGATCGGGTTGCTGTCCGGCAGCTGGTCGGCCACCAGCACCGGGCCGCTGGGCACCTGCAGCCCTTCGATGGCCGCGCCGCCCACGCGCACGAAGTCGGCGTTGATGAGGCCGTGCGTGCCGTAGATCTGGCCCTTGTAGCCGCGCTCGGCCAGCCCCAGGTACGGCAGCGCGCCGGGCGTGCCGGAGTTGCCGGCAAATACCGCATCGGGCTTCTGCGCCACGATCTTGAGCACCTGCCCCGCCACCGACGAGTCGGAGCGCGCATAGCGCTCGTTGGCCACGATCTTGATGCCGGCCGGGCCTGCGGCCTTCACCAGCGAGTCATAGGCCAGGTCGCCCAGCGCGTCGGAAAAGCCGATGAAGGCCACCGTCTTCACGCCGGCCTTCTTCATGCGGTCGACCACCGCCGACACCATCAGGCCAAAAGGCTGCGACACGGTCACGGTCCAGGTGTCGGCTCCGCCGGCCATGACCACCGGCGTGGGCGAGATCAGCGGCGTGCCGGTCTCCTTGGCCACCGCGGCAATGGCCATGGCGCCGGGCACGCCCGAGGTGCCCACCAGCACGTCGACCTTGTCGTCCACCACCAGCTTGCGCGCGTTGCGGCCGGCCGTGGTCGGGTCGGAGGCATCGTCCAGCACGATCAGCTCGACCTTCTTGCCGGCGATGGTGGGCTGCTGCCCAATGGCGGCGCGGATGCCCTTCTCGTACGGCACGCCCAGCGCGGCCACCGGGCCGGAGAGCGAGCTGATGAAGCCGATCTTGATCGTGTCGGCCGCGCAGGCCTGCGCGGCAGCCAGGGCCGCCGCGGCCAGGACGAGGAGTTGGTGCTTGTTCTTCATTTCAGTCAGTTCAGTTCAATTCACCAGCTTCCACTGGCCCTTCTCCAGCTTGACGATCACGCGCGAGCGATCGTCCGAGCCGTAGCGGTTGTCGGGCTTGAAGTTGTAGACGCTGTGCGTGCCCACCAGCTCCCTGGTGGAGACGATGGCGTCGCGCAGGGCCACGCGGTAGGCGGGCGTGCCCGGCTCGCCCTTGGCACGAGATGCGGCATCGAGCATGAGCAGCCAGCCGTCGAAGGAATACGCGGAGAACGCGTCGGTGGGCGCGGCGCCGTTGGCCTTCTGGTAGGCGGCGCGGAAGTCCATCGCCACCTTCTTCATCGGGTTGCTGTCGGGCAGCTGCTCGGCCACGATCACCGGGCCGGTGGGCGCCAGCAGGCCTTCCACCGAGGCGCCGCCCACGCGCACGAAGTCGGGGTTGATGAGCGCGTGCGTGCCGTAGATCTGGCCCTTGTAGCCGCGCTCGGCCAAAGCCAGGTAGGGCAAGGCGCCGGGCGTGCCCGAGGTGCCGGTGATCACCGCGTCGGGCTTCTGCGCCACGATTTTCAGCACCTGGCCGGCCACGGAACTGTCGGCGCGCGCATAGCGTTCGTTGCCGATCACCTTGATGCCGGCCGGGCCCGCGCTCTTTTGCAGCGCGTCGTAGACCAGGTCGCCCCAGGCGTCGGAAAATCCGATGTAGCCCACCGACTTCACGCCGGAGGCCTTCATCTTCTCGACCACCGCGCTCACCATGAGCGGCGCGGGCTGCGGCAGCGTGACCATCCACGCGCCCTCCTCGCCCGGCAGGTTGGCGTTGGCAATGGAGATGAGCGGCGTCTTGGTCTCGCGCGCCACCGCGGCAATGGCCAGCGCGCCGGGCGAGCCGGCGGTGCCGATGATGACGTCGACCTTGTCCTCTTCGATGAGCTTGCGTGCATTGCGCGCGGCCGTGCTCGGGTCCGACGCATCGTCCAGCGAGATCATCGTGATCTTGCGGCCTGCCACCTCCGACTTGTAGGCCGCGCCGGCCTTGATGCCCTTGTCGTAGGGAATGCCCAGCGACGACACCGGCCCCGACAGTGAGGTGATGAAGCCGACCTTGATGTCGGCCGCAAAAGCCTGGGCCACGGCGATGGCGCCAAGGCCCAGGGCCAGGCCGGTGCGAAGGCAAAGACGCGCGGAAACTTGCATGACGTTCCTCTTTGGGTTGGTGGTCAGTGGATGGATCGGAGGCTCAACAAGATGATTTATCAATTGTTTAGGCCTAAAGAATATGCGTGTTCTTCGGGCTTGCTGAGACGGGGAACTACCTACGCCGCTTGGCGAGCCTGGGGTTACAGCGTCAGCGCGCCGACGCTGGTGCCGCCGCACACGTACAGCACCTGCCCCGTCACGAAGCTGTTGGCCGGGTCGGCGAAGAAGGACACGGCGCGCGCCACGTCGGCCGACTCGCCGATGCGGCGCACCGGAATGGAGGCCTGCAGCGCCTTCTCGCGCTCGCTGCCCGCCGGAATCACGTCGTAGAACATGTCGGTATGGATGGGCCCCGGCGCCACCACATTGACGGTGATGCCCTCGGGCGCCAGCTCCAGCGCCCAGGTGCGCGCCATGCCCAGCATGCCGGCCTTGGTCGCCGAATAGCTGGTGCGGGTGACGGCGCCCACCGCGGCACGCGAAGACATGAGCACGATGCGGCCGAAGCGCTGCGCCTTCATGGTGGGCAGCACCGCCTGCGTGAGCGCGATGGCCGAGCCCAGGTGCAGCTCCACCAGTGCATCGAGATCCTCGAGCTTCACCTCCGGCAACAGCGCGCCGCGGATAACGCCGGCGTTGTGCACCAGCGTGTTGACCGCGTATTTCTTCGCCACCTCGCTGGCCGCCTGCAGCGTGGCCTGGCGGTCCATCAGGTCCAGTTCCACGCTGTGCAGTTTCGGGTGGTCGACGTCGGCATGGCGGCGCGAGAGCGAGATGACCTCGCAGCCGTCGCGCAGCAGGTGCTCGCAGATCACCTTGCCGATGCCGGCGCTGCCGCCGGTGACGATGGCCACGCGCTGGATGTTCGCCTCGCTCATCACGCGCCCTCCACCAGGGCCAGCACGCGCAGCGGGCTGCCGCTGCCCTTCTGGATCTTCAGCGGCGGGCAGATCAGCACGCTGCCCGTGGGCGGCAGCTGGTCGAGGTTGCTCAGGCACTGCAGGCCGTAGCGGCCCGCGCCGTGCATGAAGTAGTGGCAGGGGTACGGCGGGCGCAGGTGGTAGCCCTGGCCGGCATCGGTGCCGATGGCCTCGGAGCCGAAGCCCAGCACGTCGCGCTGCTCGACCATGAAGCGCACCGCCTCGGTGCTGGGGCCGGGCGTATGCTGGCCGGTCTCGTCGAAGTTCTGGTAGGCCTCCGGGTCCTGCCGCTTGGACCAGTCGGTGCGCATCAGCACCCAGGCGCCGGCCGGAATGCGGCCGTGCGCGGCCTCGAAGCGCTCGATGTCTTCCACCGTGAGCAGGTAGTCCGGATCCTTCTTGACCTGCTCGGAGCAGTCGATGACGCAGGCGGGCGCCACGAAGTGCTGCACGGGAATGGTGTCCACCGAGTTGTTGGGCAGGTCGCGGCCGGAGATCCAATGGATGGGCGCATCGAAGTGCGTGCCGGTGTGCTCGCCGCAGGAAAAGTTGTTCCAGTACCAGCCCGGGCCCCGCTCGTCGTACTTCGACACTTCCTCGATGCGGAAGGGCCAGCACTGGCCCATCTCCGGCGGCAGCGCGATCTGCGGGAATTCGGGCGTGAGCGTCTGCGTGAGGTCGACCACGCGGATGCGCTGGCTGGCCAGGGCGCTCACCAGCGCGCCGAGCGCGCCGGCGGCGGAAGTCAAAGTCTGTGTCGTCATCGTTCGTTCCTTGCCTGGTTCAGCCGCCTGCTGCCAATTCGCGTTCCAGCACCTTGGGGTTGTCGCGCCAGCGCTCGAGCCATTCCTGTGCCACGTCGCCGGGATACACGTCTTCCACGCCGTCGCGCAGTGCCTTCACGATGGCGTTGGCCAAGGTCGAGGGTGCGAGCTTGGGGGGCGGCACATGCTGGTTCCACTCGTCGTCGATGGGGCCGGGGAACACGTTGATCACGCGGATGCCGGCCGGCCGCATCTCGGCACGCAAGCATTGCGCCAGCGAGTACGCCGCCGCCTTCGATGCGCTGAAGGTGCCGTGCGGCGGGAAGTTGGACAGCGCATAGACCGACAGCAGGTTGACCCAGGCCGTGGCCGAGCTCTGGCCATCGGCCGAGCGGCCCTTGAGCGCCGGGCCGAACTCCTGCGCCAGGCGCAGCAGGCCGAAGTAGTTGATGTCCATCTCCGCCTTGGCCACGTCGGTGCCGCGGCGCGCGCCGATGCCGAAGGTGCGATGCACCTCGGCGGTGTTGATCACGATGTCCACCTTGCCGCCGATCTCGCCGGCCAGCTCGCTCACCTGGCGGCCGTTGGTCAGGTCGAGCGGCACCAGCGTCACCTGCGGCAGCGCGGCAATGTCGTCCAGCCCGCCCAGCTTCTTCCAGGGTTCGGCATGGCCGACCCAGACGATGTCGGCGCCGGCCTTGACCAGCGCGCGCACCATCTCCTGGCCCACGGGGGTCTTGCCGTCGGTGACGAGCACCTTGCGGAACTTGGGGTCGCTGGTCATCTCGCGCAGCATCTTGTCGTCGGCCATGTGGGGGCTCCCTTCGTTCGGAAATCCAATGAGGACCGCTTGTCCGGCGCGGTCGAGCCGGGCGCCCACGCGCACGCGCGTCGGCGCCTCTTTCGAGTCCTCGACTTCGCCGTGCAGGTGCACCACCAGCGTGGGGCCGGCATCCAGGTGCACCAGGCCCAGGCGCCAGGGCAGGCGCTCACGGAAAAATAGGTCGTTGCTGTGATGCAGCGTGGTGCTGGAAAGCAGTTGGCCTTCGCCGGACTGCTCGCGCCAGCGCAAGGCGGCAGAGAGGCACTTCTTGCAGGCTTCGCGCGGCGGGTACTGCACCGTGCCGCAGTCTTCGCACACCTGCAGCTCGAAGCGGCCCTCGGCCGCCGCGGCCGTCAGGCTCAGCGCCACGCGGCCGCGCTGGCCCGGCGGCAGGTTCATCTGCTGCGTGCGCAGCACCGGGTTCTTGCGCTTGGGGCGCATCAGGGGCATGGTCATTCACATACCTCCACAGGAAAAAACTCCCTCCCCCTCTGGGGGAGGGTTGGGGTGGGGGCATGCGCGCCGCGTGCGTCGGATCGGCGGGATTGCCGGGGCAGCGCG
>NZ_BCUU01000021.1 GCF_001591385.1 Variovorax soli NBRC 106424
AGCGCGGGCACGCCCCGGCGCACCGGCGCGGCGGCCCTGCCCGACTTGCCCCGGCCACGGGCGGTTTCCGAAACGGCGACGCAGGTACCCAGTGCCGAACGCCAGACGACGCGATAGATGTGGTTCATGGTTCTTCTCAGAGGGCGAAGGACAGCCGCACGCCGTACAGCGTCGACTCGTTGCTGAAGTACGAAGGCAGGTGCAAGGCGCGCGAGGCGAACACCTCGGCGCTGAGCGAGCGCCACTGCAGGGCCATGCCCACGGTCGCGCCGGACATCGATCCCGAGGCCAATCCAGGCGCGTTGTTGCTGACCCGGCCGAAGTCGTAGCCGAGGTACACCCGGCCCGACAGCGGCTGCTGCGCCGCCGTGACCTGCCAGGGCAGCGACAGCTCGTTGCGCACGAAGTAGCCGCTGTCGCCCGAGAGCGAGTTCAGGAGCGAGCCGCGCACCGAGGACCAGCCGCCGATCAGCATCTGCTGCACGCCGTAGAGCACGTACGGGCTGTACTGGCCGCTGAACTGGGTGCTCCACGCCAGCGGCTGGCTGCCCACGTCGAAGCGGCTGCTGAAGCCGGCGTCCAGCGTGTATTTCTCGAACTGCGCATGCGGCAGGTCGGCGGGGAGGTAAGCCGGGTCCTCCAGCGCGCCCAGCCCGCGCAGGCCGCTCACGTAGCCCAGGCGCGCATTGACGATGCTGCTGCCCAGCTGCGTGAATGCATTGGCGCCGATGTCGAGCGTGGTGAGCTTGCGGCTGGCCACCTCCAGGAACTGGCCGGCCAGGAACGAGCGGCTGTCCTGCGTCTGCAGGCGGCCCGACAGCGAAAGGCGGCTGGCCTGGTCGCGAAACACCACGCGGTCGAGCGTGAAGGCCTGCGTCAGCGTGCGCCCTTGCGAGGCCAGCTTGTTGCCGCTGGCCAGCTGCAGGGTGTTGGTGTAGTTGCTCTCGTTGGCGTCGTAGCTGAGCGTGCTGTAGCCCCACGGCACGCTGGCGCGCAGCGCGGTGAGGTCGGAGTTGTGTTCGCCGTCGTGCGGCACCGACTGGCGGCGCGTGATGGCGATCACCTCGTTCAGGCCGAGCAGGCTGTCGAAGCTCACGGTGGCGGACAGCGAGTTCTTCCCGGTGCTGGGCGTGCCCAGCGTGTCGTAGGTGGCGTACAGGTGCGCCGGCGTGCTGGCCGTGTTGTTCACCACCACCACGCTCTGGCCGGGCTGGCTGCCGGGCTGCAGGTCCAGCGTGGCGGAATTGGAGGCCACGCCGTTGACCTGGTCGATGCCCTGCTCGAGGTCGCGCAGGTTCAGCCGATCGCCGGGCGCCCCAGGAAAGGCGCCGCGGGTGGACACGGCGGCGCCGGTGCGGCCGGTGTTGCGCACCTCGTAGCGCTCGATGCGACCTTCCACCACCATCACGGCCAGCGTGCCGCTGCGCAGGTCCTGCGCGGGCAGGTAGGCGCGGGTGGTGACATAGCCCTTGTCGATGTAGAACTTGGTGACCGCGGCCAGCACGGCCTCCAGGTCCTTGGCGGCCAGGCAGCGGCCAGCGTAGTCGCGCGCGATCTGCTCGCGCACGCCGCCAGGCAGCAGCGTGGCGCCTTCGATGCGGATCTCGTTGATGTCGCGGCAGGGCGCACCGAGGTCCGGCACGCTGACCTGCGGCTGCATGCTCTTCAAGTCCGCGCCGCCGGGGCGCACCGGTTGCTGCTGCAGGGCGCGCTCCTGCTCTTCGCGCAGGCGGTCCTGCTGCTGGCGCTCGATCACCCCGTTCTGGCGCAGCACGCCCGCCGCGTCCCGCTGCTGGGCCCAGGCGCCCTGGGCGCTCGCGGCCGCCGCCAGGCAGGCGGCGGCCAGCCGGCACATCTTCCAACTCGTCATGGCAACTTTCTTGTCTTTTCGAAGGCGTCCGCCAGCCCGGTGGGCGGGCGGCGCAAGACGCGTGTTCGTGAGGCCGCTGACACGAAATCTCTCGTTCAGCAACATCTACTTACGAATGCTAGGAAGAGTGCGGAGGCGGCGCATTGGACCAAAGGCCAATGCCCGGACATTTGTGCGGCCGCCGGGGGCGATTCGCGCCGCCTGTATGCTGGGCGCCTTTTTGGGTGCGGCGAACAGGCCCGGCACCCCGCAGTCCAGCCCCCCCGATGCCCACCACCCTCCTGCTGATCGACGACCACGCCATGTTTCGCGAAGGCCTGTCGCTGGCCCTGCGCCAGGCGGAGCCGGGCCTGGTCATCGACAGCGCGGGCAGCGGCGCCCAGGCGCTGGACATGCTGGCCGCCATGCCCACCGCGCCCGATGCGGTGCTGACCGACTTCTACCTGCCCGACCTGGGCGGCGCCGCCCTGCTGCGCCAGCTGTGGCGCAGCCGCGCGGGGCTGCGGGTGCTGGTGCTGTCGGCCTCCGAAGACCCGCAGGACGTGGAGGCGGCCATGGCCGAAGGCGCGCACGGCTTCGTGCACAAGTCGGCCGACAGCGACCGGCTGCTGTCCATGCTGCGCCGCATCCTGGCCGGCGAAAGCGGCCTGGTCTGGACGGGCGACGCCGCCCCGTCGCCGCTGCCGGTGCTGGCCGGCGCGCCCGATCCGCTGGCCCGCCTGACGGCGCGCCAGACCGAGGTGCTGCACCTTCTGTGCGAGGGCCTGCGCAATGCCGACATCGCGCAGCGCCTGCAGACCACCGAGCGCACGATCAAGGCGCACATCTCGGCCATATTCGGCGCGCTGGGCGTGGACAGCCGCACGCAGGCGGTCATCGCGGCGCGCCGCGCGGGGCTGCTCGGGCGCCCGCGCTAGCTGCTCGCGTCCGCGTCCGCCAGCAGGCGGGCGATGGTGGAGCGCAGGTGCGCCGGGTCCACCGGCTTGTGCAGCAGCGGCAGGCCGCGCTGCGCCACCTCGATCAGCCGCTGCGGGTCGGTGTCGCCGCTGACCAGCAGCGCGGCGATGGCGTCGTCGTTGTATTCCTCGCGCACGCGGTCGATGGCGTCGATGCCGGTCAGGTGCTCGCGCAGCCGGTAGTCGCTCACGATCAGGTCCGGCTTGCCGGGCACGGCGGCAGCCAGCGCCAGCAGCTCGTCGGCACTGGCGGCGCTGACCACCCGGTGGCCCCAGCCTTCCAGCAGCAGCTGCAGGCCATGGCGGCTGGGCGCATCGTCCTCGATCACGAACACCCGCGCCGGGCGCGGCGCGTGGCCAGGCGCGTCCGGTGCCATGGCGGCGTCGGCCACGTCGTCCACGGGCTGCAGCTGCGCCAGCGGCAGCGTCAGGCCGAACACCGTGCCGCGCCCCACGCGCGAACGCAGCACCAGTGGATGCCGCAGCAGCGCGGCCGTGCGCCGCACGATGGCCAGCCCCAGGCCGAGGCCCTTGCTGCGCTCGCGCTCGGGATTGCCCAGCTGGTGGAATTCCCAGAACACCCGCTCATGCTCCTCCGGCGGAATGCCGGGGCCGGTGTCCCAGACCTCGACCCGCACCGCGCCAGCGCCCGCGCGGCGGCAGCCGATGAGCACCGCGCCGCGCGCGGTGTGGCGAATGGCGTTGTCCAGCAGGTTGCGCAGGATGCGCCCGAGCAGCGCCGGGTCCGACTGCACCACGGTGGCAGAGGGGTGCGCCCGCAACTGCAGGCCGCGCGCCTGGGCCTGCGGACCGAACTCGAGCGCCAGCTGCTCGATGAGCACGTCCAGCGCCACCGGCTGCATGCGCGGCACCACCACGCCGGCGTCCAGCCGTGACAGGTTGAGCAGCCCTTCGAACAAGGCGCCCATGGCCGAGGCCGCGCGCGAGATGCTGTCGACCAGCTCGCGGCTGGACGCGGGCAAGGCCTGGCCGCGCAGCACGCCGACGAACAGGCTCAGCGCATGCATGGGCTGGCGCAGGTCGTGGCTGGCCGCCGCCAGGAAGCGCGACTTGGCCAGGTCGCTGCGCACCGCGGCCTCCTTTTCCTGCTGCACCCGCTTGAGCAGGTCCAGGTTCTCGAAGCGCAGGCGCAGCGAATCCACCTGGGTGCGGAACATGCGGTGCGCAAAAGCCAGCGTCACGAACAGGTAGAGCATGCCGGCCAGCGACATCACCTGCAGCAGCGGATGCGGGACCAGCCCCATCGCCAGCATGGGCGGCAGGAAGTACGGAACCTGGAAGCCGTAGAGCACCGCCAGGTCGATGCAGTAGGCGTAGATGGCGCCGGTGCCCATGGTCAGCAGGCCGATCACCAGGAACATCTGGTGCGCCAGCGGCGCCTGCAGCATCCACCAGCCGGTGGGCAGCCCCCACAGCAGGCCGCCCAGCACGGTGCCCGCCAGGGTCAGGCGGTGCCAGCGCCTGAAGCCGGCAATGTCCTGGCCGTCCTGCGGCCAATGGCGCCAGGCGATCCAGCCGCGCGCTGCTGTCAGGAGCACGTTGGCGCCCGCCCACAGCAGCAGCTGCGCCGTGGGTATGGCGCCATGCAGGGCCGTCGCCACCAGCCCCGAGGTCAGCAGCACGCCCAGCAAGGCAAAGGGCAGGTTGCGCCGCAAGGCGTTCATGCGGGCGGCGAACACCGGGGCGGCGGATGACGGCGGCAGGGGTGGTTTCATGGACGAGGGGCAGCGGGCATGGCGATGGCCGCGCAAGTGCAAGCCATGCATGCGGCCGGGCGCCGCATGCTGGCGCAGCGCGGCGCGAATGGCATCGGACTTTAGTGCAAGGGCTGCGCACGCCGCTTGTCCGGCATGAACGCCCGTCCCGCTCCTACCGCCAGCGAAGCGAAACCGGTCCATGCTCGCTCGCATGGCCTCCATCATCGTCATACGCCACGCGGAAAAGCCGACGCCCGACGATGCGGTGCAGGGCGTGGACGAAGCCGGCTGCCCGGACCGCCACGAACTCAGCGTGCTCGGCTGGCAGCGCGCCGGGGCGCTGGCCGCGCTGCTGGGGGACAGAACCGCGCTGCGCCAGCACGGGTTGGAGCCGCCGCGCCACCTGTTCGCGCCGCGCCCCACTTCGGACAAGCCGAGCGAGCGGAGCCTGCATACCCTTCAGCCGCTGGCCGACACGCTCGGCCTGCCGATCCGGCTGGACTTCGCCGTGGGAGACGAACGTGCGCTCGCGCGGGCCGCCGCGCAGCTGGACGACTGGGTGCTGATCGCGTGGCAGCACGAAGGCATCGTGAAGATCGCCCGCGAACTGGCGGCAAAGTCGCAGCCCGTGCCGGACAGCTGGCCGACCGACCGCTTCGACCTGATCTGGCTGTTCAGCGGCGACCCGGCACGCGGCATGCGCTTTCGCCAGCTGCCGCAGCGCCTGCTCGCCGGCGACCGGGCCGACGCCGCCTGAGCCCCAGGATCCACCGCCGCGCGCGCCAGCGTCGTGAGGCCCCGGGGCCATCAATTGCTTTGATCGCCGTGGATCACCAAACAGTATTTCCCTGATACCCCGCCTTCTGGAACAGTCGCTTCAAGCCACGTTCCAGGAGACAGCCATCACCACCCCCAACGCCCCCGCTGCCGCAGCGCAGCGCCCGGTCGCCAACGTCGGCGCCCTGGTGTCGCGCAGCGCCCGCGCCCATGCGCAGCGCATCGCGATCAAGACGCCTGCGCGCAACCTCACCTACGCCGAGCTGGAGCAGCGCTCCAACCGGCTGGCCAACGCCCTGCTGGGCATGGGCCTCTCACGCGGCGACCGCGTGGGCATCTACCTGCCCAACCGCCCCGAGATCGTCGAGGTGGAGCTGGCCTGCTACAAGGCCGGCCTGGTCAAGGCGCCGTTCAATGCGCGTCTGTCGCCCGCCGAGGTGGGCGAGATCGCGGCCAACAGCGAAGCCGCCGTCATCGTCACCACCGGCGCGCGCGCCGACACCTTCCGCCCGCACATCCGCGGCGCCATGCCGCAGCTGCTGCTGGTGACGGACGAAGCCGGCAGCGAAGGCGGCGGCGCCGCCTCTTCGTACGAAAGCGCCCTCGCCCGCGCCAGCGACGCCTTCGCGCCCGTCGCCGTCACGGCCGACGAAGTGGCGGTGCTGCACTACACCTCCGGCTCCTCGGGCGTGCTCAAGGCCGCGATGCAGACCTTCGGCAATCGCCTGGCGCAGCTGCGCAAGTTCCTGCTGCGCTCCGAGGGCATGAACGAAGGCGCGGTGCTGGGCCTGGTGGGCCCGATCACCCATGCCTCGGGCATGCAGCTGGTGCCGGCCCTGTGCTGCGGCGTGACCATCCGCCTGTTCGACAGCTTCGAGCCGGCGCGCTTCATCGCCGACATGCGCGCCGACCGCGTCACGCACACCTTCATGGTGCCCACCATGATCAACATGCTGCTGGCCGAGCTGGAAGGCCAGTACCGCCCGCTGCCCGACCTGGTGCGCCTGGGCTACGGCGCCGCGCCCATGGCGCCGGCGCGCATCCTGCGCGCCATGGACGTGTTCGGCCCGGTGCTCTCGCAAGGCTACGGCGCGGGCGAGACGACCTCGGGCGTGTGCGCGCTGACCGTGGCCGACCACCTGCATGCGCGCGCGGCCCGGCCCGAGCGCCTGGCCTCGTGCGGCCGGCCTCTGCTCGAATGCGACGTGCAGATCCTCGATGACAATGGCCAGCCCGTCGCCACCGGCGAGATCGGCGAAATCGTGGTGGGCGGCGAGGATGTGTTCGCCGGCTACTGGCGCGCGCCGGAGCTCACGGCCGAGGTGCTGAAGAACGGCCGCTACCACACCGGCGACCTGGCCCGCATGGACGACGAAGGCTTCGTCTACATCGTCGACCGCAAGAAGGACATGGTGATCAGCGGCGGCTTCAACGTCTATCCGTCGGAGGTGGAGGCGGTGCTCTACCAGCACGACGCGGTGAAGGAAGCCTGCGTGTTCGCCATTCCCGACGACAAGTGGGGCGAGGCGGTGGCGGCGCATGTGGTGCTCAAGCCCGGCCGCCCGGCCGATTCGCAGCTGCTCGATGCCTTCTGCGGCGAGCGACTGGCCGGCTTCAAGCGGCCGCGCCACATCGAGTTCGTGGCGCAGCTGCCCAAGAACCCCAACGGCAAGGTCATGCGCAAGGCGGTGCAGGCACCCTATTGGGCCGGGCAAGAACGGATGGTGAACTGATCATGGACGCGACCACCCCTACCCCCACCCACGTTCCGGCGCCTTTCTTCGCCGGCCCCTTCGAAGGCTCGGAGCGCGCCGCCGACATCGTCGCCCGCGTGCAGGCCTACCTGCACGGCGAGCTGGCCGAGCTGGCGCGCGAGCACGGCGTGGACCATGAGCACGGCGCGCCCAGGGAGCTGCTGCAGCGCGTGTGGCGCCGCTCGCGCGAGCTGGGCTTCTACGGCATGACGCTGCCCGCGAAGATGGGCGGCCTGGGCCTCTCGGTGCTCGACCATGTGCTGATCAAGGAAGCCATCTACGCCACCGGTTCGCCCTTCGCGCCGCACGTGTTCGGCGAGCTGAGCGGCCCGCCCCGCGTGGGCGCGCTGGCGCGGCAGGCCACGCCGGAGCAGATGCAGAAGTTCATCATGCCGGTGGCGCAGGCCGAGAAAGCCATCTGCTTCGCGCTCACCGAAGCCGAGGCCGGCTCCGACGCCGGCGCGGTGCAGACCCACGCGGTGCGCGATGGCGACGAGTTCGTCATCACCGGCCGCAAGCGCTTCATCTCGGGTTCGCCCTTTGCCGACTATGCGGTGCTGATGGCATCCACCGCCGCCGACCCCGCGCGCGAGCGCGAAGTCTCGGCCTTCTTCGTGGACCTGAAGGCACCGGGCGTGCGCGTGGAGTCGGGCTACAAGACCATGGCCGGCCAGAGCAGCACCGGCGACATCGTGCTCGATGGCGCGCGCGTGCCGGTCAGCCACCTCATCGGTGAGCCGGGCCGCGGCCTGGCGCTGGCCCTGGGCCGCATCACGGTCAACCGCCTGCTGCACTGCCCCGCCATGGTGGGCCTGGCCACGGTGGCGCTGCACGATGCGCGCGACTACGCCACGCAGCGCAAGCAGTTCGGCCGTGCCATCGGGCAGTTCCAGGCCATCCAGCACATGCTGGCCGAGGCGGCCACCGAGCTGGCCGCGGCGCGCGCGCTGATGATCGGCACCGCACGCCAGATCGACGCCGGCGGCGAGGCCCGCGCCGAAGCATCGATGGCCAAGCTGTTCTGCTCGGAGACGGCCTTCCGCGTGGCCGACCGCGCGGTGCAGGTGCACGGCGGCGAAGGCATCGTGCAGGGCCGCCGCGTGGAGTTTTTGTTCCGCATGCTGCGCATGTACCGCGTGCTCACCGGCACCAGCGAGATCCAGAAGAACACCATCGCCAAGGAACTGCTCGGCGACGCGCTGCGCTGACGGCGCTGCCGACGCGGTCTTTCCCTTTCGCCTAGAACAAATTTCCGGAGACAACACATGAGCCACATCACCCGCCGCGACGTGCTGCGCCATGGCGCACTGGCGGCCACGCTGCTGCCCTTGGCATCGCCGCGCCTCGCGCTGGCGCAGGAGCCTTTTCCCAACCGCGCGATCAAGTGGGTGGTGCCCTACCTGGCGGGCACCGGGCCGGACACCACCACGCGCATCCTGGCCGATGCGGTCGCGCCCTTCCTCGGGCAGCCGGTGATCATCGACAACCGGGCCGGCGCGGCCGGCAACATCGGCGCGCGCGTGGTGGCCAAGGCGGCGCCGGACGGCTACACCTGGATCTACTCGGCCGCGCCCATGGCCGCCAACATGCACATGTACAAGAACCCGGGCTTCGACGCGCTGAAGGACTTCCGCCACATCATGCGCCTCACCAGCTCCGACATCGTGGTCGTGGTCAATGCCAGGTCGAGCATCCGCAGCGTGCAGGACCTGATGACGCAGGCCAGGGCGCAGAAGGGGCAGATGAACTACGCCTCGGGCGGCGTGGGCACGCCCTCGCACCTGGGCGTGGAGATGATCCTGAGCGCAGCCAATGCGCAGGCCACGCACGTGCCCTACAAGGGCGCCTCGGAGCTGGTCAATGCGGTGATCGGCGACCAGGTGAGCTTCGGCGCACCCATCTTCAGCGTGGCGTATCCGCTGATCCAGAGCGGCCAGCTGCGCGCGCTGGCGGTGGCCGGCGGCAAGCGCAACCCCGTGCTGCCCGATGTGCCCACGCTGGCCGAGCAGGGCATCAAGGGCGCGCAGCTCACCTCGTGGGGTGGCCTGTCGGTGCCCGCGGGCACGCCCGATGCCGTGGTGGAACGCATCCGCGCCGCCTTCGAGAAGGCGCTGGCGCAGCCCAAGGTGGTGGCCCAGTTGCAGCAGCAAGGCGGACTGGTCGACCTGCAGGATTCGGCCGCCTACGTGCAGGGCTTCAAGCAGGAAATGGCCTTTACCGAAGCCATGATGAAGAAGGTCGGGCTGGAGGCGATGTAGGCCTCACCATCCGTTGTTGGCGCCGCCGCCTTCCAGCGCGCGCTGCGCCAGCAGGAAGGTGGCGGCGTTCCAGCTCTGCCCCGCCATGCCCATGGGGGCCAGCGTCTTGCCGTGGAACCATTCGGTGAAGCGCCAGTCGCCATGCGCATTCGCCTCGGCCAGGCTGTGCAGCGCAGCCCGTGCCTGGTCCTGCAGGCCCAGCTGCGCCAGGGCCATCACCCAGAAGCCGCCCACGAAAGGCCACAGGCCGCCGTTGTGGTACTGGTGCGTGAGGTTCTGCCGATGCCGCCCCATGTAGGCGCGCCACAGCTCGTGGCTGGCATTCATGGGGTGCAGCGTGACGCGCACCGGCCACGGCAGCGCCGCACCGGCCGCGCCGATGGTGCGCACGATGCTGTGCGCCATCGATTCGTCGGCCAGTCCGCACAGCACGGCCAGCACATTGCCGAACACATCCCCCTCGTCGCCCACGAAAGACAGGTTGACGAAGCTCAGGTACAGCCCCGGGTCGCGCCGCCCGCGCCGCGCGTAGTGCCGCAGCAGGCGCGCGCGGTGGTACTCGGGCAGGTCGCGCTGGAAGGGGTTGAACAGGTGGTTGAAGTGGTGCCGCGTTGCGTCCGCATGCTGCAGGCCGAAGCGGCGCTTGACCTCGAACCACAGGGCGTTGGTGTAGAGCACGTAGCCCGAGCGCGGCATGATGTCGGCCCAGTCGCTGGCCTCGTTCTGCTGCAGCAGGCGAAAGTGCTGGTGTTCCTGCGCCAGCAGCCACTGGATCGCCAGCTGCACCTCGCGCGCCCAATGCGCGCCGCCCACCGCGCCGTGCCTGCGCACGTGGTGCACCGCGATCAGCCACCACAGCGTGGCGTCGATGCAGCCCAGGTACCAGAAGTCCGCGTCGTGCCCTTGCGGATCGACGTACTTGGGAATCTGGCCGTTGGCCGCCTGCCGGGCCGCCAGTGCGTCGAGGCTCGCCACCGCGCCCTGCTCCAGCGCCGGCAGGCCGCTGCCGCACATGGCCATCACGCAGATGGCCGCGTCGCGCCCGAAGATGCGCGTGTAGCGCCGCGCCACCGCCGCCTCGGTCGGGCTGGCGGCCAGGATGCCGTGCGGGGTGAGGTTGCGTTCCAGCAGCGCCAGCGATGCCTCGCGGCAGCTTGCGACGAGCACGGATGAAGGGGTGTCGGCCATGGGTTGGATGATTTTCCACACATGGCGCAACCCCACGCACGGGGCGGACGCAGGGCCGCCCGTACCATGGCGCCCTGATGATGAACGAGATCACCCTGGCACCGGCGCCCGCGCCGCTGATCGAGCGGCTCCTGTCCCTGACGACCGACAGCGCGCTGTCCGAGAACTACGCGTGCATCTGCGCGCGGCATGAGCACGGCGTGCGCTCCGTGCAGATCGACCAGCCCACCTTCGGCGTGGTGCTGCGCGGCGCCAAGCGCCTGCATGCCAAGGGCGCGGACGCGCTGTCGCTGTCGGCGGGCGACATGTTCATGATCGCGCGGCCCTGCCAGCTCGACGCCTTCAACTGGCCGGACGACACCGGGCTGTACCTGACGATCACCATGCCGATCTGCGACGAGGTCATCGGCGCCGCGCGCATGCTGTGGGCACAGCCCGTGAGCCAGGACGGCCCCGACGTGCTGGCGCTGCCGGCGCAGCGCATGGCGCCGCAGCTGCTGGCATGGGCCGACGCCCTGCGAGCCGGCGCCTATGGTCCGGCACGCGCGGCGCTGGCCGACCTGCTGGTGCAGCTGTGCATGCTGGGCCACACCGGCGTGCTGGCACCGCCGCCGCCCACGCTGGCGGCGCAGATCCGCGCGCTGGTGGCCGCGCAGCCCGATCGCAGCTGGCGCTCGCGCGACTTCGAGGATGCGCTGGGCCTGAGCGGCGCCACCTTGCGCCGGCGCCTGGCGGCCGAGAAGCAATCGCTGCTGGAGGTGATCACCGAAGCCCGCCTGTCCTGCGCGATGCAGCTGCTCTACACCACGCGCTGGCCGGTCAAGACGGTGGCCGCGCGCGTGGGCTATCAGTCGGCGCCCACCTTCGTGCGCCGCTTCGCGCAGCGCTACGGGCTGGAGCCGGGCCACATCGGCAACGCGGGCTGAGCGGCCAGACGCCAGCGCCAGCGCGAGCGCGAGCGGATCGCGCATGCAATTGAGCGAACTGCGAAGGCGGGCGGCGGGAAGATGACCGGGTGCGGCAGCCCATGGCCGCGCCAATCATCCAACCCGAGATACGACTGCCATGCCTACTACTACTTTCCCGCTATCGAAACCCCGGCTGCTGTCCATGCAGCTGGCCCGCAGCCTGGCAACGACCGCCCTGGCGTTCGCTGGGGCGTTGGCCACCGGCCATGCGCTGGCCCAGCAGCAGGCTGCAAACACGCAGCAGCAGGTGCCCGGCTACTACCACCAGGTCATCGGCACGCTGCGCGTCACCGCGCTCTTCGACGGCGTGGTGCCGCTGCCGCGCGCGCAGATCGCGGGCATGACGCCTGCCCAGGTCGACAAGCAGCTGCAAGGCCGCTACGTGCCCGAAAGCCCCGCCGGCCTGCAGACCGCCGTGAACGCCTACCTCGTGCAGGTGCAGGGCCGGCGTGTGCTGATCGATGCCGGCACGGCCGACTGCTTCGGCGGCGGCCTGGGCCATGTGGTGGACAACCTCCAGGCGGCCGGCTTCGCGCCCGGGCAGGTGGACGACGTGCTGGTGACGCATGCGCACCCCGACCATCTGTGCGGCGTACTGGGCAAGGACGGCAAGCCGGCCTTCCCCAACGCGACGCTGTGGATGGACCGCACCGAGGCCGCGTACTGGCAGGGCCCCGGCGCCGAGGCGAACACGCCGAAGGACCTGCGCTTCATCGTGGCCCTTGCGCGCCGACCGCTCGACGTCTATTCGGCCGCGGGGCGGCTGCGCACCTTCGAGCCGGGCGACGGCAGCCTGCCGGCCGGCATCGAGGCCCTGGCCAGCCACGGCCACACGCCGGGCCACGCGTCCTTCCTCGTCCCAGGCGGCAGCGCGCCGCGCGACAAGCTGCTGGTGTGGGGCGACCTGGTGCACTACCACGCGGTGCAGTTCGCCAACCCCAAGGCCAGCTACGAAGTGGATGCCGACCGCGCGCAGGCCATCGAGTCGCGCCGCGCGATGCTGCAGCGCGCGTCACGCGAAGGCTGGTGGGTGGCCGGCGCGCACCTGCCCTTCCCGGGGCTGGGCCATGCGCGGGTCGAAGGCAAGGGCTACGCCTGGGTGCCGGCGGAGTATTCGCCGCTGCCGTTGCCGGCATCGCCCTGAAGGATCCGGGGGCAAGGACCGCGCGACCGTACAACCCCACGCAGCGCAGGAGATGGGCATCGGCGGCAAATTGCCTGTTGTTGTGTAATGCAGCGCGCCACGTGTGCCAGCCTGCTTCTCCAACCTCAACTTGCTTGAAAGGAGCCTTGCCCATGCAGACCACCTCCACGCCCCGCCTGACCGCCGCGGATTTCGACCAGGACCTGCTCATCCTCTTCGACGCCTACGTGCATGGCGACCTGGACCGGCGCGGCTTTCTGGCCAGCGCGCAGAAATTCGCCAAAGCCGGCATGACGGCCGCGGGGCTGCTGGCCGCGCTCAGCCCCAACTTCGCTGCGGGCCAGCAGGTGCCGGCCGACGACTCGCGGCTGAAGATCGACCGGCCCAGCTACCCCTCGCCCCAAGGCAACGGCACCATCAAGGGCTATTTGGTGCGCCCCGCCAGCGCGGGCACGCGCAAGCTGCCCACGGTGCTGGTCATCCACGAGAACCGCGGGCTCAATCCGCACATCGAGGACATCGCGCGCCGCCTGGCGCTGGACGGCTACATGGCGTTTGCGCCGGACGCGCTCACGCCGCTGGGCGGCTACCCCGGCAATGAGGACGACGCACGCGCGGCCTTCGCCAAGCTCGACCAGGGCAAGGCGCGCGAAGACTTTCTTGCCGCCATGAGCTGGCTCAAGGCCCGCCCCGACACCACCGGCAAGATCGGCGCGGTGGGCTTCTGCTGGGGCGGCGGCATGGTGCACCAGCTGTCGCTGCGCGCACCCGAACTCACGGCCGGCGTGCCCTTCTACGGCAACACGCCCGACCCGGCCGAGGCGGCCAAGGTCAAGGTACCGCTGCTCATCCAGCAGGCCGATGTGGACGAACGCATCAACGCCGCATGGCCCGCGTACGAGGCCGCGCTCAAGGCAGCCGACGTGCGCTTCGCGGCCTACCGCTATCCGGGCACGCAGCACGGCTTCAACAACGACACCACGCCGCGCTACGACGCGGCCGCCGCCAAGCTGGCGTGGTCGCGCACGATGGAGTTCTTCAAGGCGAACCTGGGGGACGCGGGCTGAGCCGGAATTCGCCAGGCGCCCAGGCCTCCAGCTGAGGCAGGCGCCTAGCGGGCCGCAATCTTCCGCGCCAGCGCCTCGATCCCCGCTTCGTCCAGCGACTGCGCCTGCACGCTGCGGCGCTGTCCCCAAGCGGCGAAATGCCGCTCCTGCGAGCGCTCGTAGTGCGGGTCGTAGTGCAGCGCCATCAGCTCCGCGAACAGCGGCTCCAGATCGCCCGCCAGCGCCCACTGCTGCCAGCGCGCGACGGTCTCCTTGCCCTGCAGTTCCTTGAGCTTGGCCAGCTGCGCCGCCAGGCCTTCGCGGTCGTCGCCCAGGTAGGCGTAGTCGTGCAGCAGAAAGGCCAGGCGTGCTTCGGGCGTGGCCGCCACCTCGATGACCGAAGGCGACTCGCGCATGCGCGCCACCAGCGACAGCGGCAGCGAGACCTTGCCGATGCGCGCGCTCTCGCCTTCCACGTAGATGGGCCGGGCCAGGTCGAAGCGCTCGAGGCGCGTGGCCAGGTCGGTCTCGAAGCTCTTTTGCGAAGGCTGCGGCACACCCGGCAGGTTGCCCAGCAGCGAGCCCTTGTGGCAGGCCATGTCTTCCAGGTCGAGCACCTGCTCGCCCTGCGCCGCCAGCGCTTGCAGTACGCGCGTCTTGGCGCTGCCGGTGGCGCCGCAGATCACGTGCAGGTCCAGCTGCGGGCACAGCGCGTCGAGCTGCGAGATGACGTGGCGCCGAAAGCTCTTGTAGCCGCCGGCCAGCTGCTGCGCGTCCCAGCCCACCAGGCGCAGCCAGGTGACCATGGAGCCGCTGCGCATGCCGCCGCGCCAGCAGTACACCAGCGGCTTCCAGTTGGCGGGCCGGTCGGCAAAGCGCTCGCGCAGGTGCTTCGCCAGGTTGGCCGCCACCATGGCGCCGCCCACGCGGCGCGCCTCGAAGGCGCCCTGCTGCTTGTACAGCGTGCCGACGATGCGGCGCTCCTCGTCGTCGAGCACCGGGCAGTTGATGGCGCCGGGCACGTGGTCCAGCGCAAACTCGGCCGGCGATCTCGCGTCGATCAGGGTGTCGAAGGCCTGCATGTCGGCCACACGCACGGGCGCGTTGTGACTCATGCGGCTTATTTCTTCGTCTGCTGCGATGCGGCGGCGCCGGCCACCAGCTGCGCACGGAAGGCCTTGAGCTTGGCCTTGAGCCGGCGCTCGTTGACCAGGCCCACGCGCACCATGATCTTCTGCCCGGCCGACATGGCCTCGAGCTGCGGGTCGGCGTATTCGTAGTGCACCCAGGGCCGGGTGACGGGGGTGTCGCTCTTGACCTCGACCATCTTCACCCGCACCGGCCCTTCGGGCTCGGGCGCGGCCAACAGGTGGTCGATGACGGCCACCAGGCGGTCATTGAAATACTTGCCGGGGTAGCCCAGTTCTTCGAACGCCTGCTGGAACAGCGGGTAGAGCTTGAAGTACACGCCGGCCGCGGCGGCCGGGTCCACCTGCTCGGCCATCAGCACCATCGGCGTGTAGCGCTGCGCGTTGTCCAGCGCGATGGTGGTCTGCTCGCCGCTGCCGGTGGTGGCAAAGCGCTGGCCGGCAGGCTGCGCCGGCCACATGCGCGACGGCGCATGCTCGCGCGGCAGGTTGTCCACCGTGGCGACAAAGCGGCGCACGAAGCCGTCCACGTTGAGGAAGGTGGCGACGTTCTTGCGGCCCAGCAGTTCGTTGAGCGCGCTCGTGACCCGCGCGTCGGATTCGGACAGTTGCGGCAGCGCGGCATCGGGCGGCGTCTCCACCGGATTCAGGGGCGCGGTCTGCTCGGCCTGCGGCGGCGGCGGGGGTGCATCGGCCGGCGCACTGGCCGAGGGCGTCTCCTGCGGCGTCGTTGCGGCCACGGGTGTCGGCGCCTGTGTCTGCGACCAGCGCCACCACAAGGCGCCGGCGCCCAGCAGCACCACCACCAGGATGACGGCCGTCCACACGGACGATTCGCGAACGGGTCTGAATTCTCGTGGGTCCTCGCGCTCTGCCATGTCTGGGGAATCCTTTCTCTTGTTCTCTTTGAAGTCGGGTCGTCAGGCGCCGTGCAGGCCGGCCGCGATCTCGCGCGTCAGCTCGGCAGCGCCGATGGCCTTGCAGCCGCTGGCGTTCTGGCCCGACCACAAGGGAGAAAAATCACCGCTGCCCTGGCCTTCGGCCTTGGCGCGCAGCGGCGCGATGGCGGCCGTGGCCAGCGGAAATTCGGGCGGCGCGGCGCTCAGGGGGCCCAGCTCTCGCATCACGCGGTTCATGATGCCGCGCGCCGGCCGGCCGGTGAACAGGTTGGTGAGCGCGGTGTGCCGGCGCGCCTCTTCGTTGCCCGACAGCGCGGCGCGGTGCGGCGCGGTGATGGTCGCCTCGGGGCACAGCAGGTACGAGGTGCCCACCTGCACGCCGGCCGCACCCAGGGCCATGGCCGCGCGGGCGCTGGCCGCATCCACGATGCCGCCGGCCGCGATCACCGGCACCTTCACCGCCTTGAGCACCTGCGGCAGCAGCGCGAAGGTGCCCACCTGGCGGCTCAGGTCGTGCGAGAGGAAATGGCCGCGGTGCCCGCCTGCCTCCAGGCCCTGTGCAATCACCGCATCGACGCCGCGCGCCGCCAGCCACTGCGCCTCTTCCACCGTGGTGGCCGAGCTCAGCACCTTGGCGCCCCAGCCGCGCACGCGGGCCAGCAGGTCTTCGGACGGCAGCCCGAAATGGAAGCTCACCACCGGCGGCCTGAAGGCCTCGAGCACATCGGCCCCCGCGTCGCTGAACGGGTTGCGTCCGGCGCCGGCGGGGATGTTCGCGGCGTCGATGCCGAACTCGGCGTAGTACGGCGCCAGCGCCTTGCGCCATGCCGCCTCGCGCCCGGCATCCGGCACGGGCACGTGGTGGCAGAAGAAGTTGACGTTGTAGGGCTTGCTGCCGATGGCCTGGCGGATCGCTTCGATCTCGGCGCGAATGGCATCGGGCGCCAGCATGGCGCACGGCAGGGAGCCCAGCGCACCCGCGTTGCTCACGGCGATGGCCATGGCGCTGCCCTGCGCGCCGGCCATGGGAGCCTGGATGAGCGGCAGTTCGGTGCCGAGCAGCTGGGCGATGGTGTTCCGGGCCATGGCGTCAAGCCTCCGCTGTCTGCTGCGGCGCAGCCCCCGCGATCTGGCGCAGCGCGCGCTCGAAGATCTCGGCCGGCTGTCCGCCCGAGATCAGGTGCTTGTTGTCGATGATGATGGCCGGCACCGAATGGATGCCCGCGCCGGTGTACATCCGCTCGCGCGCGCGGGTCTCGGCCGCGTAGGCGTCGCTGGCCAGGATCTCGCGGGCGCGCGCCGTGTCCAGCCCCGCCTCGCCCGCCAGGCGGACCAGCAGCTCGGGGTCGGAGGGGTTCTGGCCGTCTGTGAAGTAGGCCTTGAACAGCGCCTTCTTCAGCTGGCGCTGCCTGGCCACGTCTTCCAGCTCGGCCCAGTGCAGCAGGCGATGCGCATCGAAGGTGTTCCACACGCGCTTGCGGCGGTCCAGGCTGAAGTCGAAGCCCACCTGCGCGCCGCGCTCGCGGATGCGCTCGCCGTTGGCGCGCACCTGCGCCTCGTCGATGCCGTATTTCTCGACCAGGTGTTCGACCGAATCCTGCCCTTCGCGCGGCATGTCGGGATTGAGCTCGAAGGGCTGGAAGTGCAGCTCGGCCTGGATCTCGGGCGACACCCGCTCGAGCGCCTGTTCGAGCGCGCCCAGCCCGACCGCGCACCACGGACAGGAGACGTCGGAGACGAAATCGATGCGCAGCTGATGGGGAGTGGGATTGTGGTTGCTCATGCCGCGCATTCTCGCCCCGCGGAGCAGGCGCAGCCAGCGAACGGTCTTTCGCCCATGTGTTTGTTTGTGTGTTCACCGGGGCGGCGGGCAGGCCCCCGGGCGGCGTTCAAGCGGGAAGATACGGCGATATCCTGCCCATTGCGTTGGCCACGTAGGCCTCCTTTTCGCCCACCGGTGCCACATAGTGCAAGGCGGCGGCCGCGGCCTCCACGCCTTCTGTGCGCGCGATGATCCACGCCGCCAGGTAGGGCGAGGCCAGGCAGCCGCCCGCCGTGGCCACGTTTCCCTGCGCGAAGAAGGGTTGGTTCAGCACCTCGACGCCCGCCTCCTGCACCCAGGGCTTGGTCGTCAGGTCGGTGCAGGCCGGCACCTGGCCCAGCAGGCCGAGCCGGGCCAGGATCAGGGTGCCCGAACACTGCGCCGCGATGAGCTGGCGCGACGGGTCCAGCGCCAGCCGGTCCATCAGCGCGGGGGTGGCGACGATCTCGCGCGTGAGGATGCCGCTGCCCACGATGACCGCATCCGCATCGCGTGCGTCTTCCAGCAGCGACTGCGCATGCACGGTGACGCCGTTCATCGACGTCACCTGCGGCTCGGGGCAGCACAGGCTCACGCGCCAATCGGGCTTCTTGATCCGGTGGAGCACGCCCAGCGCGACGAGCGAATCGAGTTCGTTGAAACCCTGGAAGGTGAGAATGGCGATGTGCATCGCGCCATTCTAGAAAGCGCGTGCGCCGCGGCGAACGGGGCGCTCCTTCAGAGCGTGGCGAAGAAATCCTTCAGCACCTGCGCGAACTCGGCCGGCCGCTCCACCGCGCTCAGGTGCGCCGCCTCGACCGCGGCCAGCTTCGCGCCCGGAATGGCGGCGACCATTTCCTGCGACATGGCCGGCGGCGTGGCCTCGTCGCGCGCACCGGCGATCACCAGCGTGGGCAGGGCGATCTTGCGGTTGCTCTCGCGGAAGTCGATGGCGGCCACGCCCTGGCAGGCGGCGATGTAGCCTTGCGGATCGGTGGCCACCAGGGTGTCGTGCAGCTGGCGGGCCAGCGCCGCGCCGTCGGCGCTGGCGGCGAACTCGGGCGTGAGCCAGCGCGCCACCGCGCCGGGGGCGATGGCTGCGATGCCCTGGGCCTGCACGGTTTCCACGCGCGCCTGCCACGGCGCGCGGTCGGGGTAGTACGAAGCCGAGTTGGCGATGACCACGCTGCGCAGCAGCTGCGGATGGCTCAGCGCCAGGGCCTGCGCCGTCATGCCGCCCATCGACAGGCCCACGAAATGCACCGGCGCGCCGCCGGCTTCGCGCGCGATGAGATCGGCCGCGTCCTGCGCCAGCGTCTGCATGGTGAGCGCGCCGGCCACCACGTCGGAGCGGCCATGGTTGCGGTGGTCGTAGCGCAGCACGGTGAAGTCGCGCGCCAGCAGCGGCGCCACGCCGTCCCACATGTGCAGGTCGCAGCCCAGCGCGTGGCTCAGCACCACGACGGGGCCCTGCCCTTCGCGCACGAGGTTGAGGTGGATCATGTCGTTTTCTCCTTGGGTTTGTGTTGCAGCTGCTGCTGGTGCGCCAGCACGCGCGGCAGCCACACGAAGGCGATGAGCACGATGGCGCTGCCCGCGGCCAGCATGGGCACCACCATCGGCCAGGCGCCATGGCTGTGGCGCTCGTCGATGAAGCGCGAGGCCAGCTGGCCCACGCAGAAGGCCACCGCCATCATCATGAACCCCGACCACGATACCGCGCGCCCCGCCAGGCGAGGCAGGTCGCCCACAGCACCCGCCTGGCCGCAGGGTTGATGGATGCCGTGGCCCATGCTGAAGAAGGCGTGGCCGAGCATGAGCGGCCAGGCGCTGCCCGGCAGGTGCCATGCGCCCAGCGCCTGGATCAAGGCGCCGCTGATGCTGAGCAGCGCACCCAGCCGCACGGTACGCAGCGGCCCCCAGCGGTACAGCAGGCGCCGGCAGGCAGTGGTGCTGCCGATGTAGATGGCCGAGCCGAACGACGGAATCCAGCCGTACAACGCCGGCGGGAGCCCGAGGTAGCCGATGTAGACCATGGGCGAGAGCAGCAGGAAGCAGAAGATGCCGCCGTAGCTGGATGCCGACAGGCAGCTCCACACCCGGAAGCTGCGGCTGGCGAACACCTCGCGCACCCCGCCCTGCGCCGCGGGTTGGCCCGCCGCCTGCGGCGCCTGCGTCTCGCCGAAGGAATGCCAGCACATGGCCAGCAGCACGGCGCCATAGACGGCCATCAGCACCAGCACCCAGCGCCAGCCGGCCCATTGCACGACGAAGGCCCCCAGCACCGGCGCGATGAGCGCCACCACGCCCAGGCCCGTGAGGCCGCGTGCCATCACGTGCATGCCTTCATGCGCCGGATACAGGTCGCGCACCGCGGCGCGCGAGCACACCAGGATGGCGGCCATGGCCGCGCCCTGCACCGCCCTCACCCCTGCGAGCATGGCGGCGCTGGCGGCCAGCGCGCCGGCCAGGGCCGCCACCACGTACAAGGCCAGCCCACCCAGCAGCACCGGGCGGCGGCCGATGCGGTCGGCCAGGCTGCCCACCGGAATCTGCGCCACGCCGAAGGTCAGCACGAACATGGTCAGGCTGGTGCTGGCCGAACCCAGCTCGGTCGCAATGGCGGGCAGCGCGGAAAGGTAGCTGTCGGTGGCCACCGGCTGCGCCGCCAGCAGCAGGGGCAGCAGCAGCGCGAAGCCGATCGGCGCCGCGGTCGCAGGCGTCACGGGGCAGCGTCCGGAATCAGGCCCTTTTCCTTCAGCACCGCCGTCGCCAGGCCGAAGGCATGGTTGGCCGCCGGCACGCCGACGTAGATGGCGGACATCATGATGATCTCCTTGATGTCCTCGGGCGTGAGGCGCGACTCGGGCGGGCCGTCCAGCGCGGCGCGCACGTGCATCACGAACTCCTCGAAGGACTTCACGCCCAGCAGCATCGACAGCACCATGAAGCGGCGCGTCTTGTCGCCCAGGGCCGGACGGCCCCAGATGTCGTTCCAGGCGTGCCGCGTGATCATTTCCTGGAACTCGGCGTTGAAGCTGTTGCGGTTGGCCAGGGACTTGTCGACCCAGGCATCGCCCAGCACGCGGCGGCGGTTGATCATGCCGGCGTCGTAGGCGCTCGTCGGCGCTTGTTTCTTGTCGGTGCTCATCGGATGGATTCCCTGTTCACTTGGCGGCGCGCAGCGCCTGGACTTGGGCCAGCGCCAGCGCGCCGGCGGATTCGGCCAGCGCCGGATCGAACCATTCGTCGGCGGCTTCGCGCGGCAGCTGCGCGCGCAGCGTGTCGATGTTGGCCCGCATGCGCGCGGCATCGACCTGCAGGCCCGGCAAGGCCCCGGCCATGGCGCGCACGCTGCCGTGGGTGGTGACCAGCAGCTGCGGCCACTCGGCCAGCTCGGCCTGCCATGCACCCAATGCGCGCTCGTGCTGCTGCGGCATGGTGGCCAGCAGCGCGGCCACGCGCTGCGGTGCGCGCTGCGATGCAGCCAGCGCCACCATCGAGGCCACCGGGTTGCGCTTGTGCGGCATGGCCGACGAACCGCCGCGGCCGGGCTCGCTCGGCTCGGCCAGCTCGCCCACTTCGTACTGGCCCATGAGGGCGATGTCGGTCGCGATCTTGCCCAGGCTGCCCACCGCTATGCCCAGCTCGCAGCCCAGCGCGACCCATTCGTCGCGCTGCGTGTGCCAGGCATTGCCGGCATCCTGCAGGCCCAGGGCCTGCGCCACACGCGCGCGCACGGCCGGGCCGTGCTCCTTCATCTGCGCCAGCGTGCCCACGGCGCCGCCCAGCTGCAGCTGGAGCGCGTTCTTCGCCGCAATGGCGATGCGGGTGCGCGCGCGCACCAGCGGCGCGGCCCAGTTGGCGCACTTCAGGCCGAAGCTGGTGACCGAGGCCGGCTGCATCAGCGTGCGGGCCAGCACCGGCGTCTGCGCATGCTGCGTGGCCAGCTGCAGCAGCGCGTCGGCGGCCTTGCCCAGGTCGGCATCGATGAGCTGCACCGCATCGCGCGTGACCAGCGCCATGGCGGTGTCGATCACGTCCTGGCTGGTGCTGCCGAAGTGCACGTACTGCACGGCGTCGGCATTGAACACGCCCACGGCGTCCTTCAGGGTCTTGACCAGCGGAATGGCCACGCTGCCGGCCCGCCCGCTGTCGCGCAGGATCTTGGCCACGTCGAACAGCTCGACCTTGCAGCTGCCCACGATGGAATGCGCAGCCGATTCAGGAATGAGGCCCAGCTGCGCCTGCGAACGGGCCAGCGCCGCCTCGAAGCGAAGCATGGCGTCGACGAAATGGTGGTCGCTGAAGGCGTCCAGGGCCTCTGGCGTGGAAAGAAAGGCTTCGAAAATGCTCATGTCGATGGGTGCTTGAAATGGATGGATCGCACCTGTTCTTTTCTCAGGCCACGCTGTCCGAGCGGTAGCGCTGCGGGTTGCGCGCCTCTTGGGCCAGCGCCGCCGGGTAGACCAGGTCGCGCAAGAAGCCGCTGTCCTCGCGCACGCCCTGCGCGGCCTCGGTGTAGCCGTAGTAGTCCAGGTAGTACGGAATCTGCTGGATCAGCATCTCGAAGCCCGGCTGCGCATGCAGCCCGCGCGCACGCGCCGCACGCACGAAGGGCGTGGGCTGGCCGCGCAGCAGCACGTCGAACACCGCGGCGTGCGGCTCGATGCGCGCCACGTCGCAGGGAAGGCCGTCCACAGCCTCCAGGCCCATCTGCGAGGCGTTGACCACCAGGTCGTAGCCGGCCGGGTCGCTGGAGGCCACCGCCACGACCGTGGCGTCGAAGAAGGCGTCGAGCTGCGCCGCCAGGCCTGCGGCCTTGCCGGCCACGGGGTCGTAGAAAGCCACATGCGCCGCGCCGTCCACCGTGCCGCCGTCGGCCAGCGCCACGCCCATGGCCGCGCCGGTGACGCCCGCGCCGAGGATCAGCACGCGCTTGCCGCGATAGGGAATGTTGAAGTGCTCCAGCGCCGAGGTGAAGCCCTCGCCGTCGAACAGGTCGCCTTCCAGTTCGCCGCTTTCGGTGCGCCGCACGATGTTCACCGAGCCGGCCACGCGGCCCAGCAGCCCGCAGCCGTCCAGCAGGCTGATGACCAGCGGCTTGTGCGGCGGCGCGATCACCATGCCGCGGATGTTCCTGGCGAGGAAGCTGGCCTTGAGGAACACCGCCAGGTCGCGCACCGGCACCCGCGCCGGCACCATCACCGCGTCGATGCCGAAGCGCTCGAACACCGCGTTGAACATGCGCGGCACGCGCACGTTGGTGACCGGGTCGCCCGGCATCAGGAAAAGATCGGTGGAGCCTTGGATGGTGTACATGAAGAAGAACTTTCGTTGTTCGACTATCGCTCGGCGCGGTTGTGGCAGGCTCGCACTGTAGCCGCAGCCGGGAGCATCGCAACAATAAAATTCGCTCAGCGATCGATCATCGAACAATGCTGTGCGAACATTGAGCAAATCAAGGGAATACCTCGCCACCATGGACAACGACAGCAAGGAGCCGCCCCCGGGCCTGGACAAGCGCGACTGGATCGCCGGGCTGGAGCGCGGCGTGAGCATCATCGAGGCCTTCGACGACGCCAACCCGCGCATGACCGCCAGCCAGGCCGGCCAGCGCACCGGCATGACGCGCACCGCCGCGCGCCGCTACCTGCTCACCCTGCAGCACATGGGCTTTGTCGCCAGCGACGGCAAGCTGTTCTGGCTCACGCCGCGCGTGCTGCGGCTGGGCCAGTCGTACCTGGAGTCGGCGCGGCTGCCGCGCATCGTGCAGCCCTTCCTGCAGCGGGTGGCGGCGGGCACGCACGAGATCGCGTATCTCTCGGTGATGGACGGCGACGAGGTGGTCTACATCGCGCGCAACGGCCCCAACCGCAGCATGAGCACCGGCTACGTGCTGGGCGCGCGCGTGCCGGCGCAGGTCACCGCCGCCGGCATGCTGATGCTGGCCATGCGCAGCGATGAGGAGCAGGCCCAGTGGCTGGCCACGCACGAGCTGGCGGTGTTCACCTCGCACACCATTTCGAGCAAGGAGCGCATGCGGCTGGAGCTGGCCCGCATCCGCGCCCAAGGCTGGTCGCTGTCGGAGCAGCAGCTGGACCTGAACTCGCGCGGCATCGCCGTGCCGCTGCGCGACCGGCGCGGCGACCTGGTGGGGGCGCTCAACATCACCATGCCCATGGGGCACGAGTCGAGCGAAGACGCAGTGGCGCGCGTGCTGCCAGTGCTGCGCGAAACCGCGCAGGCCATGCGCAACCTCATCTGATGTTCGCCCTCACCCGCCTGACCTTCGAGCGCGCCAGAAAGGAGCGCCTGCCCCAGGTTGCCGGCAGCCTGACCTTCACCACGCTGCTGTCCATGGTGCCCCTGCTGGCCGTGAGCCTGGCGCTCATCGCCCGCTTCCCGGTCTTCCGGCGCCTGAAGGACGCGCTCGAACATGTCCTGCTGGGCAGCCTGCTGCCAGCCGACATCGCCCGCACGGTGCTCAAGTACCTGAACAAGTTCGCTATCAACGCCCATGGCCTGACCTGGGTCGGCTCGCTGTTCCTGCTGTGCACGGCAGTGGCCATGCTGCTCACGGTGGAGAACGCGCTCAACCAGATGTGGCAGGTGCGCAGGAACCGGCCTTTCCTCAGGCGGGTGGGCATGTACCTGCTGATGCTGGCGCTCGGGCCGCTCGTGCTGGGCCTGAGCCTGTGGGCCACGTCGTACCTGCTGGGCAGCTCCATGGGCCTGATCAAGGCGCTGCCGCCGTCGCTCGCCTTCGTGCTGGATCTCGGGCCGCTCATGCTCGGCGTCGTGGCGCTGGCGAGCCTGTTCTACTTCGTGCCCAACACCACGGTCCAGCTGCGCGACGCGCTGGTGGGCGGGGTGATCGCCAGCGTGGGCTTCGAGCTGGGCAAGCGGGGCTTCACCCACTACCTGGTCAAGGTGCCGACGTACAAGGCGGTCTACGGGGCCTTCGCCACGCTGCCCATGTTTTTGCTGTGGGTGTATTTCTCGTGGCTGGTCACGCTGGTGGCGGCCATGACCACGGCCAACCTGGCGCTTGCGCGGCGCCGGCCAGGCGGGCGGCTGGCCCGGGCCTGAGGCCCGGGGCCGCCCCTTTTTGCCGCGCTTCAGGCCAGCACGGTCTCGATCTCGGTCTTGACCTCGCTCATGAGGCGGTGCACCGGGCACTTGCCGGCCACCCGCAGCAGCTCGGCGCGCTGCGCGTCGTCGAGCGGGCCGGTGAGATGCAGCACGGTCTTGAGCTTGTAGGTGCCCTGGCGCTCCTGGCTGTCGTCGCGTTCCACCTGCACCTCGATGTCTTCCAGCGGCATGCCCTTGCGCTTGGCGTAGAGCAGCACCGTGAGCGCCTTGCACGAAGCCAGCGCGGCGTCGTACAGGTCGTGCGGGCTCGGGCCCTCGTCCTTGCCGCCGCCGGCCGGCGAGGCATCCACCGTGAAGCTGTGCTGGCGGATCTGCACGCGGTGGCGGGTGCCGGCGAGGTCGTCGCGGCGCACGGAAATGGTCATGTCTGGACTCCTATTTTTGGGTTGAGAGTGGATTCGGTGCCGCCGTAGCGCTCGGTGCGGATCGCCGCAGCCGCCACGTCGGCCAGCAGCAGGCCGTCGGTGACGGCTTCGACGAAGGCGTTCGAGCCGCACACATAGACATGGCGCGGCACCTGCGCCCAGCGCGACAACAGGCCCTGCAGTTGCGCGGCGTTCAGGCGGCGCCCCAGGTCGCCCGCGCGGCGCGGCGATTCGCGCGTGGTCACGGCCACGAAGAGGAAGTGTTCCGGTGCCTGCACCTGCAGCTGCTGCAGTTCTTCCACAAAGGCGAGCTCGGCCCAGGTGCGGGCCGAATACACCAGCATGAGCGGCGTTTCGCTGCCGGCATCGCGCCAGGCGCGCACCATGGCCATGAGCGGGGCCAGGCCCGACCCACCCGCGATGAGAAGCAGCGGCCCGCCATCGGCCGGCGACCAGATGAAGTGGCCGCCCAGCGGGCCGCGCACCTCGATGGTGTCGCCCGCCTGCGCCACGTCGTGGAAGTACGGCGACACCTCGCCGTCGTCGAGCTTTTCGATCATCAGCTCGATGTGCGGCGCGGACGGCGCCGATGCGATGGAATAGCTGCGTTGCGCGCTGTAGCCGTCTTCGGCCGTGAGCCGCACGTCCACATGCTGCCCGGCCACCGGCTGCGCCAGCGGCGCCTTGAGCCGCACGCTGGCGATGCGCGGGGTGAGAGGCTCGATGCGCTCGATCACGGCCTCATGCCACGAAGTGGCCGCCTTGCCTGCCGCGGCGTTCATTCGTCGTCCGAGAAGCGTTGCTGCTTCCACGGATCGCCATGCATGTGGTAGCCGCGCAGCTCCCAGAAGCCGGCCTCGTCGCGCTGCGTGAAGCGCAGGCCGCGCAGCCACTTGGCGCTCTTCCAGAAATAGAGATGCGGCACCAGCAGGCGCGCCGGGCCGCCATGCGCGGGTTCGAGCGGCCGGCCGTCGAAATGCGTGGCCACCATGGCGCGCCCGCCGGCCAGGTCGGCCATGGGGACGTTGGTGTCGTAGTCGTCGAAGCCCAGGGCCAGCACCCATGGCGTGGGCGGGGCAGGCAGGCCGGCAGCGGCCAGCAGGTCGTCGATGCCCACGCCCTCCCACAGCGTGTCGAACTTCGACCACTTGGTCACGCAATGGATGTCGCCCTGCCAGCGCGTGCGCGGCAACTGCTGGAAATCGTGCCAGCTCCACCCGGCCAGCGGACGCGGACCGTCGAAGAGTTCGAAGCGCCAGCGCGCCATGTCGATGCGCGGCGTGGGCCCCTTGGCCAGCACCGGAAAGTCGTCGGTGAGGTATTGCCCCGGCGGCAGCCGGTTGGCGGTGGCCGCAGCAGGGCGGCGGCCGGTGAATCCGCGAGTTGCCATTTCTATTCAGCTCCCTGTGAATGGTGTGCGGGCATGGTATGGCCTGCACAGGCAACGGCGCAAGTTCACGCCTCCTTGTAGAAGGCCTCCACCTTGCCCTTGAGCTTGAGCATCAGCGGGTTGCCCTTGCGGTCGAGCGTCTTGCCCGCGGGCACCTTCACCCAGCCTTCGCTGATGCAGTACTCCTCCACGTCGTGCCGCTCCTTGTCGTTGAAGCGGATGCCGATGTCGTGCTCGAAGATTTCCGCCACGTAGTGCGGGCTGCGCGGGTCGATGGAGAGGTGGTCGGGAAGCGGCGGCTTGGAGGTGGTGTCGGTCATCGTGAAAAAAAGCGGTCGTGCTGGCGCGGGCGCATGGGGTTGGCCCGCGAACCGCCCGATCATAGGTCCGCTTGTGGGCATCGCCTGCCCCTCCTATGATTTCGCACCTGGCCTTGCCAAGGGGAGACACGCGATGGCATTCAAGCACCCCCAGCCCTCTCTTTCGTCTCGCCGCAGTGCGCTGCAGCACATCGGCCTTGGCGGCCTCGCGGCGGCCTTGCTGCCCGAACTGGCCCTGGCGCAGGATGCCTGGCCAACCAAGCCGGTCACGCTGGTGGTGGGCTATCCGCCGGGCGGGCAGACCGATTTCGCGGGCCGCGTGCTCACCGCCGTGATGCAGGAGAGCCTCAAGCAAAGCGTGGTCATCGACAACAAGCCGGGCGTGAACGGCAACATCGCCACCGACTACATCGCCAAGTCGGCGCCCGACGGCTACCGCCTGCTGGTGGGCAACGGCAGCAACATGGTGCTGAACCCGCACACCTACCGCAACACGCCGGTGGCCGATCCGCTCAAGCTCACGCCGATCGGACTGCTGCTCACGTCCGGCTTGCTGCTGGTGGTGCCGTCCTCGCTGCCGGTCAAGACAGTCGAGGAATTCATCGCCTGGGTGAAGCAGCAGGACAAGGAAGGCAAGATCGTCGACTACGCCTCGGGCGGTCCCGGCAGTCTGGTGCAGACCACCATGGAGCTGTTCCGCGAGCGCATCGGCAAGCCCAGGATGAGCCACGTGCCGTACAAGGGCAGCGGTCCGGCCATGACCGACCTGGTGGCCGGCCGCATTCCGTGCATGTTCGATGCGGCCTCGGTGGTGGCGCCCTTCATCAAGTCGGGACAGCTCAGGCCGCTGATGGCCACCGGTCCCAAGCGCATCCCGGCCTTCCCCGACGTCCCCACAGCCACCGAGCGCGGCATCAAGGACTTCCAGGTGATTTCCTTCATCGGCATGTCGGGCCGGCCGGCCTCAGCCCGGAGATCGTCCGCAAGGTGAACACGGCCACCAATGCCGCACTGAAAGACCCGAAGGTGCAAAAGACCATCGCCGACCGCGGGGACGAGCCCGGCGGCGGCACGCCCGAGCAGTTGGGCGCGATGACGCGCGAGAACTACAAGCTGCTGGGCGATGTGGTGAAGAACAACGACATTCGCGCCGAGTAGCGGCCGCATGCTTGCCATGCCCGGGCCCCGGAATGGGCCGGTGGCACGCCTCGTGCATGATTGCGGTGCATGAGCTTTTCCGAAGAAAAACAACTCGATGAACGCGACGGCCGCTACCTGCGCAAGGCCATCGTCTGGTCACACGCGGCCCGCCGGCGCGGCAACCGGCCCTTCGGCGCGGTGATCGTGTCCGAATCGGGCGAGATCCTGGCCGAAGCCTATTGCAACAGCGGCGAGACGGGCGACTGCACCGGCCATGCCGAGATCAATGCGGTGCGCATGCTGGGTGCGCGCCAGATCCCGCGCGACGAACTGGCCCGGGCCACGCTCTATTCCTCGGCCGAGCCCTGCGTGATGTGCGCGGGCGCCATCTTCTGGTCGGCCATCGGCCGCGTGGTGTACGGGGTCGATGCGCCCCGGCTGCGGGTCTTTCGCGGCGACCATGCCGACCAGCGCGATGCGCAGCTGTCGTGCCGGGAGGTGTTCGGCGCCTCGCCGCATGCCATCGAATGCATCGGGCCGGCGCTGGTCGACGAAGCCCTGGCCGCGCACATTGGCGCGTGGAAAGAATGAGCCGTTGCATCCATGCCCTGGCACGCCCGGCTTGACCTGAACTACCAGCGCGACGAACCGCGCGCGCGCAGCATCGCCCGCTTCAGCCACGACGGCCCGCTGCGCATCCTGCAAAGCCTCTACCCCGAAGGCGATGCCGTCTGCCACAACGTGCTCATCCATCCGCCGGGCGGGCTGGTGGGTGGCGACACGCTGCAGATCGACGTGCGCGCCGCGCGCGGCAGCCACGGCCTGATCACCACGCCGGGCGCCAGCCGCTTCTACCGCAGCGAAGGCGAGCGCGCGGTGCAGCGCACCCGGCTCGTGCTGGAAGGCGGCACGCGGCTCGAATGGCTGCCGCTGGAGGCCATCTGCTACAGCGCCTGCCGGGCCGAGAACCACCTGCGCATCGAGCCCGCGCCGGGCGCCGAACTCATCGGCTGGGACGTGGTGGCGCTGGGCCTGCCCAATGCCAGCCAACCCTTCGAGCACGGCAGCCTGCTGCAGCACATCGAAGTGCCCGGCGTGTGGCTGGAGCGCGGGCGCATCGACGCGGCGGACACGCGCCTCATGAACAGTCCGCTGGGCCTGGCGGGCCAGCGCTGCCTGGCGTCGCTGTTCTTCGTGGCGGGCTCACCCATCGACCGCGGCCGGCGCGAAGCCGCGCTGGAGGCGGCACGCGGCATCGTCGGGGCCAGCGGCCTTCGCGCCAGCGCCGGCGTGACCAGCCCGCACGCCGAAATCATCGTGCTGCGCGTGCTCGCTCCGGTGGTGGAGCCGGCGATGCAACTGCTGCGGCAGGTCTGGAGCGCCTGGCGCGCCACGCTCTGGCAGATGGAAGCCAAGGCGCCGCGCATCTGGGCGATGTAGCCAACGGTAGCCGCACCGCCCTTGGGGGCGAATGCATTCGGACACAGCTTCTGGACGAAGCCCCTGACAAAATCATTGCAAGACCTGCCGGGCGCCACCCGGCTGCTTGCCATGGACACCACGGCCTCCAGAAACCACGATATGGATGCAATGACCGAGCGCGCGACCTTTGCCGCCGTGCTGGTCACCCTGGTGCGCCAGCGCTGCGCGGAAGCGGGCACGCCCCGCACCTCGCGCACCGGCCTGCAGATGCGCGTTCCGGTCCACGAGCGCCCGGCGGTGCGACGCGGCTTCGACGCACTCATCGACCACGGCATCCTGGCCATGAGCGGCGAGGACATCGGCCTGACCACGCAAGGGCGGGTGTTCTCGGCCTATTGCCGGCGCATGCGCGGCGAAAGGCTGCACGGCGCAGACGATGCGCGCGAGCCCGAGCTGCTGCAGCGCCAGCTGGCGGCCATCCAGGCCGACACGCGCTTCGACGCCGACCAGAGCCTCGACGACGTCCGCTCGCTGCCCGGCCGGCTGGAAGGGCCGCAGCGCGCGCGGCGTCAACGCGGGCCCATCGTCTGGATCGTGCTCGCACTCATCATCGCCATCGTGGGGGTGCTGCTGCTGGCGCGCCCGCCCACCTGAATTCCCGCAGCAGGCCTACACTGGCCGCCCAACCAGCGAACGGGAGCGGCAGATGCAGGACAACACCTCGCTGTGCGAAGCCTTGCAGCAGATGGCGATCTTCGGCGGCGTCGACGACAACGCGCTGCACTTCCTGCTGGCGCGCTCGCGCACCGGCGAATACGCCGCTGGCAGCCACATCACCCGCGAAGGAGAAACCGGCACCGGCCTGTTCGTACTGCTGAACGGGCGAGTCGCCGTGCAGCGCCGCTGGGACGACCACGAGGTGCTGCTGCGCGAGTTGGACGCGGGCGAATGCTTCGGCGAGATGGCCCTGCTGGATCTGGGCAAGCGCAGCGCCTCCGTGCTGGCGCTGCAGGACTGCCGGGTGCTCGAGATGGAAACCGGCCTGCTGCACGACTTCTTCGAGCATGACACGCGGCAGTTCGCGCTGATGCAGATGAACATCGCGCGCGAGCTCAGCCGGCGCCTTCGCGCCACCTTCAACTCGCTGTTTCGCGCCGCCACCACGTCCGAGCGCGAACTGATCGAGCGCCTGCTGCGGCAGCAAGGCTGATGCGCTGTCTACAAACGACTCGGCCGGCCCGGCGTCCCGTCCGACAGGGTTCGCGTGGCGTGCGGCCTAGACTTTTCCGGCATGCGAAGACGGACCTTTCTCGGTGCGGCCGGCGCCGGCGGTGCCATTGCCGGGTCCGGCTTCGCGGGCGTGGCAACAACGCTTGCGGCAGCGGCTGATCGGGCCGACGGCCCGCAGGCGCTGGTGGGAGAAGCGCAGCCCTTCGACTACGCCTGGCTCAAGGGGGCTGCCAGCAACCTGGCATCGCGGCCCTACGAGCCGCATGGGCGCCCGCTGCCGCCGGATGTGGCGGCGCTCGACTGGGACCAGTACCAGGCCATCCGCTTCAAGCCCGACCATGCCCTGTGGAACGACAAGGCATTGCAGTTTCGCGTGAGCCTCTTTCACCTGGGCCTGTACTACAAGCGGCCGGTGCGGATGTTCGAGGTAGCCGGCGGCCAGGCACGCCAGCTGGCCTACGACCCCGGCATGTTCGACTATGGCAAGAGCGGTCTGAACGGCGCCAGGCAGCCGCGGGACCTCGGCTTTGCGGGCTTTCGGCTGCATTCCCGGCGCGACGGCTTCAAGAGCGACGTGGCGGCCTTCCTGGGCGCGAGCTACTTTCGCGCGGTGGGTCGCGAAGGGCAGTACGGCCTGTCGGCCCGCGGCCTGGCGGTGGACACGGCGCTCGGGCGCGAGGAAGAATTTCCCGACTTCACCGACTTCTATTTCGAGCAGCCCGACCCGCACTCCTCCACGCTGGTGGTGCACGCGCTGCTCGACTCGCCGAGCGTGGCCGGCGCCTACCGGATGGCCATCACGCCGGGCGAGCCGCTGGTGATGGACGTGGACGCGGCGCTCTATCCGCGCAAGCGCATCGAGCGGCTGGGCATCGCCCCATGCACGAGCATGTACCTGGCCGGAGAGAACGACCGCCGCATGGCCAACGACTGGCGCCCGGAAATCCACGATTCGGACGGCCTGGCCATGAACAGCGGATCCGGCGAATGGATCTGGCGCCCGCTGACCAACCCGGTCAACCTCAGCTTCAATTCGTTTGCCGATCGCGACCCCAAGGGCTTCGGCCTGCTGCAGCGCGACCGCGACTTCGACCACTACCAGGACGACGGCGTGTTCTACGACAAGCGCCCTTCGCTGTGGGTGGAGCCCAAGGCCGACTGGGGCGAAGGCGCCGTGTCGCTGGTGCAGATTCCCACCGTGGACGAAACGCTGGACAACATCGTCGCCTTCTGGAGCCCCGCGCAGAAGCTGGAACCGGGCAAGGAGGCGCTGTTCGGCTATCGCCTCTACTGGGGGTCCAGGCCGCCGGTGCAGTCCACGCTCGCGACCTGCGTCGCCACCCGCACCGGCGTGGGCGGCGTGGTGGGCAAGAAGCGCGCGCACTACGCCTGGCGCTTCGCGGTCGATTTCGCGGGCGGTCCGCTGGCCACGCTCGACTGGCGCACCGCCAAGGTCGAGCCGCGCATCAGCTTGAGCAGCGGACGCGCCGAGATCGTTTCGGCCCGGCCGCTGGCGGCGCTCAAGGGTGCGCGCGTGATGTTCGACGTGGTGCCGTCCGAGGCGCTCGACCCCATCACCATCCGCCTGTATCTGAAGACGGGCCAGCGCAGCCTGAGCGAAACCTGGCTCTACGAATGGACGCCGCCCGCGCTGGACGCGCGCAAGGTCTGATGCCGACGTGACGACGGGCCACGACATCCCCGCGCGGCTGGACCGCCTGCCCTGGTCGCGCTGGCACTGGCGCGTGGTGACGGCGCTCGGCGTGGCCTGGGTGCTCGACGGGCTGGAGGTGACGCTGGTCGGCTCGCTGGGCGGCGTGCTGGAGCGCGGCGACACGCTGGCGCTGAGCGCCACCGAGGTCGGCGCCAGCGCATCGCTCTATGTGGGCGGCGCGGTCCTGGGGGCCCTGCTCTTCGGCCGGCTGGCCGACCGGCTGGGGCGCAAGCGTCTGTTCCTGCTCACCCTGGCGCTGTATGCCTGCGCTACCTTTGCCACGGCCTTTGCCACCGACTTCCTGTTCTTCGCGCTGTGCCGCTTCGCCACCGGCCTTGGCATCGGCGGCGAATACGCGGCCATCAACTCCGCCATCGACGAGCTGATTCCCGCGCGCGTGCGCGGGCGCGTCAACCTGGCGATCAACGGCAGCTTCTGGCTGGGGGCAGCATTGGGCGCGGGTCTGAGCCTGCTGTTGCTGGACGAGCGCGTGCTGGGCCCGCAATGGGGCTGGCGCGTGTGCTTCGGACTCGGTGCGGTGCTGGCCGTGGCAATCCTGCTGGTGCGCCGCGACGTGCCGGAAAGCCCGCGCTGGCTGGCGCTGCACGGCCGGCCCGATGAAGCGGAGCGCATCATTGCGCAGATCGAGGAACAGGTGCGGCGCGAATGCGGCCCCTTGTCGGAGTGCGCGGTTCCCGCGGCGGCCGCTTCTCGCAGAACCGGCCGCTCGCCGTCCATGCGCGAGGTGCTGCATGTGCTGCTGCGCCTCTACCCCCAGCGAAGCGGCGTGGTGCTGGCGCTGATGATCTCGCAGGCTTTTTTCTACAACGCCATCTTCTTCACCTACGCGCTGGTGCTCACACGCTTTCATGGCGTGGCGGATTCGAAGGTGGCGCTCTACATCTTTCCCTTTGCGCTGGGCAATGTGCTGGGGCCGCTGCTCTTGGGGCCGCTGTTCGACAACGTGGGGCGGCGGCGCATGATCGCCCTCACCTACGTGCTGTCGGGCATCGGCCTGGGGGCCACCGGCTGGGCCTTCATGCAAGGCTGGCTCGACGCGCGCAGCCAGGCGCTGTGCTGGTCGGTGGTGTTCTTCCTGGCCTCGGCCGCGGCCAGCTCGGCCTACCTCACGGTGAGCGAAGTCTTTCCGCTGCAGATGCGGGCGCTGGCCATCGCCATCTTCTATGCGGTGGGCACGGGCATCGGTGGGTTCGTGGCGCCGTGGCTGTTCGGCGCGCTGATCGAGACCGGCAGCAAGGGCGCAGTGGCCGTGGGCTACGCGATCGGCGCCGTGCTGGTCATCGGCGCCGGGCTGCTGGCGCTGCGCTTTGCGGTGGATGCGGAGCGCAAGCCGCTGGAGGAGATTGCGCCGCCGTTGACCGAAAACTGAGTGGCGGACGGTCCTTTGTCGCGGCTCATATGGGCTGCGCTTCCGCCAACACCTGGTCGCGAAACTTCGCCGGCAAGGCCCCGGGCGTGAGCACGTCAACCGATACGCCCAGCAACTGGGCCAGTTCGTGGCGAATCGCGCCGATATCGAAAAGCGTGGTCTCCGACGTGGGTTCGACAAGAATGTCCAGGTCGCTGCCGTCGGTGTCCTGCTTGCGGAGCACCGAGCCGAAGACACGTGCATTGCAGGCGCGATGCGCGGCCACCACGCGGCGGATCGCGGCGCGGTTGGACCTGAGTGCTTCGGATGGCTTCAAGTGGAACTCCAACGAGTAGGCCCTATGGTAGCCAATACGGGCGTGTCGTTGCGCCCGTTCAACAAGCCGCCACGCGCACCCGCCGCCCCTCGGCCCGCGCGCTGGCCAGCGCCCAGCCGAACACCCCCAGGCCGGCCAGCGACAGCAGCGCCCCCACCCAGCCGGTGGAGGTCCACCCCAGCCCCGCACCGATGGCCACGCCGCCCAGCCACGCGCCCAGTGCATTGGCCATGTTGAAGGCCGAGTGGTTCAGCGCCGCGGCCAGGGCCTGCGCGTCGCCGGCCACATCCATCAGGCGGATCTGCAGCGCCGGGCCGATGGCGACCAGCGTGCCGACGAGGAAGATGTTGAACGAGGCGGCCACCGCGTTGTGGGCCGAGAAGGTGAATGCCGCCAGCACCACCGCCGACCAGGCCAGCACGCCGCCGATGGTCTTCATCAGCGAACGGTCGGCCAGGCGCGAGCCCACCAGGTTGCCGGTGACCATGCCCAGGCCAAACAGCGCCAGCACGAAGGGCACGTAGGGCAGCGGCATGCCCGACACCTCGATCAGCGTCGGCTTCACATAGCTGAACACCGCGAACATGCCGCCGAAACCGATGGCCGCGATGCCCAGGGTGAACCAGACCTGCTTGCGGGCCAGCGCGCCCAGTTCGCGCCAGGGGCTGGCGCCGGCAGCCGGGGCCATGTCGGGCACGTCGCGCCGGATCATCACCATGGCGACGAGCGCGATCACGCCCACGAAAACGAAGGCGGCGCGCCAGCCCCAGTGCTGCCCCAGCCAGGCGGCGATGGGCACGCCCACCAGCGTGGCACCGGTGAGCCCCAGCATCACCAGCCCCACCGCGCGGGCGCGACGCCCCGGCGGCGCGAGCGCCGCCGCCACCAGTGCGGCCAGGCCGAAGTAGGTGCCGTGCGGCAGGCCGGTGGCAAAGCGCAGCAGGTTGAGCGAGAGGTAGCCCGGCGCCATGGCACTGGCGAAGTTGCCGACGGCGAACATCGCCATCAGGGCCACCAGCAGCACGCGCCGGCGCCAGCCGGCGGTGAGCACCGCCAGCACCGGCGCACCGACCACCACGCCCAGCGCATAGGCGCTGATCACGTGGCCGGCCTGCGGAATGGTGGTGCCGATGTCGCGCGCCACCTCGGGCAGCAGGCCCATGATGACGAATTCGCCGGTGCCGATGGCGAAGCCGCCAATGCCCAGCGCCAGCACGGCGCGCAGGAAGGCGGTGGAGGAAACGGCGGGCGCCGCGTCGTCGTTGGAAGGCGCGCTCGGTGAGGCGTTCAAGGCCGGGCTCCAGGGGGATTTCTCTTCGAAAGCCCGGCGCTGCCGGGCAGGCAAGGATGAATTCTAGGGTTAACCCTATATCCTTGCTTGAAGGGCCCCTCAGATGGCCACGAGCTGCCGCACCCCTTGGGCTTCCATGTCCTTGCCCAGCCCGCGCGCGATGACCTCGCCGCGCTCCATCACCAGGTAGTCGTCGGCCAGTTCCTGCGCGAAGTCGTAGTACTGCTCGCACAGGATGATGGCCATGTCGCCCCGGTCGGCCAGCATGCGGATCACGCGGCCGATGTCCTTGATGATGCTCGGCTGGATGCCTTCGGTGGGCTCGTCCAGGATCAGCAGCTTGGGCCGGGGCGCCAGGGCGCGGGCAATGGCCAGTTGCTGCTGCTGCCCGCCGGACAGGTCGCCGCCGCGCCGGTTGATCATCTGCCTGAGCACCGGAAACAGCTCGAACAGTTCCGCCGGAATGGGCGTGCCCGCGCTCTTGTAGGCCAGGCCCATGCGCAGGTTCTCTTCCACCGTCAGGCGCGAAAAAATCTCGCGGCCCTGCGGCACGAAGCCGATGCCGGCGCGGGCGCGCTCGTAGGGCGTGGCCTTGTGGATGGGCTTGCCGTCCAGCTCGATGCTGCCGCTCTTGATCGGCACCAGGCCCATCAGCGATTTCAGCAGCGTGGTCTTGCCCACGCCGTTGCGGCCCAGGAGGACCGTGACCTTGCCCAGCCGGGCCTCAAGGCTCACATCGCGCAGGATGTGCGAGCCGCCGTAGTACTGGTGGATGTTCTTGACGCTCAGCATTTCTTATCGTCCCAGGTACACCTCGATCACGCGTTCATCGGCCTGCACTTCGTCCAGCGTGCCCTGCGCCAGCACCGAGCCGTCGCACAGCACGGTGACGATGTCCGAGATGGTCTTGATGAAGCTCATGTCGTGCTCCACCACCATCAGCGAATGCTGGCCCTTGAGCGAGAGGAACAGTTCGGCCGTGCGCGCAGTTTCCTCGTCGGTCATGCCGGCCACGGGTTCGTCCAGCAGCAGCAGCTTGGGGTCCTGCATGAGCAGCATGCCGATCTCCAGCCACTGCTTCTGGCCGTGGCTGAGGTTGCCCGCCATGCGCGAGACGCTTGCCGCCAGGTGGATGGTCTCCAGCACCTCGGCCAGGCGGTCGCTCTGCGCCGAGTCGAGCTTGAAGCGCATCGACGCCTTCACGCCCTTGTCGGTCTTCAGCGCCAGCTCCAGGTTCTCGAACACGCTAAGGTGCTCGAACACGGTCGGCTTCTGGAACTTGCGGCCGATGCCCAGCTGGGCGATCTCCGCTTCCTTGTGGCGCAGCAGGTCGATGGTGCTGCCGAAGAACACCGTGCCCTCGTCGGGCCGCGTCTTGCCGGTGATGATGTCCATCATCGTGGTCTTGCCCGCGCCGTTGGGGCCGATGATGCAGCGCAGCTCGCCCGGCGCGATGTCCAGGCTCAGCTTGTTGATGGCCTTGAAGCCGTCGAAGCTCACGCTCACGTCTTCCAGGTACAGGATGCGGCCGTGCGCCACGTCCACCTCGCCGGGTTCGACCACGCGGCCGAAGCCCGCGGTGCGGCCGCCGGACTCGGTGTGCAGCGGGTCGTGCGGGTGCAGGTGGCGGGCGATGCGCTCGGCGCCGGCGTCCATCAGGTCGGGCGTCATGCGCGGGCTCCCTTCGGGTCTGCGGAAAGCGGTGCGAGTGCGCCGGTGTCGGCGCCCTCTTCTGCCGCGACGGCGCGGCGCAGCGGACGGACGGCATCCGCAGGCGCAGCGGGCGCGGAAGAAGCAGCACGCAGGGCCGCCTCTTCGCCGCTGCGGCGCGAGGTCAGCTTGCGGATCAGGCCGACGATGCCGTCAGGCAGGAACAGCGTCACCGCGATGAACAGCGCACCCAAAAAGTACAGCCAGAACTCCGGATATGCCACCGTCAGCCAGCTCTTGGCGCCGTTGACGATGAAGGCGCCGGCAATCGGCCCCACCAGCGTGGCGCGCCCGCCCACCGCCGTCCAGATGGCGATCTCGATGGAGGCCGCCGCGCTCATCTCGCTCGGGTTGATGATGCCCACCTGCGGCACGTACAGCGCCCCGGCCACGCCGCACATCATGGCCGAGATGACCCAGATGGTGAGCTTGTAGGGCAGCGGGTTGTAACCCGAGAACATCACGCGCGACTCGGCGTCGCGGATGGCCTGCAGCACGCGGCCGAACTTGCTGCCGATGAGCCACTTGGCGAACAGGAAGAAGGCCAGCAGCGTGAGGCCGGTGAGCGCGAACAGCGTCATGCGCATTTCCTGCGTGGCGATCGGAATGCCCAGGATGCGCTTGAAGTCGGTGAAGCCGTTGTTGCCGCCGAAGCCCGTCTCGTTGCGGAAGAACAGCAGCATGGCCGCGAAGGTCATGGCCTGCGTGATGATGGAGAAGTACACCCCCTTGATGCGCGAGCGGAAGGCGAAGAAGCCGAACACGAAGGCCAGCAGCCCCGGCACCGCGACGATGAGGACGAGCGTGGCCACGAAGCTGTCCGACAGCGCCCAGTGCCAGGGCAGTTCCTTCCAATCCAGGAACACCATGAAGTCCGGCAGGTCGCTCTTGTAGTTGCCGTCGCGGCCGATCTGGCGCATGAGGTACATGCCCATCATGTAGCCGCCCAGCGCGAAGAAGAGGCCGTGGCCCAGCGAGAGGATGCCGGTGTAGCCCCAGATCAGGTCCATGGCCAGCGCACAGATGGCGTAGCACATGATCTTGCCCACCAGCGCCACGGCGTAGTCGCTCATGTGGAAGGCGCTGCCCGCGGGCACCCACAGGTTGAGCACCGGTGCCACCGCGCACACCGCGATCAGCGCCACGAAGAAGGCCGTCCAGCCCTTGCCGCTCAAGAGCGGTCCTTTTGTCGGGAGTACGACCTTGCTCATGCCTCTGCGCTCCGGCCCTTGACTGCGAAGATGCCCTGCGGCCGCTTCTGGATGAAGATGATGATGAAGACCAGCACCGCGATCTTCGCGAGCACGGCGCCGGCCCAGCCTTCGATGAACTTGTTCAGGATGCCCAGGCCCAACGCCGCATACACGGTGCCGGCCAGCTGGCCCACGCCGCCCATCACCACCACCATGAACGAGTCGACGATGTAGCTCTGGCCCAGGTCGGGACCCACATTGCCGATCTGCGAGAGCGCGCAGCCCGCCAGGCCCGCGATGCCCGAACCCAGCGCGAAGGCGTAGGTGTCGATGCGCGCCGTGTTCACGCCCATGCACGAGGCGATCGGCCGGTTCTGCGTCACGCCGCGCACGAACAGGCCCAGGCGCGTGCGGCCGATGAGCCAGCCCATGGCCAGCAGCACCAGACCAGCGAAGATGATGATGCAGATGCGGTTCCAGGGCAGCGTCACGTTGCTCAAGAGCTGCAGGCCGCCGCTCATCCACGCCGGGTTCTCCACGCCCACGTTCTGCGCGCCGAAGAGGGAGCGCACCAGCTGCTGCAGCATCAGGCTGATGCCCCAGGTGGCCAGCAGCGTCTCCAGCGGCCGGCCATACAGGAAGCGGATCACGCCGCGCTCGAGAATGGCGCCCACCAGCGCCGAAGCGCAGAAGGCCACCGGAATGGCCGCCACCAGGTACCAGTCGAACAGCGACGCGGGCAGGAACTTCTGGAAGACGCCCTGCACGGCGAAGGTGGCGTAGGCGCCGATCATCATCAGCTCGCCGTGCGCCATGTTGATCACGCCCATCAGCCCGTAGGTGATGGCCAGGCCCAGGGCCGCCAGCAGCAGCACCGAGCCCAGGCTCACGCCGCTGAACACGGCATTGAGCCGGTCGCCCCACACCAGCGAGGCGTCGATGTTCTGCACCGCGAGCTGGATGGCGGCCTTGACCTCGGCATCGGTCTCGTCGGCCAGGCGCTGGTTGAGCAGCAGCTTGGTCTCGGGGTTGCGGTTGCTGCCCAGGTCCTTGGCGGCGGCCAGGCGCCTGGCCTTGTCGCTGCTGCCCAGCAGGCCCGCGGCGCGCACCAGTTCGAGCTGCGCCTTGATCTTGGGGTTGGTCTCGGCGGCCAGCGCCTTGTCGACCAGCGGCACGCGCGATTCGTCGGGCTCCTTGAACAGGGCCTGCGCGGCGGCGGCGCGCACCGCGTCGTCCTGGCTCGACAGCTGCAGCGCGGCCTGCGCCGCATCGAGCGCACCGCGCATGAGGTTGTTGTTGACCACATCCTCGGCGTCTTCGGGCAGCTTGAGTGCTGCGCCGCTCACCGGATCGAAGGCCTTGTCGTCCTTCATGACGAAGACCTGCTCGTCCTTGAACTTGACGGCGTCGTCCTGCAGCGCCTGGATGAAGGCGGCCGTCTTGTCGTCGGCCTGCGCCACGGCCTTGTTGAGGGCCGCAACGCGCTCCTCGGTGTCGCCGGTGGCAATGGCCAGCGCCTCGTCGCGGGTCAGCGCGTGCGCGGCCAGTGCCGTAAGCAGAGTGGCGGCGAATGCGCCATGGAGGATTCGTCGAAGCATCTTTGAGAGAAGTTGGCATCACGCCCTCCCCCTCTGGGGGAGGGTTGGGGTGGGGGCACCGCAGCGTCCCAGAACGAGTGCAGCAGCGACATCGAGCGCCGCCTGCCCCCACCCCTGCCCTCCCCCAGCGGGGGAGGGAGAAAGGCAGCAGTTACATCGACTTGCCGGCGGGGTAGTCGGGCTTCTTGTCGTTGCCTTCGATGTACGGGCTCCAGGGCTTGGCCTTGACCGGCTCCTTGGTCTTCCACACCACGTTGAACTGGCCGTCGGCCTTGATCTCGCCGATGAACACGCTCTTGTGCAGGTGGTGGTTCTTCTCGTCCATCTTGGAGACGATGCCCGAGGGCGCCTTGAAGGTCTGGCCGGCCATGGCGGCGATCACCTTGTCGGTGTCGGTGCTCTTGGCCTTCTCCACGGCCTGCTTCCACATGTTGATGCCGATGTAGGTGGCTTCCATCGGGTCGTTGGTCAGCGGCTTGTCCTTGTGGCCGGGGATGTTCTTGGCCTTGGCATAGTCGCTCCACTTCTTGATGAACTCGGTGTTGGTCGGGTTCTTGATGCTCATGAAGTAGTTCCAGGCGGCCAGGTGACCCACCAGCGGCTTGGTGTCCACGCCGCGCAACTCTTCCTCGCCCACCGAGAAGGCGACCACCGGCACGTCCTTGGCCTTGAGGCCCGCGTTGCCCAGCTCCTTGTAGAAGGGCACGTTGGAGTCGCCGTTGATGGTGGACACCACCGCGGTCTTGCCACCGGCCGAGAACTTCTTGATGTCGGCCACGATGGTCTGGTAGTCGCTGTGGCCGAAGGGGGTGTACTTCTCGTCGATGTCCTTGTCGGCCACGCCCTTGCTCTTGAGGTAGGCGCGCAGGATCTTGTTGGTGGTGCGCGGATAGACGTAGTCGGTGCCCAGCAGCACCCAGCGCTTGGCGCCGCCGCCTTCCTTGCTCATCAGGTAGTCCACCGCCGGAATGGCCTGCTGGTTGGGCGCGGCGCCGGTGTAGAACACGTTCTTGGAGAGTTCCTCGCCCTCGTACTGCACGGGGTAGAACAGGAGGCCGTTCATCTCCTCGACCACCGGCAGCACCGACTTGCGGCTCACCGAGGTCCAGCAGCCGAAGATGACGGACACCTTGTCTTGGCCCAGCAGCTGCTTGGTCTTCTCGGCGAACAGCGGCCAGTTGGAGGCCGGGTCCACCACCACGGGCTCGAGCTTCTTGCCCAGCACGCCGCCCTTGGCGTTGATCTCGTCGATGGCCATGAGCACGGTGTCCTTGAGCACCGTCTCCGAAATCGCCATGGTGCCCGACAGCGAGTGCAGCACGCCGACCTTGATGGTGTCCTGCGCGTGGGCGCTGATGCCCGCCGAGGCCAGCAGGGCCGCGGCGGAAAGTGCCTTGAGGGTGAAGCGGCGTTGTTGCAGATGCATGAGTCTTCTCCGGTTGTGTGTATGAATCGGTGACTCAAGTCTGGGTCTGCACCTCTTTGGCGCAAATACGCCCGGTGGCGTACAAGCCCCTCAATCGATGAATCGGCAAAAACCCAAGCGGGAAACACCGCGGAACTGGCTCTGCCAGGCCGCAGGTGTTGCCCCCTCGAGGGGGTACTCGGCTACACGGAGTGAGCCGATACGGGGGTGGGCTTGTTCTCGCGAAAGGCGCGCTGCGCAAAGGCCCAGATCATGCGCGTGGCATCCGGCCCGCGCGGATCGGAAAAAGGCTGGCTGCCCAGGCCGCCGCTCCAGGCGTGGCCCAGCCCTTCGATCTCGCACACCAGCACCTGCGTGCGGCCGGCACGGCGGAACTCGGTCAGCCGCGCCGGATAGCGCTGCCCGCGCTGCAGCACCCGCGAGGTGCCCGGCCGCGCGCCGGTGGCGGTGGCCCACACGTCGGCCAGGCTCTGCGCATTGGCGATGGACACCACATCGTCGGCATCGCCATGCAGCACCATCAGCGGCGGCAAGGTGGTGAAGAGCGCGGCGGCGCCCATGGCCTTGCCCACGGCGGTGGCCAGCACCGGTGGCATGTGCTTGCCGCGCATGGCACTGAGGGCTGTAGTAGCCGACTTGGCGGCGCCCGGCGCCACGCCCGAATGCGCTGCCACGGCCTGGAAGCGCAAGGGATGGCGCGTGGCCAGCAGCGCCGCCATGCTGGCACCGGCCGACAGGCCCGCCAGCGCCACGCGGTCGCGGTCCACCGGGTACAGCATGGCAACCTGGTCGAACGCCGCCATGATGGTGGTGGCCTCGGCGTCGGCCTTGCCCGAGCGCCGCTCGAACCAGTTCCAGCAGCCGTGCGCATTGGCCAGCCGGTCCTGGTCCACATAGAGGACGAAAAAGCGCTCGCGCGCGGCCAGCCGGTTCATTCGCGTGCTCACGGCCAGGTCGCGCCCGGTCTGGGCGCAGCCGTGCAGCATGACCATGAGCGGCAGCTTCTCGCCGGGCGCGAGCTGAAGCGCCGGCGGCCGGTACAGGTGATAGCGCCGCGCCCCTGCGGGGCCCAGCGCCACGCCCGGCAGCCAGTCGCCCGGGCCAGGCGGCGGCCGGTTGATCTGCGCAGCAGCGCGCTTGACCTGGCCCGCGAGCTTGCGGCCGCCCGCCAGCGTGGCCCGCGTCATGGCCTTGAAGTTGCGCTCGTAGGCCTTGGCCAGAACGGAAGCGGGCGAAGTGGATGATCGGCGGCGGGCCATGAAGTGCGTCGGTACCTGTCAGTGCACCTTAGCAGCTTCTGCGCCGGCCACGGCGCCCGCCCTCCTGCGCTGTCTGTGTTCGAATCAATAGACCTCGGGCACCATCATCTCGGCCGGCACCGGATGGCGCAGGTAGTCGGCGTTGCGCACGCGCGCCGGCAGGGCGACGGGCGGGTGCTCGACTTCGTGATACGGCATCTGCTGCAGCAGGTGGTGGATGCAGTTCAGCCGCGCCTTCTTCTTGTCCACCGCCTGCACCACCCACCAGGGCGCCTCGGGGATGTGGGTGCGGTCGAGCATGGTTTCCTTGGCCTTGGTGTACTCCTCCCACAGGCGCCGGCTTTCCAGGTCCATGGGGCTGAGCTTCCATTGCTTGAGCGGATCGTGGATGCGCCCGAGAAAGCGCATGTGCTGCTCGTCGTCGGTGATGGAGAACCAGTACTTGATGAGCCGGATGCCCGAGCGCACCAGCATGCGCTCGAATTCGGGCACGCTGCGGAAGAACTCCTCGTACTCCTCCGGCGTGCAAAAGCCCATGACCTTCTCCACGCCGGCGCGGTTGTACCAGCTGCGGTCGAACAGCACCATTTCGCCCGCGGCCGGCAGGTGCGCCACGTAGCGCTGGAAGTACCACTGCGTGCGCTCGCGGTCGTTGGGCGCCGGCAGCGCGGCCACGCGCACCACGCGCGGGTTCAGGCGCTGGGTGATGCGCTTGATGACGCCACCCTTGCCGGCCGCGTCGCGCCCTTCGAAGAGGATGACGACGCGCTGGCCGGTGTTCTGCACCCAGTCCTGCAGCTTGACCAGCTCGCCCTGCAGGCGGAACAGCTCGCGGAAGTACAGGCGCCGGGCTTCCTTGTTGTCGGCGCCGCGCACCGCGCCAGCCTCGTCGATCTCGCGGTCCTCGAGCTCGAGCTCGATCTCCTCGTCATAGCTGTCGACCAGGTCGCGGGCGAGGCGCTCCATCAAGTCGCGCTCGCCGCCGTTGAGGGAACTGGGCAGGGTCATGGCCATCTCTGTGCGTTGGAGGGAAACACGCCATCATGGGCCGAACGCATGACCCTGGGGTGACAGGGCTCTAGCCGCAGCGCGCCCCGTTCATCTTCCCCTGCGCATCCACCTGGATCAAGAGCCGCAGCGGATCGGCCGGCGAAGGCGTCTCGCCCGCCTTGACCGTGACGGCCGAGCGCGCACCCGTGCGGTCGCGCGCCTCGTCCAGCAGGGCCGGCGTCACGACCTGCCCCAACGCAAATCGCGACTCACCCGCATTGCACCGGAAGGCGTCCACCACCTGCGGCGGGGGCGGCACGTCGGGCCCCAGCGGGCGAGGACCGGAAGGCGCCTGGCAGGCTGCCAGCAGAATCGGCAGCAGCGCGGGAAGGAGCAGCCGCCGCCTCGGGCGCCTACTCGACAAAAGCAGATGATGCATGCGCATGAGGCTTCCTCCTTGATGTGGGCGCAAGCCTAACGCGCCCACCAGTTCTCGTCGAACCGCCCCTGCAAAAACGCAACGAAACTCGACACCTTGCCCGGCACCAGCTTGGGCGAGGGGAACACCGCGTGGATCTCCTGCTCGGCCAGGCCGTGGTCGGCCAGCACCTCGACCACCGTGCCGGCCTTGATCGATTCCTCGGCCACATAGCGCGGCATCAGCGCCACGCCCAGCCCCGCGCGCGCCGCGGCCAGCACGGCTGACACGTTGTTGGAGCGCAGCCGCCCCGTCACCGGCACCGTCACCGCCTCGCCCTTGGGCGTGTGCATCTGCCACACGTCGTCGCCCACCACGCTGCTGTAGATCAGCGCCACGTGGCCGCTCAGCTCCTGCGCCCGGCGCGGCGTGCCGTGCTTCCTGAGGTAGGACGGCGCGGCCACGATCATCCACGGGTTGCGGCCCAGGAAGCGCGCACCCAGCGACGAATCGGCCAGCTTGCCCATGCGCACCGCCACGTCGATGCCCTGCGCCACCAGGTCCACATAGCGGTCCTCGAAGCTCAGGTCCACCTGCACCTGCGGGTTGAGGGCCATGTATTCCAGCGCCAGCGGCACGATCACCCGCCGGCCGAAGGCCACCGAGGTGCCGATGCGCAGCATGCCCTGCGCCTGCGACTGGCGCAGCCGCACGATGCTTTCCGCGTCCTGCGCGTCGCGCACGATGCTCTTGCACTTGTCGTAGTACAGCGCGCCGGCCTCGGTCAGGCTCACGCCGCGCGTGTTGCGGTTGAGCAGGCGCGCCTTCAGGCGCGTCTCGGTGGCGGCCACCTGCTTGGTGACGGTGGGCTGGGTGGTGTTGAACTCGCGCGCGGCCTTGGAAAAGCTGCCGGTCTCCACCACCCGCACGAACATTTCCATGGCAAGTAGTCGATCCATGCGCCGATGCTAGGCGCATTCATTCCAGTTTGGAATAGCTTTTATGGCCCTGCGGCGTCTTCTGCCGGCAAGCCCCCCTCCCTAAAGTCGCATCAACCCAAATCAGAGGCACTCAAGGAGATATCCATGGCAAAGATGACCGCAGCCCAGGCAGCCGTCCTGGTGATGGAAAAGGAAGGCGTCACCCAGGCATTCGGCGTGCCCGGCGCCGCCATCAACCCGCTGTATTCCGCCCTGCGCAAGCAGGCCAGCATCGCGCACATCCTGGCGCGCCACGTGGAAGGTGCCTCGCACATGGCCGAGGGCTACACCCGCGCCAAGGCCGGCAACATCGGCGTGTGCATCGGCACCTCCGGCCCGGCCGGCACCGACATGATCACGGGCCTGTACTCGGCCTGGGCCGATTCGATCCCGATCCTGTGCATCACCGGCCAGGCCCCGCGCGCACGCCTGTACAAGGAAGACTTCCAGGCGGTGGACATCGAGTCCATCTCCAAGCCGGTCACCAAGTGGAGCGTCACCGTGCGCGAACCCGGCCAGGTGCCGCAGGTGTTCCAGCAGGCCTTCCACCTGATGCGCTCGGGCCGCCCGGGCCCGGTGCTGATCGACCTGCCCTTCGACGTGCAGATGGCGCAGATCGAGTTCGACATCGACACCTACCAGCCGCTGCCCGTGTACAAGCCGGCGGCCAACCGCGCCCAGATCGAGAAGGCCATCGCCATGCTGAACGCGGCCGAGCGCCCGCTCATCGTGGCCGGCGGCGGCATCATCAACGCCGACGCGGCCGACCTGCTTGTGCGCTTTGCCGAAGCCACCGGCGTGCCGGTGATCCCCACCCTGATGGGCTGGGGCACCATCCCCGACGACCACCCGCTCATGGCCGGCATGTGCGGCCTGCAGACCAGCCACCGCTACGGCAACGCCACCATGCTCGCCAGCGACTTCGTGCTGGGCATCGGCAACCGCTGGGCCAACCGCCACACCGGCTCGGTCGACGTCTACACCAAGGGCCGCAAGTTCGTGCACGTGGACATCGAGCCCACGCAGATCGGCCGCGTGTTCACGCCCGACTTCGGCATCGTGTCCGACGCCAAGGCCGCGCTGGAGCTGTTCGTCGAAGTGGCCGAGGAACTGAAGGCCAAGGGCAAGCTGCCCAGCCGCAAGGCCTGGGCCGGCGAGTGCCTGGAGCGCAAGAAGACCATGCTGCGCAAGACCAACTTCGACGACGTGCCGATGAAGCCGCAGCGCGTCTACCAGTGCATGAACCGCAACTTCGACCGCGAGACCTGCTATGTGAGCACGATCGGCCTGTCGCAGATCGCCGCGGCGCAGTTCCTGCACGTGTACAACCCGCGCAACTGGATCAACTGCGGCCAGGCCGGCCCGCTGGGCTGGACCATTCCCGCCGCGCTGGGCGTGCGCGCCGCCGACCCCTCGCGCAAGATCGTCGCGCTGTCCGGCGACTACGACTTCCAGTTCATGATCGAGGAGCTGGCCGTGGGCGCGCAGTTCAAGCTGCCCTACATCCACATCGTGGTGAACAACAGCTACCTGGGCCTGATCCGCCAGGCGCAGCGCGGCTTCGAGATGGACTACTGCGTGCAGCTGGGCTTCGAGAACGTCAATGCCGGCCCCGACGCCGGCGTGGAAGCCAGCTACGGCGTGGACCACATGAAGGTGGTCGAGGGCCTGGGCTGCAAGTCCATCCGCGTGACCCGGCAGGAGCAGATGACGCCCGCCATCGCGCAGGCCGAGAAGCTGATGGCCGAGTTCGGCGTGCCCGTGGTCATCGAAGTGATGCTCGAGCGCGTGACCAACATCGCCATGGGTACCGAGATCGACAACGTCACCGAGTTCGAGGAACTGGCCAAGGACGCGTCCGACGCCCCCACCTCGATCGCCGCCGTCGCACTGCTGGACTGATCGCCATGCCCAAGTTTGCTGCCAACCTCACGATGCTCTTCACCGAGCTGCCGTTCATGCAGCGCTTCGAGGCGGCCGCCAAGGCCGGCTTCGAAGCGGTGGAGTACCTGTTCCCCTACCCCTTCACCAAGGAAGAGCTGGTCGCCGCGCTCCAGGCCAACGGCCTGAAGCAGGTGCTGCACAACCTGCCCGCGGGCGACTGGGATGCCGGCGAGCGCGGCATTGCCTGCCACCCCGACCGGGTGGAGGAGTTCCGCGCCGGCGTGGACCGCGCCATCGAATACGCCACCGCCCTGGGCTGCCCTCAGGTCAACTGCCTGGCCGGGAAGCTGCCGGCCGGCGTGAGCGAAGCCGACGCGCGCAAGACGCTGGTGGAGAACCTGCGCTTTGCCGCCAGGAAGCTGCAGGCGGCCAACATCCGCCTGCTGATCGAGCCGATCAACACCTTCGACATCCCCGGCTTCTTCGTCAATCGCACCGACCAGGCGCTGGCCATTCTCGACGAGGTGGATTCGAGCAACCTGTTCGTTCAGTACGACATCTACCACGCGCAGCGCATGGAAGGCGAGCTGGGCAACACGCTCAGCAAGCAGTTCGCGCGCATCGGCCACATCCAGCTGGCCGACAACCCGGGCCGCGGCGAGCCGGGCACGGGCGAAATCAACTACGCCTGGCTGTTCAAGCACATCGACAGCCTGGGCTACGCCGGCTGGATCGGCTGCGAATACAAGCCGCGCGCCACCACGGCCGAAGGCCTGGGCTGGAGACCATAAGCACACCCCCAGGCTTGCCCACTTCGTGTGGCCGCCACCCCCCTTGCAGGGGGCACTCCCTGCGACCCGGCAAAGCCGGTTCCGCGGGAGTCCTGGCACTGAACGAATTCACGATCATTACAAGGAATCTCTCATGACAACTCAACAAAAAATCGGCTTCATCGGCCTGGGCATCATGGGCGCCCCCATGGCCACGCACCTGGCCGACGCCGGCCACACGCTGTTCGTCAACACCATCGGCCCCGTGCCGCAAAGCCTGGAAGGCCGCGCCACCGTGTGCGCCAACGGCACCGAGGTCGCGCAGAAGGCCGACATCACCTTCATCATGGTGCCCGACACGCCCGACGTGGAGAAGGTCCTGTTCGGCGAAGGCGGCGTGGCCGCGGGCCTGTCCAAGGGCAAGATCGTGGTGGACTGCAGCTCCATCGACCCGATCGCCACCAAGGGCTTCGCCAAGCGCATCATCGAGCTGGGCTGCGGCTACATCGACGCACCGGTCTCGGGCGGCGAAGTGGGCGCCAAGGCGGCCAGCCTGACCATCATGTGCGGCGGCGACGAAGGCACCTTCGGCATCGTGCGCCCCCTGCTCGAGAAGATGGGCAAGAACATCACCCTGGTGGGCGGCAACGGCGACGGCCAGACCACCAAGGTGGCCAACCAGATCATCGTGGCGCTGAACATCGCGGCCGTGGGCGAGGCGCTGCTGTTCGCCAGCAAGGCCGGCGCCGATCCGGCCAAGGTGCGCCAGGCGCTGATGGGCGGCTTTGCCTCCAGCCGCATCCTGGAAGTGCACGGCGAGCGCATGATCAAGCGCACCTTCGCCCCGGGCTTCCGCATCGCGCTGCACCAGAAGGACCTGAACCTGGCCCTGCAAGGCGCGCGCAGCCTGGGTGTTGCGCTGCCGCAGACGGCCAATGCCGCGCAGCTGATGAATGCCTGCGCCGCCCTGGGCTACGGCCAGGAAGACCACAGCGCGCTGGTGCGCGCCCTGGAAGCCCTGGCCAACCACCAGGTGGCGCCCGACGCATCCTGATTCACCTTTTCGTAGCTTCCACACTCGAAGAGAGGCACCGCTTGCGGTAGCCTCTCTTTTTGCTTTTCTTTTTCCGCTTTTTTCTTTCACCCAACAACAAACAAGGAGAGACCGTGTCCAAGAACCTGTCACCCGCCGAAGAAGCGCTGCGCGATGCAGCCCGCGAATACCACCGCTCGCCCACCAAGGGCAAGATTTCCATCACGCCGACCAAGGCGCTGATCAACCAGCGCGACCTGTCGCTGGCCTACTCGCCCGGCGTGGCCTACCCGTGCCTGGACATCGAGGCCGACCCGGCCACCGCCTTCGAGTTCACCGCCCGCGGCAACCTGGTGGGCGTGGTCACCAACGGCACCGCCGTGCTGGGCCTGGGCGACATCGGCCCGCTGGCGGCCAAGCCGGTCATGGAGGGCAAGGGGTGCCTGTTCAAGAAGTTCGCCGGCATCGACGTGTTCGACATCGAGCTGGCCGAGCGCGACCCCGACAAGCTGGTGGACATCATCGCGGCGCTGGAGCCCACGCTGGGCGGCGTCAACCTGGAGGACATCAAGGCGCCCGAGTGCTTCTACATCGAGAAGAAGCTGCGCGAGCGCATGAACATCCCGGTGTTCCATGACGACCAGCACGGCACCGCCATCATCTCGGCGGCCGCCCTCCTCAACGGCCTGGAGCTGGTGGGCAAGAAGATCGGCGACGTGAAGATCGCCGTCTCGGGTGCCGGCGCCGCCGCCATCGCCTGCCTGGACGTCATGGTGGGCCTGGGCGCCAAGCCGGCCAACATCTTCGCCTGCGACTCCAAGGGCCTGATCTACGAAGGCCGCGCCGGCGGCTTCGACGAATCCAAGGCCCGTTACGCGCAGAAGAACACCGACGCGCGCACCCTGGGCGACGTGGTCAAGGGTGCCGACGTGTTCCTGGGCTGCTCAGCCGCGGGCGTGCTCACCGCCGACATGGTCAAGACCATGGCCGACAAGCCCATCATCCTGGCGCTGGCCAACCCCGAGCCCGAGATCCGCCCCGAGGTGGCCAAGGCCGCGCGGCCGGACTGCATCATCGCCACCGGCCGCTCGGACTATCCGAACCAGGTCAACAACGTGCTGTGCTTCCCCTACATCTTCCGCGGCGCGCTCGATTGCGGCGCCACCAAGATCACGGAAGAGATGAAGCTGGCCTGCGTGCGCGAGATCGCCGAGCTGGCCAAGGCCGACATCAGCGAGGAAGTGGCCAACGCCTATGCCGGCCAGGAACTGTCCTTCGGCCCGGACTACCTCATTCCCACGCCCTTCGACTCGCGCCTGATCCTGCGCATCGCCCCGGCGGTGGCCAAGGCGGCCAAGGCCTCGGGCGTGGCCACCCGGCCCATCGAGGACCTGGACACCTACCGCCAGCACCTGTCGCGCTTCGTCTACCACACCGGCATGTTCATGCGCCCGGTGTTCAGCGCCGCCAAGGTGGCCGGCGCCAAGCGCCTGGCCTATGCCGAGGGCGAGGACGAGCGCGTGCTGCGCGCCGCGCAGTGGGCGGTGGACGAAGGCATCGCCCAGCCCATCCTGGTGGGCCGCCCGGCCGTCATCGAGGCGCGCATCAAGAAGGCCGGCCTGCACATCAAGCCCGGCACCGACTTCGAGATCGTCAACCCCGAGGACGACCCGCGCTTTCGCACCTACTGGGAAGCCTTCCACAAGCTGATGGCGCGCGAGGGCGTGACGCCCGAGGCGGCCAAGATCATGGTGCGCCGCTCCAACACCACCATCGCCGCGCTGATGGTGCACCTGGGCGATGCCGACGCCATGCTGTGCGGGCTGGTGGGCCGCTTCGACGCGCACCTGGAGCACATCCGCAACATCATCGGCCTGAAGGCCGGCGCCTCGGGCTTTGCCACGCTCAACGCGCTCACGCTGGACAAGCACACCCTCTTCGTGGCCGACACCAACGTGCACGAAGACCCCAGCGCCGAGATGCTGGCCAGCATCGCCGTCATGGCCGCCGAGGAAATCCGCCGATTCGGCCTGCCGCCCAAGGCGGCCTTCCTGTCGCACTCCAACTTCGGCAGCTCCAGCCGCGCCTCCGCCAAGAAGATGCGCCAGGCACGCGACCTGTTCGTGCAGAGGGCGCCCGAGGTGGAATGCGACGGCGAGATGCATGGCGACGCCGCCCTGTCGGCCGACATCCGCCGCGCCGCCCTGCCCGAGACCTCGCTGACCGGCGATGCCAACCTGCTGATGTGCCCGAACCTGGATTCGGCCCACATCCTCTACAACGTGCTGAAGATGACGGGCGGCCACGGCGTGACGGTCGGCCCGATCCTGCTGGGCGCGGCCAGCTCGGCGCATGTGCTCACGCCTTCGGCCACGGTGCGCCGCGTGGTCAACATGACGGCGCTGGCAGTGGCCAACGCCAACCTGGAAGCCAAGTAGGCGTCCAGGCGCAGCGGCGGCGGTCCTCGCCGCCGCTGGACGCGGAAGCCGGGCGGCCTGCAGCCCGCCGCCTGCGACCCAACACGGTGCGCGACCCGCGTGGGGTCGCCTCGCCTCGGTGCAATGCCGGGTCCGACAGGCACCGGAGTTGGACTTTCCCTCCGGATTCGCACCAATGGCGTGCAGGCACCCTAATTGCTTGAATTCGTCACCATTTTTTCAGGTACGAACAATGAACAAGCGCCAGCTGCTGCAGTCCTTCCTTGCCGCCTCCGCACTTTCCTTCGGCCTGGGCTCGGCCCATGCCCAGACCCCCATCAAGTTCCAGCTCGACTGGCGCTTCGAAGGCCCGGCCGCCCTGTTCCTGCTGCCGGCCTCCAAGGGCTACTTCAAGGCCGCGGGCCTGGACGTGAGCATCGACGCCGGCAGCGGCTCGGGCGGCACCGTGACGCGCGTGGCCTCGGGCACCTACGACATGGGCTTTGCCGACATGGCCGCTCTGATGGAATTCCACGCCAACAACCCCGACGCGCCGAACAAGCCGGTGGCGGTGATGATGGTCTACAACAACACGCCGGCCTCGGTCATGGCGCTCAAGAAGAGCGGCATCACCAAGCCGGCCGACCTCTCCGGCAAGAAGCTGGGCGCGCCCGTGTTCGACGCCGGCCGGCGCGCCTTCCCGATCTTCGCCAAGGCCAACAACATCGGCAGCGTGAACTGGACCGCCATGGACCCGACGCTGCGCGAGACCATGCTCGCGCGCGGCGACATCGACGCCATCACCGGCTTCACCTTCACCTCGGTGCTCAACCTGGAGGCGCGCGGCGTCAAGGCCAGCGACATCGTGGTGCTGCAGTACCCGGACTACGGCGTGAAGCTGTACGGGAACGTCGTCATCGCCTCGCCCAAGCTGCTGAAGGAAAAGCCCGAGGCAGTGAAGGCATTCCTCTCGGCCTTCGCCAAGGGCGCGAAGGAAGTGATGGCCGACCCGGCCCAGGGCATCGCCACGGTCAAGGCGCGCGACGGCATCATCGACACGGCGCTGGAAACCCGCCGCCTGAAGATGGCCATCGACACCGTCATCAACAGCCCCGACGCGCGCGCCGAGGGCTTCGGCACGGTGAACCCGGGGCGCCTGTCGCTCATGGCTTCGCAGGTGTCCGACGCCTTCGGCACCAAGTCGCGCGTGAACCCCGATGCGGTGTGGACCTCGGCCATGCTGCCGCCGGCGGCCGAACTGAACATCCTGCCCAGGAAGTGATGGCGCAGGTACCCGCTGGCGAGGCGGCATCCTTCGTCGATTTCCAGGACGTCTGGCTCGCCTACAACGAGGAGTTGCTGCGGGCCAATCACTTTGCGGTGGAGGCCATCGACCTGAAGGTCCGGCAGGGCGAGTTCATCGCCATCGTCGGGCCCTCGGGCTGCGGCAAGTCCACGTTCATGAAGCTCACCACGGGGCTGAAGATGCCCTCGATGGGCAAGATCCTGATCGACGGCAAGCCGGTGACCGGCCCGCTGAAGATCTCGGGCATGGCCTTCCAGGCGCCCTCCCTGCTGCCCTGGCGCACCACCGTCGACAACGTGCTGCTGCCGCTGGAGATCGTGGAGCCCTACCGCTCCAGCTTCAAGCAAAAGCGCAAGGAATACGAAGAGCGCGCCCGGCGCCTGCTGCAGAAGGTGGGCCTGGGCGGCTACGAGGACAAGTTCCCGTGGCAGCTCTCGGGCGGCATGCAGCAGCGCGCCAGCATCTGCCGCGCGCTCATCCACGAGCCCAAGATGCTGCTGCTGGACGAGCCCTTCGGCGCGCTCGATGCCTTCACCCGCGAGGAGCTGTGGTGCATCCTGCGCGACCTGTGGACCGAGCAGCGCTTCAACGTCATCCTGGTGACGCACGACCTGCGCGAGTCGGTGTTCCTGGCCGACACGGTGTACGTGATGAGCAAGAGCCCCGGCCGCTTCGTGGTCAAGCGCGAGATCGAGCTGCCGCGCCCGCGCGAGCTGGAAGTGACCTACACCAAGGAGTTTTCCGACATCGTGCACGAGCTGCGCGGCCACATCGGTGCCATCCGAAGCGGCGGCGCTGCCACCACACCGGTGCTTGCCCCATGAAATACGACAAGAAGCAAATGGAACGCTGGGCGCCCTGGCTGCTGCTGGTGGCCTTCGTGGCGCTGTGGCAGATCGTGTGCTCGGCCTTCGCGGTATCGGAGTTCATCTTCCCGAGCCCCTGGCGCATCTGGACCCAGTTCTGGGAATTCAAGGCCGTCATCGCCGGCCATGCCTGGCGCACCTTCTGGGTGACGATGGCGGGCTTCGGCCTGGCGATCGTGGTGGGCGTGCTGCTGGGGTTCGTCATCGGCAGCTCGCGCATTGCCTATGCGGCGGTCTATCCGCTCATGACGGCCTTCAACGCCCTGCCCAAGGCGGCCTTCGTGCCGATCCTGGTGGTGTGGTTCGGCATCGGCATCGGGCCGGCCATTCTCACGGCCTTTTTGATCAGCTTCTTCCCGATCATGGTGAACATCGCCACGGGCCTGGCCACGCTGGAGCCCGAGCTGGAAGACGTGCTGCGGGTGCTGGGCGCCAAGCGCTGGGACGTGCTGGTGAAGATCGGCCTGCCGCGCTCCATGCCCTACTTCTACGCCTCGCTCAAGGTCGCCATCACGCTGGCCTTCGTCGGCACCACGGTGTCGGAGATGACGGCTGCCAACGAAGGCATCGGCTACCTGCTCATCTCGGCCGGTTCGGCCATGCAGATGGGCCTGGCCTTTGCCGGCATGGTGGTGGTGGGCGCCATGGCGATGGCGATGTACGAGTTCTTCTCGGCCATCGAGAAGCGCACCACCGCCTGGGCGCACCGCGGCTCGAACGCCTGATCTTCCTCAGGCCTTGAGCTGGTCGCGAATCGGCAGGCTGCGGATGCGCTTGCCAGTCGCGGCGAAGATGGCGTTGCACAGCGCCGGCGCCATGGGCGGCACGCCGGGCTCGCCCACGCCGCCCAGCGGCGCGTCGTAGCTGCCGTCGATCAGATGCACCACGATGCGCTGGGGCGCGGCGTTCATGCGCAGCACCTCGAACTGGTGGAAGTTGTCCTGCTCCACGCGGCCGTCCTTGAAGGTGATCTCGCCCGACAGCGCGTTGCCGATGCCCATGGCGCAGCCGCCCTCCATCTGCGCGCGCACCCGCTCGGGGTTGACGATGCCGCCGCAGTCCACCGCGATGTCCACGCGCGGAATCTTGAGCTCGCCCTTGGCGTCCACCTGCACCTCCACCACCGCCGCCACATAGGTGGTGAAGCTGTAGTGCGCGGCAATGCCGCGGCCACGGCCCTTGCCCAGGGGCTTGCTGCTCCACCCCGCCTCCTTGGCCGCGCGCTCCGTCACGCGGCGCAGGCGGCCGACGTCGACCGGGTACGCCGCCGGGTCCTCGCCATGGTTCCAGGTGTCGTTGATCTCGCGCGGATCGATCTTTCGCGGCGGGCCGAGCAGCTCGAGCAGGAAGTCCTTCGGGTCGCGCCCGCTGGCCGCCGCCATCTCGCCCACGAAGGACTGGATGGCGAAGGCATGCGGAATGTTCGACACCGCCCGGTACCAGCCGATGCGCGTGTGCGCGGCCGCCTCCGGGTTTTCGATGCGCAGATTGGGCACCGCGAAGGGCACGTTGGTCAGCCCCATGCCCAGTTCGATGGGCGACTCCAGCTTGGGGTCGGGCATGAAGATCGACAGCAGCGTGGGCCCGACGCTGCGGTGCAGCCAGGCCACCGGCTTGCCCTTGGCATCCAGCCCCGCTTCCAGGTGCTCGACCGAGACCGTGTGATAGAAGGAATGGTGGATGTCGTCCTCGCGCGTCCACACCACCTTCACCGGCTTGCCGCCGGTTTCCCTGGCCAGCAGCGCGGCCTCGGTGGCGAAGTCGCCCTTGCTCTTGCGCCCGAACCCGCCGCCCAGCAGCGTGACGTTGACCGTGACCTTCTCGGGCGGCAGCTCCAGCCGCTTGACGATGTCGTTGCGCACGGCCTGCGGGCTCTGGAACGGCCCCCACACCTCGCAGGCGCCGTCCTTGATGCGCGCGGTGGCGCTGGGCGGCTCCATGGGTGCCTGCGTCAGGTGCGGAATGTAGTAGTCGGCCTTCAGGGTCTTGGCGGCCTTGCCCATCGCCTCGTCCACATTGCCGCTGTTGCGCACCACCTTGCCGGGCTTGCCGGCCGCCTCCTGCATCGCCTTGCGGTACGCGCCGGACTCATAGCTGCCGTTGGGCCCGCCGTCCCACTCGAGCTTGAGCGCCCTGCGGCCGTTCATGGCGGCCCAGGTGCTGGTGGCGATCACCGCCACGCCCGGCAGCGGCTGGAAGGTGCTGGGGATGGGCGTGCCCTTGATCTCCACCACCTTCACCACGCCGGGCACCTTCATGGCCTCGGCGGCGTCGAAGCGCTTGAGCGAGCCGCCGTACACGGGGCTGCGCGCCACCACGGCGAAGAGCATGTCGGGCAGCACCACGTCGATGCCGTACTGCGCCTTGCCGGTGGTCATGTCGAAGCCGTCGACGATGGGCGTCTTGCCCTTGCCGATATAGCGGAAATCGGCCGGCTTCTTCAGGCGCAGGTCCGCGGTCTTGGGCACCGGCAGCCTGGCCGCATCGGCCGCCACCTCGCCGAAGCCGATGCTGCGGCCGGTGGGCTTGTGGATGAGCTGGTGGTTCTTCGCGTGCACCTCGCCGGCCGGCACGCCCCAGCGCGCGGCGGCCGCGGCCTCCAGCATCTGCCGGGCCGCCGCGCCGCAGCGGCGCATGGGCATGAAGAAGTGGCGCGTGGTGCGCGAGCCGTCGGTGTCCTGGTTGCCGTAGCGCGCCTCGTCGCCGGGCGCCTGCGTCACGCGGACCTTGGACCAGTCGGCTTCCATTTCGTCGGCCACGATGAGCGGCACGCCGGTGCGCACGCCCTGGCCCATCTCGGCGCGATGGCAGGTGATGGTGACGATGCCGTCCGGCGCGATGGCCACGAACACCAGCGGGTTGTCGACCGCGCCGTGCGGCATGCCGTCAGCGCCGTACTTGGGCGGGCCGTCCTGCGCCGCCGCCTCGTCGGCCAGGCTCCACGTGAGGGCAAAGCCGCCGGCCGCCATGCCGGTTGCACCACCAAGAAAGCGCCGCCGGGACAGGCCCTCGGCGTCGCGATGCGAGCAAGAGTGGGGGGTGGGCGTCATGTCATGCCTCCTTCACGCCGGCGGCCTGCTTGATCGCGGCCTTGATGCGCGTGTAGGTGCCGCAGCGGCAGATGTTGCCGGCCATGGCGCCCTCGATGTCCGCGTCGCTGGGCTTCTTGTTGCTCTGCAGGAGCGCCGCCGCCTGCATGATCTGGCCCGACTGGCAGTAGCCGCACTGCGGAACGCCCTGCGCGCGCCAGGCCACCTGCAGCGGATGCTGGCCCTTGGGGTCCAGGCCCTCGATGGTGGTGACCTTCTTGCCGAAGGCCGCGCTGACCGGCGTCACGCACGAGCGGATGGCCGCGCCCTCCAGGTGGACCGTGCAGGCGCCGCACAGCGCCATGCCGCAGCCGAACTTGGTGCCGGTCATCTTCAGCTCGTCGCGCAAGTACCAGAGCAGCGGCATGTTGCCGTCGCCGCCGAACTCGCGGGGCGAGCCGTTGACTGTCAGTGTGGCCATCTTGAATTTCTCCTTGATTCGTCGTTGTGCGTGCGGTCATTTGCGCCGCGGGGCGGCGCCAATCTATTCCTCACGCGGGCCCGCGGCAAGTCAGCCTGAGGTGCACAGTCGGGGACGGAATGTGTCGCCCCAACCGCAGCGCACCCTCGCGAACGTGGCATGAAGGCCACGAAGCCGGGCCGATGCGGCCCTGATTGCTATAGAGTTCATAGCAACTCAAGGAGCCGTGTAGAAGCTGTGACGAGATTCCCGCCTGCACCGCCGCGCATCGCTGCCGCGCTGCCCTGCCTGCTGCTTGCCGGCGCACTGCTGGTGCTGGCCGGCTGCGGCAGCACGCCGCCCCGCGCCACCGGTGGTGCCGCCGCGTCGGTCCGCTACACGCCCCTGTCCACCGAGCAATCCGAAGACATCGCCATTCACGCGCTCGGCCTGGTGGGCACGCCCTATCGCTACGGCGGCAACTCGCCGCAAGGCGGCTTCGACTGCTCCGGCCTCATCGGCTACGTGTACCGCAGCCGCGCCGGCCTGGCGCCGCCGCGCACCGTGGCGCAGCTGGCGGGTTTTGGCGAATCGGTGGACCGCAGCGAGCTGCGCACCGGCGACCTGGTGCTGTTCGGCAGCGGCCAGCCCAACCATGCGGGCATCTATGTGGGCGACGGGCGCTTCGTGCATGCGCCCTCCACCGGCGGCACCGTGCGCCTGGACAAGCTGGCCAGCGCCTACTGGTCGCGCCAGCCGCTGTCGGTGCGGCGCCCCTAGTCGCAAGGTGGCTTGCGCGCCGATGCACACTCGGCCCATGCTCATCAAGACCCCTGCCAGCGACGCCCACGCCTTCATCCACCTGAGCCCCGCCGTGCAGGCGGCGCGCGCGGCCGGCCGGCCGGTGGTGGCGCTCGAATCCACCATCGTGACCCACGGCATGCCCTGGCCCGATAACCTGGCCACCGCACGCGCGGTGGAGGCCGTGATCCGCGCCGAAGGAGCGGAGCCCGCCACCATCGCCCTCATGGACGGGCGCATCCACGTCGGGCTGCAGGACGCCGAACTGGAGCGCCTGGCCAGCACGCCGGGCGTGCACAAGACCAGCCGGCGCGACCTGCCGGCCGTGCTGGCCTCGGGCCAGATGGGCTCCACAACGGTGGCGGCCACCATGATCTGCGCGCACCTGGCCGGCATCGAGGTCTTCGTCACCGGCGGCATCGGCGGCGTGCACCGCGGCGCGGCGCAAAGCTTCGACATTTCGGCCGACCTGCAGGAGCTGGCGCGCACGCCGGTGGCGGTGGTGTGCGCCGGCGCCAAGTCGATCCTGGACATCGGCCTCACGCTGGAATACCTCGAGACGCACGGCGTGCCCGTGCTCAGCTGCGGGCAGGATGCCTTCGCCGCCTTCTACGTGCGCGACAGCGGCCATCGCGCCGACCACCGGCTGGACGACGCGCAGGCGCAGGCCCGCTTCATCCGCACGCAATGGACGCTGGGCCTCGCCACCGGCGTGGTGCTTGCGACGCCGGTGCCCGAGGCCGATGCGCTGGCGCGCGAGGAAGTCGATGGCTGGATCGACGCCGCGCTGCGCGAGGCACACGGCCAGGGCATCGCGGGCAAGGCCGTCACCCCGTTCCTGCTGGCGCGCGTGGCGCAACTGAGCGGCGGACGCAGCCTGGCGGCCAACATCGCGCTGATCAAGCACAACGCCCAGGTGGGCGCGCGGCTGGCGCTGGCGCTTGCAGCGCTGCGCGAGGTATTGCCGGGAAATTGACCGAAAGCGTCAGGCCGTGCTGGCCTGCGCGGCCTCGATGCGATGCACGCGCCAGGCGCACAGCGTGCCGATGGCGGCCAGCACCGTCGCCGCGACGTACATCGGCACATAGCCGAAGTGCTGCGCCATGGCGCCGCCGGCCAGCACGCCGATCACGCCGCCGAAGCCGTAGCCGATGACGGTGAACAGCGCCTGCCCGCGCCCGCGCAGCCGGCCCGGGAAGTGGCGCGACACCAGCGCGATGCAGGTGGTGTGGTGCGTGGCAAAGCTCAGCGCATGCAGCAGCTGCGCCACCACCAGCGCGGCAAACCAGCCGCCCAGACCCGCGGTGATCGCCATGCGGGCCACGGTGGCGATGCCGCACAGCAGCAACCAGCCCGGCATCGACAAGCGCCCCATCCAGCGGCCCTGCAGGAAGAACCAGGCGATCTCAGCCAGCACCGACAGCCCCCACAGAAAGCCGATCACCGCCTTGCCGTAGCCCAGCGAATCCAGGTACAGCGACAGGAAGCCGTAGATGGCGAAGTGCGAGGTGACCTGGAAGAACAGCGAGGCGAAGAACCAGCGCACCGCCGGCTGGCGCAGCACCGGCCCCACCGGCTCGTGCGCGGCGCTGCGCTCCGCGGCCGGCTCGCGCACGTCGGGCAGGCGCAGCGTGGACACGAGCAGCACGCACAGGGTGGCCACGGCCCAGGCCGGAAAGTGGCGCATGCCGAAGCGGTCGAACCATTCGCCCGCCACGAACACCGTCACCAGGAAGCCGGCCGAGCCCCAGAGCCGGATGCGCCCGTAGCGCCCCCAGTCGCCCGCCACCAGGTGCGCCATGGCGGCCTCGGTGAGCGACATCATCGAGCTGGTGTGGGTGAACATCAGCAGCAGCACGAAGGCCAGCCACAGCGCGCCGCCCGGCCAGAACAGGCCCAGCGCCGCAACCGTGGCCACGGCCGCGGAAAAGCGCAGCAGCTTCACGCGCTCGCCGGTGCGGTCGGACAGCGCGCCCCAGGCATAGGGCGCAAACACGCGCGTGACCGACTGCACCGAGGTCAGCAGGCTGATGGTGAAGATCGGCAGCCCCAGGTCCTTGAGCCACAGGGGCAGGTAGGGGTTGAAGAAGCCGATGTGCGCGAAGTAGCTGGCCGACAGCGCGGCAAAGGCCAGCAGATGGCGGGGTTGCCTGCCGGCGTCCACCGCGGCTTAGAGGAAAGACGCCTTCGGAGAAGCCTGGGCCGCTTCGTCGCCCGTCCCCGCGGCCACGTCGCCGCATTGCGCGCGATGGCGCAGCGCGTGCTCCATCACCACCAGCGCCAGCATCGCCTCGGCGATGGGCGTGGCACGGATGCCCACGCACGGGTCGTGCCGGCCCTTGGTGACGACCTCGACCGGCTGGTTGTGGATGTCGATGGACTGGCGCGGGCTGATGATGGAGCTGGTGGGCTTGATGGCAATGCCCACTTCCAGGTCCTGCCCGGTGCTGATGCCGCCCAGCACGCCGCCGGCATTGTTGGTGGCAAAGCCGCTGGGCGTGATGGAGTCGCCGTGGGTGCTGCCGCGCTGCGTCACGCTGCCGAAGCCGGCGCCGATCTCCACGCCCTTGACCGCATTGATGCCCATCATGGCGAAGGCGATGTCGGCATCGAGCTTGTCGAACAGCGGCTCGCCCAGGCCCACCGGCACATGGCTGGCCGTGACGCGCAGGCGCGCGCCGCACGAGTCGCCGGCCTTGCGCAGCGCGTCCATGTAGGCCTCCAGCCGGCTCACATCGGCCACCGGGGCGAAGAAGGGGTTGTTGGGAACATGCTCCCAGCTCTCAAAGGGAATCTCGATCTCGCCGACCTGGGTCATGCAGCCGCGGAAGACCGTGCCGTACTTCTCGGCCAGCCACTTCTTGGCCACGGCGCCGGCGGCCACCATCGGCGCCGTGAGGCGGGCCGACGAGCGCCCGCCGCCGCGCGGGTCGCGAATGCCGTACTTCTTCCAGTAGGTGAAGTCGGCATGGCCGGGGCGGAACTGCTGGGCGATGGCGCCGTAGTCCTTGCTGCGCTGGTCGGTGTTCTGGATGACGAGCGCAATGGGCGTGCCGGTGGTCTTGCCCTCGTACACACCCGAGAGGATCTGCACCTGGTCGGGCTCGTTGCGCTGCGTGACGTGGCGGCTGGTGCCCGGACGGCGGCGGTCCAGGTCGGGCTGGATGTCGGCTTCGGACAAGGCCATGCCGGGCGGGCAACCGTCGATGACGCAGCCGATGGCGGGGCCGTGGGACTCCCCGAAATTGGTGACTGCGAAAAGGGTTCCGAAGGTATTGCCGCTCATGGGCAGGGATTATCGCGTCTGCCGAATGGTGTATGGACGCCCGGGGCCGCGGCGCATACGGTTCCGCCTCCGGTTACAAGGTAAAACAAAGTGCTGCCTCATCTCGAAATCCGGCGCGTCGGGCGCGACTTCTACATCTACAGCGTGCGCGCCGGGCGGGCCAACGCCGGCCGCTGCGAAGACCCGATCGACTCCCTCGAGCGCTGCCTCAATGACGCTGGCGACTCGCTGGGCCACTATTTCCCGTCGGTGAGCGTGAGCCTGGACGGCCAGGACCTGGGCAGCTATTCGGTTCGGCGCCTGCAGCAGAACCCCGTGGGCCTGGCGGCCGAACTGCTGGTGAAGGCCGCGCCGGGGCGCACGCTTTCCTGAAGAAAAGCGCCGTCCGGCAAGGCCGCCTCGCCGCAGGTTCCCGACGCCAGTCCGGCGCAGCTTTCGGCGCAAGCGGCCTGCCTCGCTGCCCGGGCGCTCTCTGCTAAGTTCCGCCCACCATGCGATTCGACCTCACCGACCTGCGCCTGTTCGTGAACGCGGTGGAAGCCGGCAGCCTGACGGCCGGCGCCGAACGCACGCACCTGAGCCTGGCATCGGCCAGCCAGCGCGTGCTGGGCATGGAGGACACGCTGGGCACCTCGCTGCTGGTGCGCAGGAAGAGCGGCGTGCAGCCCACCGAGGCCGGCAGCACGCTGCTGGCGCACGCACGCCGGGTGCTGGACCAGGTGGAGCAGTTGCGCTCCGAACTGGGCGTCTATGGCCAGGGGCTGCAGGGGCGCGTGCGGCTGCTGTGCAATACGTCGGCCATGGCGCAGCACCTGCCGCGCGCGCTGGCCGGCTTCCTGGCCGCGCATCCGCGCGTGTCCGTCGACCTGCAGGAGCGGCCCAGCGAAGAGATCGTCGAAGCGCTGCGCAGCGGCCTGGCCGACCTGGGCATCGTGTCCGATGCCGTGGCCAGCACGGGCCTGCACGCCATCGCCTGGGCGCGCGACGACCTGGTGCTGCTGGTGCCGCCGGGCGACCCGCTCGCCGGCCGCCG
>NZ_BCUU01000022.1 GCF_001591385.1 Variovorax soli NBRC 106424
CCGCGCGGGCGGCCGCGTGCTGCTCGTCGGTGCCGCCGCGCACCGCGATGGGCTGGGTCTGGTGCCGCGCCAGCAACTGGCGCAGGCGATCGAAATCGATCTCGGCGGCGTCCTCGTCGCCGGATTCTTCCAATTGGGAGAGGTCGATCACCACCGGCTCCTGCTCGAAGAAGTCGGGCGAATCGGCCAGTTGGGCATCCAGCGCCTCGGCCAGCAGGTCGAGGTCGGATGTCTTGAGGATCACCGCAATCAGCGGCAGCGTCGCGCTCTTGAACTCGAAAACCGCTCGGGTGCTGCGCGCGGCGGAAGCATCTGCCATGTCAAACGTAGGTACGAAAAGCGTCCGAGTCTAATGGGCGCAGGGCCTTCGGCTGGCGTGCGGGCGCCACAAGGGGCTGCTTCGGGCAGGCTTTTTCATGTTGTTGCATGGCTGGACGCCTTGTGAATTCGCCATGCAAAAAAAGAAAGGGCCGCACGAGGCGGCCCACGCTGATGGCGGCGCTGTGCTTTTCAGCGGCGACGGCCCAGCAGCGCATACAGCAGGATGGCGCCGAAGGTGGCGGTGCCGATGCCCGACAGGGCCAGCCCGCCGAACTTGAGCGTGAAGTCGCCCGTGCCGAGAATGAGCGTGACGGCCGCCACGATGAGGTTGGCGTTGTCGGTGAAGTCCACCCGGTTGTCCACCCAGATCTTGGCGCCGGCCATGGCGATCAGGCCAAACACCACGATGCTCACGCCGCCCATCACCGCCAGCGGAATGGCCTGGATCACCGCGCCGAACTTGGGGCTGCAGCCCAGCACGATGGCGATCAGCGCCGCCACCACGAACATGGCGGTGGAGTAGATCTTGGTGGCCGCCATCACGCCGATGTTCTCGGCGTAGGTGGTCACGCCGGTGCCGCCGGCCGCGCCGCTGACCATGGTGGCAATGCCGTCGCCGACGAAGGCGCGGCCGATGTAGGGGTTCATGTCGGTGCCGGTCATGGCGCCCACCGCCTTCAGGTGGCCCAGGTTTTCCGCCACCAGGATGATGGCCACGGGCGCGATGAGCAGCATGGCGTCGCTCTTGAACACCGGCGCCACGAAGGTCGGAAAGCCCAGCCAGGGCGCGGCCACGATGGCCGACACGTCGATGGGCTTGCCCAGGCCCAAGCCGTTGGTCAGCACCGCGTAGATCAGGCTGGCCACGATCAGTCCCACCAGGATGAGCAGGCGCTGCACCATGCCGCGCGTGTACACCGCCACCAGCCCCACGCAGAGGAAGGTGACCAGCTGCATCCAGGTGTCGAAGCCGGTGGGTGCCATGTTCTTGATGGGCACCTGGGCCAGGTTCAGGCCGATCACGGCCACCACCGAGCCGGTGACCACCGGCGGCATGAGCCGTTCGATCCAGTGGGTGGCCACGCCGTCCTCGATCTCGTCCACCTCCAGCCCCTTCAGCGGCTGCGACACGCGGTGCTGCTGCCGGTTGGTGGCCGCCACGATGAAGCCGATGATGGCGTACACCGCGCCGCAGGCGATGATGCCGCCCAGCGCCACACCCAGGTTGGTGTTGGGGCCCTTGCCGGCATAGCCGCTGGCGGCGATCACCACGCCGATGAAGGCGAAGCTGGAGCCCAGGTAGCTGGGCACCCGGCCGCCCGTCACCACGAAGAAGATGAGCGTGCCGATGCCGCTCATGAGGATGGCCAGGTTGGGGTCGAAGCCCATGAGCAGCGGTGCCAGCACGGTGGCGCCGAACATCGCGATCACGTGCTGAACGCCCAGTGCGGCGGTCTGCGGCCAGGGCAGCCGCTCGGTGGGGGCGACCACCTGGCCGCTGGCGGGCTTGACCACGTCCCATTGAAAAAGGCGCGATTCGCTCATCTTCTTCTCCGTCCTCTTGTTTATGGCGGGCGCTATTGTCGGGGCAGCAGCACCGCCATCGTCAATCGCGACACGCAGGTGAGCTCGCCGGCCTCGTTGGTGAGGTCAATCTGCCACACCTGCGTGGTCTTGCCGCGGTGCACCGGGCGCGCCGTGGCGCTCACCCAGCCGCTGGTCACGCCGCGCAGGTGGTTGGCGTTGATGTCCAGGCCCACGCAGCGGTGGCCTTCGGGCGAACTGAAGTGCGCGCAGGTGGAGCCGAGCGTTTCGGCCAGCACCACCGAGACGCCGCCGTGCAGCAGGCCGTAGGGCTGGATGGTGCGGCTGTCCACCGGCACGCGGGCGCGGATCCAGTCGTCACCGATCTCGGTGAATTCGATGCCCAGATGCCGCACCGCAGTGCCGTCGGACGTGCTGTTGAGGATGTCGAGCGAGATGGGCTTTTGCCAGATGGCCATGTGCGGAAACTCCAGGAAGACGGATCAAGAAAAGTCGGACCGCGGCGGCGGGAAAAATGCTGCATGGGGGCGGCGCCGGGGCCTACAGCCCCGCAGGCTACTGCAGGCCTAAGCTGGGGCCATGTCCCGCGCACGACGCCTGCTCTACGCCACGAGCGGCCTGCTGGCCGGCGGGCTCATCGTGCTCGTGACGGCCGCCTGGTCGTGGCTGCCCTCGCAGGAGGAAGTCGCCGCCCGCGCGGCCCAGCAATTCAAGGAGCGCACCGGCGTGCAGGTCGACTTCTCGCACGTGCGCTGGTCGTTCTGGCCGCAGCCCACGCTGGTGATCGAGAACGCCGTCACGCGCCAGGCCAGCCCGGTCGTGCTGCGCAAGCTGCGCCTGCAGGCGTCGTGGTCGTCGGTGCTCCGGCGCTCGCCCCGGCTGCAGGACGTCGAGGTGGACGGCGGGGTGGTGCCGCAGGTGTCGCTTCGCGAACTGCGAGGCGGCCGCAACGGGCCCCCAGATGCAAAGCCGGCGGCGGACTGGCTTCCGGGCGGCGTGCAACTGCGCTTTCGGGAGCTCACCTGGATCGACCGCCGCGGGATCGAACTGGACTACGAAGGCACGGTCGACCTGGGGGTCGACGGGCTGCCGGATCGGGCGCGCATCGTGCGTGCCGGCAGCAGCCCGTTGACGCAGCTGCGCCTGGAGCGCGAGGGCCAGGCATCGCGCTGGCGCGTGCTCATCGACGTGCCCGGCGGCACGTGGAACGGCTCGGCCCAACTGGCCCGTGCCGACAGCGGCCGCGTCAGGCTCACGGCCGAACTCGAACCCAGGGATGTGGACGTGCAGGCGCTGCTCGCGGTGTTCCGCCGCCACAGCGTGGTGGCCGGCCGGGCCAGCGGCAAGACCACGCTCGCGGCCGAAGCGGAGACGCCCACCGGGCTGCTGGCCAACCTGCACACCAGCACGAAGTTCGTGATGAAGCCGGCGCGGCTGACGCGCTTCGACCTGGCCCGGGCCGTGCGCAGCGCCGGTGCCACCCAGAACGGCCAGACCGCGCTCGACGAACTCGGCGGCACCGTCGAGACGCAGAACACGGGCAACGGCACGCGCTTTCGCTACACCGGCCTTTCGGCGCGCTCCGGCGTGCTCGAGGCCAGCGGCAACGTGAGCATGTTCCGCCGCAAGCTCGATGGCGAACTGGCCATCGACCTGGTGGGCGGCGTGGTGGGCATTCCGCTCAAGATCTCGGGCACGGTGGAAGAGCCGGTGCTGTCGATGACGGCCGGCGCCGTCACCGGCGCCGCGGTCGGCACTGCCGTGCTGCCGGGCGTGGGCACGGCCATCGGCGCGCGGGTGGGCCAGCAGGTGGAGCGCCTGCTGGGCGAGCCCCCCAAGGCAAGCGGACAATCCCCCGCCCCGGCTGGCAAGCCGGCGCGGTAGGCTCGCTGCATGAGCAGCAACAGCATCACCTCTCTGGCACCCAACGCTCCCCAGATCCGCCTCTACCAGGACTGGTTGCGCGAGACGCGCGGCCTGGCTTTCGACAGCTTCGACGCGCTGTGGCAATGGTCGGTGCGCGACCTGGACGCGTTCTGGCAGAGCATCTGGGACTACGGCGGCCTGCTCTCGCCCACGCCGCACAGCGCCGTGCTGGCCGAGGAGAAGATGCCCGGCGCACGCTGGTTCCCCGGCGCCCAGGTCAACTACGCGGCCCAGGTGATGCGGCATGTGGATGCCGCCCATGCGGCCGGCCTGCCCGCCATCGTGAGCGAGAACGAGCTGGGCGAGGTGCGCGAGATGAGCTGGCCCGAACTGCGGCGCCAGGTGGCGTCGCTCGCGCAGGCCCTGCGCCGCCAGGGCATCGGCCGCGGCGACCGCGTGGCCGCCTACCTGCCCAACATCCCGCAGACCATGGTGGCCTTCCTGGCCTGTTCCAGCATCGGCGCCGTGTGGAGCGTGTGCGCGCCCGACATGGGCGTGGCTGCGGTGGTGGACCGCCTGCGCCAGATCGAGCCCAAGCTGCTCATCGCGGTGGACGGCGTGCACTACGGCGGCAAGGCGCACGACCGCAGCGCCATCGTGCGGCAGCTGCGGCAGGAGCTGACGACGGTGCAGTCCCTGCTGCTGGTAAAGACGCCGCATGCGGCGCAGGCCTTGCCCTGCGAGCTCGACTGGCAGGCGGCCATCGCCCAGGACGACGCCGAGGTGGCGGCCTTCGCGCCCGAGTGGCTGCCTTTCGACCACCCCGTGTGGATCGTCTATTCCAGCGGCACCACCGGGCTGCCCAAGCCCATCGTGCACGGCCAGGGCGGCATCCTGCTGAGCATGGCGCTCTCGGCCATCCACTACGACCTGGGCGCCAGCTACAGCGACAACAACCGGGGCGAGCGCTTCCACTGGTACAGCTCCACCGGCTGGGTCATGTGGAACGCGCAGCTGGCGGGCCTGGCGGGCGGCACCACCGTCTGCATCTACGACGGGCACCCGGCCGGCAGCACCAGCCAGCCCGACTGGAGCGTGCTGTGGCGCTTCGTGGCCCGGCACGGCGTGACCTTCTTCGGCGCGGGCGCGGCCTACTTCGCCAATTGCATGAAGGCCGGGCTCGAAGCCAAGGACGTGGGCGACCTGTCCCGCATGCGGGTGCTGGGCAGCACCGGCTCGCCGCTGGCCGCGGACGTGCAGGTATGGGGCAGCGCACTTGCGCGCGCTGCCGGTGCCAAGGATGTCTGGTGGTGCAACATCTCGGGCGGCACGGATTTCTGCGGCGCCTTTGTCGGCGGCAACCGCGAACTGCCCGAGGTGCCGGGCCAGATGCAGTGCCGCTTTCTGGGCGCCGCCGTGTATGCCTGGGACGAAGACGGCCACGCCGTGGTCGGCCAGGTGGGCGAGCTGGTGTGCACGCGGCCCATTCCCTCCATGCCGCTGTACTTCTGGAACGACGAGGGCAATGCCCGCTACCTGTCGAGCTACTTCGACACCTATCCGGGCGTGTGGCGGCACGGCGACTGGCTCAGGATCGGCGAGGACGGCGGCTGCATCATCTACGGCCGCAGCGACGCCACCATCAACCGCCAGGGCCTGCGCATGGGCACCAGCGAGATCTACAGCGCGGTCGAGGGCCTGCCCGAGGTGCTCGACTCGATGGTGGTGGACCTCGAATACCTCGGTCGGGACAGCTACATGCCGCTGTTCGTGGTGTTGCGCGCGGGCGCCTCGCTGGACGACGCGATGCGCGCGAAGATCAACAACGCCATCAAGACGCAGCTGTCGCCGCGCTTCCTGCCCGACGACATCTTCCAGGTGGCCGAGATTCCGCGCACCCTGTCGGGCAAGAAGCAGGAGCTGCCGATCAAGAAGCTGATGCTGGGCCAGCCGCTGGAGCGCGTGGTCAACCGCGAGGCGATGGCCAATCCGGGCTGCCTGGACTGGTACGTGCAACTGGCGCAACGCCACACCGAGGCGCAGCGCCGCCAAGGCCAAGGAGGTGCGACATGAAGATTCGGCACGCAGCCATTGCACTGGCCGCCTTCGGCAGCGCCATGCTGCTGGTGGCCTGCACCTCGACCATAGGCCCCAGCCAGAGCACGCCGCAGACCCTGCAGCCGGTGCGCGTCACCGGCACCATCACCTGGGGCGAACGCATGGCGGTGCCGCCCGATGCCGACGTCATCGTGCGCCTGCAGGACGTCTCCCGCATGGATGCGCCGGCCATCGTGCTGGCCGAGCAGCGATTCAAGACCGAGGGCCGGCAGCCGCCGTACCCCTTCGAGCTCACCGTGGATGGGTCGCGCATCGACGCGCGCATGCGCTACACGGTGGCAGCGCGCGTCGAGCGCAACGGGGTGCTGATGTTCATCAACGACACGTCCTACGCGGTCATCACGCAGGGCGGCGGCTACACCGCCAACCTCCTGCTGGTCCAGGTGCGCCGCTGAACAGGCCACACGCCGGACAAAAAGAGGGAGCGCCCGGCGCCCCCTCGAGCTCGCTCCCTCATTCGGCAGCCGCCGGGGCGGCAAGCATGGCCGTGCCGCGCGACCTGGCGCCTTCGATGCGGCTGAGTTCGGCGGTGAATTCCGGCCCGTTGCGCATGCGCGTGTAGTTGGCCATGCGCTGCGCATGCAGCGGGTCCATGTCGGCATATTCGCCGTAGCTGCCCAGGCCGGCGCGCAGCCACAGGTTGCGGTCGGCCGCCACGGTGGCGCGGTCCATCGCCCCGGGGCCGGCATCGGCCGGACCCACGCGCAGTTCCTGCGGCGCCCGCGACGGCGCGGCGAAGTACCCGGCCGTGACTTCTGCGCGGCTTTCGGTGCTGGTGAAGGTGACGGGCGGGCCGGCCCATTGCTCGGCAGGCACGGTCTGTGCGCAGACGGAGGCAGCGGCCGACAGCGTCAACGCGGCCATGCAGAGGACTTGCTTGCGGTTCATGATCAGAATCTCCGGTGGCTGTGTGGGCCGCGGGTATCGCGCCATCACGGGATTGAACTGTCCTCTTACCGGCGCGATCGGGCAGTGCGCTTTCGCACACATTTGGAGCGATGCCATGACACAAGTCAGATCCAGCCTGGGCCTGCGCGCGGTGCGGCTGTTCGAAGGCCTCGCGCCCTCGCGCCTCGAAGCGCTCGCGCAGGCCTGCCGATGGCGCAGCCTGCCCGCGGGCCGCATGCTGGTGCAGCGCGCGGAGCATGAGCGCGACGTCCATTTCGTCATCGACGGGCAGCTGCGCGTGACCATCTTTGCGTTGAACGGGCGCCAGCTCACCTTTCGGGAAGTGGAGGCGGGCGGGCATTTCGGCGAGCTGGCCGCCATCGACGGGCAGCCGCGCTCGGCCGATGTGCTCACGCTGCGCCCCAGCGTCGTGGCCAGCCTGGGCGCCGACGATTTCCGCCAGGTCCTGGACGAGGAACGGGTGGTGGCAGACCGCGTGATGCGCGGCCTGTGCAGCCTGGTGCGGGAGGTGTCCGAGCGCGTGATCGACCTGAGCACCCTGGGCGTGCAGAACCGCGTGCACGCGGAGCTGCTGCGGCTGGCGCGCGAGGCGGGGTGCGCCGGCAACCGGGCCACGCTCGACCCGGCCCCCACGCATTCGGAGATGGCCAGCCGCATCAGCACCAACCGCGAGCAGGTCACGCGCGAGCTCAACGCGCTGGCGCAGCGCGGCTTGCTGGCCAAGGCGGGCAAGGCGCTCGTGCTGTGCGACGTGGCGCAGCTCGAGCGCATGGTGGCGGAGGTTCGCGGCGCCGCCTGAACGGCACGCGCCTTCACGCCGCGTCGTGGAAGATCAGGCCCAGCGTCATGCGCCGGCCCGAGCGCACGCGGCTCACGCCGTGGCGCATGGCCACGCGGTAGGTGCCGCGCGTGCCGCTCACCGGCCGCTGGTTCACGAAGAAGAGCACGGCTTCGCCTTGCTGGAGCGGCACCACCTCGGCGCGCGACTGCATGCGCGGCCGCTGTTCGGTCAGCACGAATTCGCCGCCGGTGAAGTCTTCGCCCGGCCGGCTCAGCAGCAGCGTGAGCTGCAGCGGAAACTGCAGGTCGCCGTACAGGTCCTGGTGCAGGCAGTTGTAGTCGCCAGGCTGGTAGCGCAGCAGCAGCGGGGTGGGGCGCGTCTGGCCCTGGGCGTGGCAGCGCGCCAGGTAGTCGGCATGGCGCGCGGGATAGTCGGGCGGGAGACCCAGCGCCGAGGCCCAGGCATTGGCCAGCGGCGCCAGCCGGGCGTAGAGCGCGCTGCGCCACTGCGCGAGTCCGGCGGGCAGCGGGTAGGCCAGGTACTTGTATTCGCCCTGGCCGAAGCCGTGGCGCTGCATCACCACGCGGCTGCGAAAGAGCGCGTCCTGCTCATACAGCGCGGCCAGGGCCGCGCACTCGTCCGGCGTGAGCAGGGGCCCGGTCACGGCGCAGCCATGCTGGGCGAGGGAGGTTTCGATGTCGGTCCAGGGCAGGGCCTCGACGCGCGCGGCAGGAGAAGTGGGCATCTCGCCAGTGTGGCGCCGCAGCGTCCGGTGCGTGCGCCATTTCCGGACCTGCGTTTGCGGCGGTGGCCGGCGGTTCAGCCCTGGCGAGCCTGCGCCAGCAGCCAGTCGCTGAAGACCTGCAGCAGGGGCCGTGCGTCCACCCGTTCGGGTGTGACCAGGTAGTAGTTGCGCCGGCCCGCCAGCGGCTTGTTGCAGGCCACCACCAGCTCGCCCCGCGCCAGTTCGTCTTGCACCAGCATGGTGGGCATCAACGCCACGCCCAGGCCGTGCGAGGCGGCGGCAGCCAGGATGGAGAAGAGTTCGTAGCGCGGGCCGCCGCGCGCATTGGAGGCGTCCACGTTCTGCGCCTCGAACCATTGCCGCCAGCCTTCCGGCCGGGTGCTCTGCTGCAAGAGCGGCATCTGCGCCACGGCGGCCGGCGTCACCGGCTTGCCGCGCGGCAGCAGGGCCGGGCTGCACACCGGCACCACGTCTTCGGGCATGAGCAGCAGCGCGCGCGTGCCGGCCCAGTTCTGCACCTGCGCCGGGGTGCCGGCGTACAGCGCGGCGTCGAACTCGGCGTCGGCGAACAGGAAGGGGCGGGTGCGGGTCTCGATGTGCACCGGCACATGGGGATGCAGCCTGGCGAAGCCCGGCAGGCGCGGCACCAGCCAGCGGGTGGCGAAAGTGGGCACGGCGGCCAGCGAGAGCGAGCCGCCCTCGCCCTGGCCGGCCATCGCATCGAGCGTGTCGCGCTCCATGGCCTCCAGCCGCCGGGCGATCTGCCGCGCATAGGCCGCCCCGCTGGCCGTGAGCGCCACGCCGTGGCGGGTGCGGCGAAACAGGGGCACGCCCAGGAAGGACTCGAGCGCGCCGACCTGCCGCGACACCGCGCTTTGCGTGAGCGCGAGCTCCTGCGCGGCGCGGGTGTAGCTCTCGTGCCGCGCAGCGGCGTCGAAGCACACGAGGGTTTGCAGCGGTGGAATCTTGCGGCGCATGTATGCGGCGAGTGTATGACTTCAGGGGGCGTTGCGACGGCCCGGCATCTGTACCCGTGGGCCGAGATATGCTCAGAACGCATGACTGGGTGCAGAACAATCGGTTGCCTCGGCACGGGTGGCAGGACTACGATCCCCTCCCAGACACCCCCGTCCGCCCTTCATTCCGACAGACACGACAGAGAGACTGCCATGGCCACCAAGAAAGCTTCCTTCCACTGGGACGACCCGCTGCTGCTCGACCAGCAGCTCACCGACGATGAGCGCGCCATCCGCGACGCCGCCAATGCCTACTGCCAGGAGCGCCTGGCCCCGCGCGTGCTCGACGGTTTCCGCAAGGGCGAGACCGACCCGGCCGTGTTCCGCGAAATGGGCGCGCTGGGCCTGCTGGGCCCGACGATTCCCGAGCAATACGGCGGCCCCGGCCTGAACTACGTGGCCTACGGCCTGATCGCCCGCGAGATCGAGCGCGTGGACTCCGGCTACCGCTCCATGGCCAGCGTGCAGAGCTCGCTGGTGATGGTGCCCATCAACGAATTCGGCACCGAGGCGCAGAAGCAGAAGTTCCTGCCCAAGCTGGCCACCGGCGAGTGGATCGGCTGCTTCGGCCTGACCGAGCCCGACCACGGCTCCGACCCCGGCAGCATGGTCACCCGCGCCAAGAAGGTGCCGGGCGGCTACGCGCTCACCGGCGCCAAGATGTGGATCAGCAACAGCCCCATCGCCGACGTGTTCGTCGTCTGGGCCAAGGAAGTGAGCGAGAGCGGCGCCGTCGGCCCGATCCGCGGCTTCGTGCTGGAAAAGGGCATGAAGGGCCTGTCGGCCCCGGCCATCCACGGCAAGGTGGGCCTGCGCGCCAGCATCACCGGCGAGATCGTGATGGACAACGTGTTCTGCCCCGAAGAGAACGCCTTCCCCGAGGTGCAGGGCCTGAAGGGCCCCTTCACCTGCCTGAACAGCGCGCGCTACGGCATTTCGTGGGGCGCCATGGGGGCCGCCGAAGACTGCTGGCACCGCGCCCGCCAGTACGTGCTGGACCGCAAGCAGTTCGGCAAGCCGCTGGCGGCCAACCAGCTCATCCAGAAGAAGCTGGCCGACATGCAGACCGAGATCACGCTGGGCCTGCAAGGCAGCCTGCGCCTGGGCCGCATGAAGGACGAAGGCACCGCCGCGGTGGAAGTCACCTCGATCATGAAGCGCAACAACTGCGGCAAGGCCCTGGACATCGCCCGCCTGGCGCGCGACATGATGGGCGGCAACGGCATCAGCGACGAATTCGGCGTGGCGCGCCACCTGGTGAACCTGGAAGTGGTGAACACCTACGAAGGCACGCACGACATCCACGCCCTGATCCTCGGCCGCGCCATCACCGGCATCGCAGCATTTTGAGCACACCCCCGACTCTCGCTCACTTCGTGTAGCTCGCATCCCCCCTCAAGGGGGCGCCACCAGCGGCCCGGCAAAGCCGGTTCCGCGGTGGCCCTGGCCACCGTTGGGCTGGGAGCGGTTCAAGGAACAAGCCTCGCTACCCATGTCTAATTCCTCAAGAACTCCAGCAGCACTCGACGGCATCAAGGTCCTGGACCTGTCCCGCGTGCTCGCGGGGCCGTGGTGCACCCAGATCCTGGCGGACCTGGGCGCCGACGTGGTGAAGATCGAGCGCCCCGGCGTGGGCGACGACACGCGCCACTGGGGCCCGCCCTTCCTGAAGGACGGCGAGGGCCGCGACACCGATCAGGCCAGCTACTTCACCTGCTGCAACCGCAACAAGCGTTCGGTCACCGTCGACATGGCCAGCCCCGAGGGCCAGGCCCTGCTCACGCAGATGGCACAGGAGGCCGACATCCTGGTCGAGAACTTCAAGACCGGCGGCCTGAAGCAGTACGGCCTGGACTACGAGAGCCTGCGCCAGCTCAACCCGCGCCTGATCTACTGCAGCGTGACCGGCTTCGGCCACGACGGCCCGCACGCGCAGCGCGCCGGCTACGACCTGATGATCCAGGCCACCACCGGCATGATGAGCATCACCGGCCGTCCCGACGAGGAGCCCGGCGGCGGCCCGCTGCGCGTGGGCGTGGCGCTCACCGACCTGTTCACCGGCGTGTACGCCAGCAGCGCCATCCTGGCCGCGCTCAACGTGCGGCACAGCACGGGCGAGGGCCAGCACATCGACATGGCCCTGCTCGACGTGGGCATGGCCATCCTGGCCAACCAGGCCAGCGGCTTTCTCAACACCGGCAAGGTGCCGCAGCGCCAGGGCAACAGCCACCCGAGCCTGGCGCCGTACCAGGACTTTCGCACCAGCGACGGCGCCATGCTGCTGGCCATCGGCAACAACGGGCAGTTCGAGCGCTTCTGCGAGGCGGCCGGGCACACCGAGTGGTCGCAGGACCCGCGCTTTGCGACCAACCCCCTGCGCGTGCGGCACCGCGACCTGCTCATTCCGATGATGGAAGAGGTCACGCGCACCCGCAGCACGGCGCAGTGGATCGCGCTGCTGGAAGACAAGGCCGTGCCCTGCGGCCCCATCAACCACATCGGCCAGGCCTTCGAGGACGAACAGGTGAAGGCGCGCGGCCTGGCCGTGACGCTGCCGCGCGACGCGGGCGACGGCATCGAAGCCATCACCGGCGTGGCCAGCCCGCTGCGCCTGCAGGGCACCCCGCCGGTGCTGCGCCGCGCGCCGCCGGCGCTGGGCCAGCACACCGACGAGGTGCTGGCCGAGGTGGGCCTGTCGCCCGAGAAGATCGAAGCCCTGCGCGCCGCCGGCGTGGTGTGAAGGGCCTTTCTCCTTCCCCCTCTGGGGGAAGGCAGGGATGGGGGCTCACGACGTTGCAAGGACAAGCGCGGCGCGTGCCCCCACCCCGACCCTCCCCCAGCGGGGGAGGGAGCTTCGTCAACCCAGGCCAGCTTCGGTTGCCGCCCGCCTGCGCGGCGCCTCGCTGCGCGCCAGGTACAGGCCGCTGGCAATGATGATGGCGCCGCCGCCCAGGGTCCATCCGTCGGGCGTGGCGCTCCAGATCAGCCAGTCCAGCGCGATGCCCCAGGCCAGCGCGCTGTATTCGAAGGGCGCGATGGCGGCGGCCTGGCCGTGGCGGAAGGCCTCGGAGATCGCCAGCTGGCCCAGGAAGCCGCTCAGCGCCAGGCCGGCCAGCGGCCACGCGTGCTCGATCGACAGCGGCACCCAATGCGGCGCCGCCAGCACGGAACCGCCGACCGCGAGGGCCGCGGTGGTCCAGAACACCAGGGTGGAACTGGGCTCGCTGCGGCTCACCAGCCGGCCCAGCACGTTGGTCATTGCATAGCAGACGGCGGCCGCCAGGATGGCCAGCGCGCCCACCGACATGAAGGCATCCTGCTCGGGCCGCAGCGCCACCACCACGCCGATGAAACCCGCGGCAATGGCCACCCAGTGGCGCGGCCGCACCCGCTCGCCCAGCAGCGGCACGGACAGCAGCGTGATGATCAGCGGCGCCACGAAGGTCAGGGTGTAGGCCTCGGCCAGGCCCAGGCTCTTGAGCCCGAAGGTGAACAGCAGCAGCATCGTCAGGGCGAGCACGCCGCGCGCGGCGTGCAGTCCCCAGCGCAGCTGGCGCGAGAACAGGGCGCGCGTTTCGCCGTGCCAGGCCACGTAGAGGCACACCAGCGGGAGCCCCGTCAGTCCGCGCAGCGCAGCCACCTGCGCCGGCGCAAAGGTGCCGGCCAGGATCTTGAGCAGCGCATCCATGCAGGCAAAGGCGGCGCAGGCGGCCAGCATGGCAACGATGCCGCGCAGGGTTCCGGGTGGGAGCATGGGGAGAGGGCAGTCGAAGTGACGCGGCATTCGCGCCGCGCCGGCCGAGCATAACCACGAGCGCCCCCGTTCGTGCGCGCTGGGGCAAGCGCGTTTCCTCAGGCGGTCGTTTTTTGCAGCGTCATCCGCCTGCTGCGCGCCGGGCGTGCGCTGGCGGCATGCAAGGGTGCATGCTGGCTCGGCGCCGTTTCCAGCAGTGCAGGTATCTGCCCGCGGCCGATGCCCAGGTCGCGCAGCTCGGCGTCGCTCATCGCCAGCATCTGGCGGCGGTCCGCCTGCCGGCGGCGCCATGCCGCCAGCGCCGAAGCGATGCGTCGGAAGAGGTGCGGATAAATCGACGACGACATGAAGTTCTCCTGGGTTGGATGCGATCTTCCTGCGCGCCATGCTATTGTGGAAGTTGAGAATTCTGAGATGAACTATCAGTTTTCCTGATTCATGCGCCAACTCAACCTGGACCAGCTTCGCACCCTCGTTGCCATCGCGGACCTCGGCAGCTTCTCGGCCGCCGCCCGCGCCCTTCACCTGGCGCAGCCAACGGTGAGCCTGCACATCAGCGAACTCGAGTCGCGCCTGGACGCGCCGCTGGTGGTGCGCGGCAACCGGCGCGTCACGCCCACGCCCGCCGGCGCGGCGCTGGTGGAGCGCGGCCGCCGCCTGCTGCGCGATGCGGATGACGCGGTCGATGCCGTGCGGCGCCAGTCCGAAGGGCGCGCGGGCCGCGTGCGCCTGGGCACCTCGACCGGCGTCGTGGTCGACCTGCTGCCCCAGGTGCTGGCGCGGCTGGAAAAGGAGCATTCGGGCATCGACGTGGAAGTGAGCATCCTCGGCTCCGGCGAGGCCCTGTCGCGCCTGCTGGCCGGTACGCTGGACATCGGCCTGGTGGCGCTTCCGCAGCCGCCGCAGCCGCAGCTCGTGTTCAGCGCCTGGCGCACCCAGCCCGTGATGGCCTTCGTGCCGCCGCGCTGGCAGAGCGAGCAACGCGTGCCGCGCCGCATCACGCCCGGCTGGCTGGCGCAGCAGCCGCTCATCTTCAACGAGGCCACCACCCACCTGTACCGGCTGACCATGGAATGGTTCGCCGCCGCCGGCGAGGCGCCGCGCGCGCGCATCGAACTCAACTACGACGCCGCCATCCGCAGCCTGGTGGCGGCGGGCTACGGCGCCGCCCTGCTGCCGGTGCAGGAGAGCGTCGAGCATGAGCAGGTCGTGGTGCTGCCCATCTCGCCCAGGCTCACCCGGCGGCTGGGCATCGCGCACCGCGCGCGCAGCGGGCTGGACGGCGCCACGCTGCGCGTGCTGGAGGTGCTCGGGGAATTCCGCCAGGCCTGAGCGGTCCCGGGCCGTCGCGTTATCCTGCGCGGCACAACGACGACGACACATCGGGGATGCTCATGAAACGCTTCACCTGCGGCTGCCTTCTTCCGATCTTCAGTGCTTTGCTGCCCGGCGCTGCGCAGGCCCAAGTCACCGAAGACGACCTGGTCCGTTCGCCGCAGTACGTGGCGCGCGAGCATCGCTTCCAGAACCTGCCCAACCCCGACCTCAAGCCCAACCGCTCCACCTGGGACATCTGGTCGCGCTTCTTCTTCGAGAGCAAGCAGGGCACCGTGCCCATCGACCCCATTCCGGTGCGCATGCTGGACAAGGCCGCGCTCGATGCGCTGGACAACGCGTCCAGCCACATCATCCGGCTGGGCCATTCGTCGCACCTGCTCAAGCTGCGCGGCAAGTGGTGGCTGATCGACCCGGTGTTCGGGCCGCGCGCGTCGCCGGTGACCTGGGCCGGGCCGCAGCGCTTTCACCAGCCTCCCATCGCGCTGGAAGACGTGCCGCCCATCGAAGGGCTGATCCTGTCGCACGACCACTACGACCACCTGGACGTGCCCACCATCGAGGCGCTCAAGGGCCGGGTCAAGCGCTACTTCGTGCCGCTGGGCGTGGGGCAGCACCTGCGCAGCTGGGGCGTTCCTGCGGACAGCATCGAGGAGTTCGACTGGTGGCAGGAGCGCAAGTGGGGCGAGGTGACCCTGACGGCCGCGCCCGCGCAGCACTTTTCCGGCCGCACCCTGTGGGACCGCGACCGAACGCTGTGGGCCTCGTGGTCGGTGCGAAGCGGCAGCGACCACATCTTCTATTCCGGCGACTCGGGCTACTTCAGCGGCTTCAAGACCATCCGCGAGCGCCTGCCGCGCATCGACATCGCGCTCATGGAGAACGGCGCCTACGACACCTACTGGCCGGCCGTCCACATGCAACCGGAAGAAACAGTACAGGCCTTCCAGGACCTGGGCGCCGGCGTCCTTTATCTGGTGCACAACAGCACCTTCGACCTGGCCTTCCACGGCTGGCGCGATCCGCTCGAGCGCGTGGCGGCCCTGGCCAAGGAGCGCGGCATCCACCTGGCCACGCCCGAGATCGGCGAGGTGCTCACCGTGGGCAAGCCGCGCGAGAACAGGCACTGGTGGGAAGGCCTGCGCTAGCCTGATCTGACCAAAGGCCTACGCCGCATTGCACGTCGACAGCGCGGCGCCGGCAGGCTTAGGATGTTTGGCGCGCCCCAGACGTTCGCGGGCGACCGGCGCGGCAAGACATGGTGATCCTGGCCGATTTTTCGGACACGCAATTACAGGTGACCTGCAAGCGTTGCGAACAGACCTTGCAGGAAGGGGACCGCTTTTGCCGCTACTGCGGCCAGGACCAGCTGGAGGGCGATCCGTCGGCGGTGATCGACATCACGCAGCCGGCGTCCAATGGCGACGGCATGGCCTCCGACCCCCTTCCAGCGAAGCATGCCGCCCGGCGCCATCCGCGGCGCGAGCCGGTTCTGCTGCAGGACGCTCCCGGGCCGGCTGGCGCCCCGGACAGCGGGCCCGGCCGCGCGGTTGCGCGAAGCCGTTGGTCGATGGGTCTGGCAGCCGCCGTGCTCCTCGCGCTGGCAGGCGTGCTGTCGTACGACTGGTACGTGGGCGGGAGGCAAGAGCGGGCGCCCCAGGCTTCACAGGCGGCAGGTGGCGGCGCACGCGTGGAAGAAAAAGCGGCGCCCCGGAAGCCAGCCGAACCCGCGCCGGTCGCCGCCGAAACAAAGCCGGCCGACGCTTCGGCATTGGGTGCACCCGCCGCCGCAACTGCTGCAGCTGCGCCGCCCGCGCCCGCGCCCACCGCCAGGACGGTTCCCGAGTTGCCTGCGCCAGCGCCTGCAACCAGCACCTCTTCCGCGCCAGCCGCCGAAACGCCAGGCCAGGAGGGTGCGTGCCCGCCGGCCATGGCAGCCATGGCACTGTGCCCGAACCGATGAACAACAGCTCCCGGGAGCCGCTATGCCGATCCGATCGATCTTCAGGGGCCTGGTACTGGCGATGGCCGCCGCGCTGGCCAGTGCGTCCTGCGTGGCCCAGTCACCACCGCCTTGGGCCTCGACGCGTGGAAAGCCGGCGACCCCTCCTGCCCGCGCTCCCGCAAGCGCCGGCCCGGCGCAGTACAAGATCGTCACGGCCTCCAAGACCGGCACCTACATCCAGATCGGCCGCGACCTGGCCAAGTGGGTGGCCGAGCCGGCCGGCATCGAGCTGGAGGTGCTCGAATCCAAGGGCTCGGCGGAGAACGTGCGGCGCATGCGCTTCGAGCCCAACGTGAAGCTGGCGCTGGTGCAGTCCGACGTGTTCCAGGCCTACCTGGACGAAGCCAAGGCCGGCAACGCCGAGGCCGGCAAGATCATCCGGCCGCTGCGCCTGATCATGCCGCTGTACGACGAGGAGATCTATTTCGTCGCGCGGGCCGATTCGCCGCTGAACGCCATCCACGAGATCAGGAACAAGAAGATCGGCGTCGGGCCCATCGGCAGCGGCACGGCGCTCAGCGCGCGCACGCTCTACCAGCTGATGTTCAACGAACCCCTTCCGCCTGAAAACGCGAAGTACCTCACCAACGAGGAAGCGCTCATCCAGCTCACGGTGGAAAAGAGCATCGACGTGGCCATCATCGTGGCGGGGCAGCCGGCCAAGCTGTTCACGGACATGCAGCCGGAGGCGCGCAAGTTCATCAAGATCCTCAGGCTCGACGAGGGCGCGGTCGAAACCACGCGCGCCCGCAAGACCTACTTCCCGGCCACCCTGCGTGCCAGCAGCTACCCCGCCTGGCTCACGGCCGATGTGCCGACGCTGACGGTGAAGGCCTTCCTGGTGACCTACGACTACGGCCTGCAGTCCACCGTGGTCAACCTGAACCGCTTCGCCGATTCGCTGTGCACCAACTTCGACAAGCTGCAGGCCAGCGGCCATCCGAAGTGGAAGCAGGTCAAGCTCGAACTGCCGCCCCTGGGCCGCGACTGGCGCTACTACGGTCCTGTGGAAAAGCGCTTGCGCAACTGCATCGCCGGACAAGTGGCGGCGCGCAGCAGCGCCTCGCCCGCGGCCGACCAGACCCAGCCGCCGCGCACCGGCGCGTGCACCGAGCAGGAGCTGGTTCTCGGCCTTTGCAAGCGCTAGCCTTCAGGCCCGCCGATTGACCAGCAGAATGCCCAGGCCCACGCCGGCCAGCGCCAGCATCAGCTGCAGCGTGAGCGGCTCCTTCAGCAGCGCCACGCCGAAGATCAGCGCGAACAGCGGTGTGAGAAAGGTGAAGGACGAGATGCGCGTGGCCGGGTAGTGCCGCAGCATCCACATCCACGCCAGGTAGCTCGCAAAGGCGCCGATCACCGTCTGCAGTGCCACCGAGAACCACGCGTAGCCGGAGTACGAGAAGCTCCACGTCTCGCCCAGCAACAGCGACAGAAAGGGCGAGAGCGCCGCGGTGACGGCGATCTGATAGAAGAGCGTCTTCTCGGCGCTGGCCGTGGCCAGCCGGGTGGTGCGGATGGCCAGCGTGGTCAGCCCCCACAGAAGGCCCGCGAGCAGCGCGAGTGCGTCGCCCAGCAGCATGTCCCTGGAGCTGTGGCCCAGGCTTTCGCTGAAGGCGACCACCACGCCGCCGAAGGCCAGCGCCAGCCCGAACCATTGAACACCGTGCAGCCGTTCCTTGGGTACCCAGCGCGGCAGCAGCAGCGCCACCACGAAGGGCGAGGTGTAGAGAAACACGGTCAGCCGCGAGGCGCTGGTGTGCTGCAGGCCGATGTAGATGCAGGTGAACTCGCCCGCAAAGAGCGCGCCCGCGAGAAGGCCCCCCGGCAGCGTGCCGTCGCGCTCGAACAGCTTGACGCCGCGCGCCGCGCACCAGGCCCACAGCAGCACCACCGCCCCGGCCATGCGGATCGACGCCTGCCACAGCGGCGGCACTTCGCCCACCGTGGTCTTGATGAGGATCTGCTGCAGCCCCCAGAAGGCGCAGCAGAAGACGAGGAGGGTGACGGCGAGGGTGTCGAGGTGGTCCTTGCGGGCGATCATGAAAGGGCGATGACTCCGATGGGTAGGCCGGCATCACAAGGGATGCTCGGTGTAGAAGCGCCCGCCGTGGAACAGCAGCGGCGAGGCGCCCGGGCGGTGCGTGCACCGCTCCACCTCGCCCACGAAGATGACGTGATCGCCTTCGTCATAGCGGCTGCGGTTGAAGCACTCGAAGCTGGCCACGCAGCCCTCGAGCACCGGCGCGCCGCCGATGCCGGTGGAAAACTGCACGTCGCTCCAGCGGTCCACGTTCTTGGTGGCAAAGCGCTCCGCCAGTTCCTTCTGGCTGGCCGCCAGGATGTTGATGGCGTAGTGCGAGCCGGTGCGCAGCGACGGCATGGAGCCGGCACCGCGCGCCAGGCTCCACAGCACCAGCGGCGGCGCGAGCGACACCGAGTTGAAGGAATTGGCCGTGAGACCGATCAGGCTGCCATTCGCAGAGCGCGCCGTGACGATGGTGACCCCGGTGGCGAACATGCCCAGCGCGGCGCGGAACTCGTCGGTGGTGAAGGAGGGCGGCTGCGCCTTTTGGGGTGGACTCACGTTGGATGCAATGAAGGAAGATGCCGCAGGCGGGCAGCCTTCTATTCTGGCCGAAGCAAGGCAAACGCGCCGCGCAAGCGCGACAAGGGCCCGGCGCGGCGCAGTCAGCCGAAGAACCAGTACGTCACCGCAATCGCGGCGACCACGCCCGCCAGCTCGGCCAGCAGCGCACACGACACCGCATGCCGCGTGCGCTGGATGCCCACCGCGCCGAAGTACACCGCCAGTACGTAGAAGGTGGTCTCGGTGCTGCCCTGCACGGTGGCCGCCGCCAGCGCGGGGAAGCTGTCCACGCCGTGGCTCTGCATGGTCTCGATCAGCATGGCGCGGGCGGCGCTGCCCGAGAAGGGCTTGACCAGCGCGGTGGGCAGCGCATCGACAAAACGCGTGTCCCAGCCGCTTTGCGCCACCAGCCAGCGGATGCCGTCCAGCGCCAGGTCCAGCGCGCCCGAGGCCCGCAGCACGCCGATGGCGCACAGCATGGCCACCAGGTAGGGCAGCAGGTTCTTCGCCACGTCGAAGCCTTCCTTCGCGCCTTCGATGAAGCGCTCGTACACGCCCACGCGCTTGACGGCGCCCAGCAGCAGGAAGAGAAGGATCAGGCCGAACAGCACCAGGCTGCCCATCAGCGACGAGAGCGAGGCCAGCGCCGCGGCGCTGAGGCTGGCCAGCAGCGCCATGAAGGCGGCCAGCCCCAGGGCCAGCGGCAGCAGGTAGGCCAGCACCACCGGGTCCCACAGGCGAAGACGCTGCGCCACCGCGACCGCCAGCAGGCCGACCAGGGTGGACGCGCTGGTGGCCAGCAGGATGGGCAGGAACACCAGCGTCGGGTCCGCCGCCCCCTGCTGCGCCCGGTACATGAAGATGCCCACGGGCAGCAGCGTGAGCGAGGACGCGTTGAGCACCAGGAACAGGATCTGCGCGTTGCTGGCGCTCACCGGGCTGGGGTTGAGCGTCTGCAGCTCGCGCATGGCTTTCAGCCCGATGGGCGTGGCCGCGTTGTCCAGCCCGAGCGCATTGGCAGCGAAGTTCAGCGTGATCAGGCCCAGCGCCGGATGGCCTTCGGGCACTTCGGGCATCAGCCGCCTGAACAGCGGCCCGAGCCAGCGCGCCAGCGCGTTCACCAGGCCGGCCGCCTCCGCAATGCGCAGGAAACCCAGCCACAGCGTCAGCGTGCCGAACAGCAGCACCATCACCTCCACCGCCAGCTTGGCCATGGCGAACAGGCTGTCGACCATGGCGGCGAACACCGCCGCGTCGCCCGCGCCGAGCCACCGCACCAGGGCGGCGATGGCCGCCGCCACGAAGAATCCGAGCCACAGAGCGTTGAGCATGCGCTTCTTTCTATCAGGCCATGCCGTGGAAGCCGAAGCCTGCAATGGGCTGCCGCTCCCCGCTGATGAGCGCCGCCAGCGCCTTGCCCGAGCCGGCGCCGTGCGTCCAGCCCAGCGTGCCGTGGCCGGCATTGACCCACAGCTTGCCCACGCGCGTGCGGCCGATGAAGGGAATGTTGGTGGGCGTGGCCGGCCGCAGGCCCGTCCAGTAATGCGGATCGCCGCCCTGGGCCTGGCTGCGCGTGTCGCACACGCCGGGCAGCACCTGCTCCACGCGGCGGGCGAGCATCTCGCAGCGCGCCCGGGCCAGCGGCGTGTCCAGCGAGGTGTCGAAGCCGGCCAGCTCGATGGTGCCCGCCACGCGCAGCTTGCCGCCCATGCGGGTCATGGCGCATTGCACCTCGTCGTCGATGGTGCTGACCCACGGCGCGGCCTCGGGCCGCAGGATGTCGAAGGTGGCCGAGTAGCCCTTGCCCGGATAGATGGGCAGGTCGACGCCCACGCTGCGCAGCAGCGGTGCGCTGTACGAGCCGCAGGCCACCACCACCGCGTCGGCCTTCAGGGCGACGTCGTTGCTGGCCGAGTCGTCGCCGCTGCCCGCGCTCACATGCACCGCCTGCACCTCGCCGCCGGCCACCTCGATGCCGTGCACCGTGCGGCCGAACAGCGTGCGCGCGCCCAGGCGCATGCAGTGCCGCGCCAGGGCCTGGGTGAAGCGCCGCGCATCGCCCGATTCGTCGCTGGCGGTGTAGGTGCCGCCCACGATGTGCTGTTCGCCGAAGGCTCGGAAGGCAGGCTCGATGGCCAGCAACTCATCGCGCGAGAGCAGCTGGCGCTGCACGCCGTGCGTGCGCATGAGCTCGGCCGCATGCGCCGCCTCGTCGAAGGACTTCTGGCTGGTGAAGTAGTGCGCAATGCCGCGCTCGAGCCGGTCGTATTCGATGCCGGTCATGCTCACCACCTCGCGCAGCGCCTGGTGGCTGTAGGCGCCCAGCGCCACCAGCTGTGCCACATTGCGCGCGAAGGCCGCGTCGTTGCACTGGCCGAGGAAGGCCAGGCCCCATCGCCACTGCTGCCAGTCGGCCTGCGGACGGAAGAGCAGGGGCGAGTCCTTGCGGAACATCCACTTCAATATTTGCAGCGGCGCGCCCTTGTAGGCCCAGGGCTCGCAATAGCTGACGGAAATCTGGCCCGCATTGCCAAAGCTGGTTTCGAGGGCGGCGTCGCTGCGGCGATCGACCAGGGTGACTTCGTGCCCGCGCTCGAGAAGGTGCCACGCGGTGCTGACGCCGATGATGCCGGCGCCCAGGACAATGACTTTCATGGCCCCCGAGTGTGGCGCATCGACGCTGCACAATCCGCGCCATGCTGAATCGCCGTGAGCTGAACCGTGCCGCATTCTGGCTGGCCTTGAGTGCCTGGGCCGTGCCGCTGCCCGTGCGCGCGCAGGAGGCGCCGCGCTGGCGTGCCGACCCCTTCGGCCTGGGCGTGGCCAGCGGCATGCCCAGGCCGGACAGCGTCCTGCTGTGGACGCGCCTGGCGCCGCCTGGCGAGGAGGTGGCCGAGCGCGATGCGCGCGCACCCTGCAAGGTACGTTGGGAAGTGTTTGCCGACGAAGCCTTGCGCCAGCGCGTGGCGCAAGGCGAGCAGATCACCCACGCGGGACGTGCCTTCAGCGTGCACGTGCAGGTGAACGGCCTGGCGCCGCAGCGCACCTACTGGTATCGCTTTTCGTGCGGCGACGCGGTGAGCAGGGTGGGGCGCGCCCGCACCGCGCCAGCGGCCGGCGCGCCCGTGCGGCGCCTGCGGCTGGCGCTGGCCTCCTGCCAGCACTATGAATACGGCTACTACGTGGCGCACCGCGAGATCGCCGGGCGCGATCTGGATGCGGTCGTCTTCGTCGGCGACTACATCTACGAAGGCAGCATCAACGCGGCCAACGCGCAGCGCCGCCACGACGCGCCCATGCCACACGGCCTGGACGAATACCGGGCGCGCCATGCCCTGTACAAGCGCGACCCCGACCTGCAGGCCGCGCACGCCGCACATCCATGGATCCTCACCTGGGACGACCATGAGGTGGTGAACGACTACGCCGCCGACCGGGAGCCTGCGCCTACCGGCACCGAGCAGTTCCTGCGCCGTCGCGCCGCCGCCTACCGCGCCTACTTCGAACACATGCCGCTGGCCCTGGCGCCAGAAGGTGCGGACATGCGCATCCATGACCGGTTCGCCTGGGGCGACCTGGCCGACATCTGGACGCTGGACTGCCGCCAGTACCGCAGCCATCACGCCTGCGGCGATCCGCAGATGTCGCACGGCCGCATGGTGACGGACTGCGCACAGCTGGCGGATCCTGCTCGCACCATGCTTGGTGCGGCCCAGGAGCGCTGGCTGGCCGAGGGGCTGTCCGCGTCCACCGCGCGCTGGAAGCTGCTGGCCCAGTCCACGCAGGTGAGCAGCACCAGCATCGAGGCGCCGAAGGGGCGCCAGAACTGGACGGACGCCTGGGACGGCTACCCGATGGCGCGCCAGCGCCTGCTCCAGGGCATTGCGGATGCCAAGGTGCACAACGTGGTCGCGCTGGGTGGTGATGTGCACCGCTTTGTTGCCGCGGATCTGCGAGTGGTGCCCAACGATGCCGGCTCCCCCGTCGTGGCCAGCGAATTCGTCGGCGGTTCCGTCACCTCGCGCGGCGCCAGCCGCGCCGCCATGGCGAAGATGCAGCAGGACAACGCCGACATCGCCCATGCCCGCGGCGACGAGCGAGGCTATGCCTTGCTGGACATCGACCGGGAGGCGGCGCGTTGCGAATTCCGCGCCACGCCGCATCCGGCCGTCAAGGACGCGGCCCTGTCACGTCAGGCACTGTTTGCGGTGGAGGCGGGCCGCGCAGGCGTGGTCGCCGGCTGACCCCATCGGATCAGCGGCCGGGCACCTCGATGAGCAGGTGCGGCCGGAAACCTTCCTGCTCGCCCTTGCTGCGGTAGCCCAGCGGGTTGGCCACCACGCGGCAGCCGTCCTTCACATAGTCGAAGGCGCAATGCAGGTGGCCGTGCAGCCACAGCTGGGCGCGCGGCAGCAGCTCGTCCAGCGAATTGCAGAAGCCCGCGGTGCCGGGCGTGAGCCCGTAGCGCGGATCGGCGCTGGCCAGGCTGGGCGCGAAATGGGTGACGGCAACCGTGGTGCCGTCGAAGGGCTGTGCCAGCGCCTTGCGCAGCCAGTCCTGGCAGGCCAGGCCATGTTCGCGTACTTCCTCCGCCAGAAAGGGTTGGCCACGGCGCGTGGTACCGCAGGTGCTCAGGTAGTAGTTGGCGGCACGCATGGCCTTGCCGCGCTTCTTCAACTGCTCGGTCATCGGCTCCTTCGCGTCGACCAGCGCGTCGAAGTCGGTCCACAGGCTGCTGCCGACAAAGCGCACGCCGTCGATCAACATGGTTTCCGATTCGAGCCAGTGGATGTCGAGTTGCTCGCAGGCTTCGCGCAGGCGAAGGTGCACCGTGTCGAAGTCGTCGTTGTCGTATTCGTGGTTGCCCGGCACGTAGAGCACAGGCACCGGCCAGCCCCGGCGGGGCGAGAACCGCTCCAGGCCGTACAGGGTGTCTTCCAGCCGCGAGCCTGCCTGGTAGGAGCCGATGTCTCCGGCCAGCACCAGCAGGTCGGCGCCGGGCGCGGGGGTGACTTCGAAGTGGGGATGCGACTCGAGGTGCAGGTCGGACAACAGTTGCAGCTTCATCCGGCCATTGTCCCGCGCGAAGCTCGCCGGCGCAGCGGAATCGGGTCATGCACAGCACGCATAACCTTGGCGAGCAAGGGTTAGGGAAAACCCCTAAAGTACGTCCATCAACAACTCAGAGGCGTGGTCTCAAAAGGACCCGCAACACCATGCTTAGCTTGATCGCCCAAGTGGTCAATTTCTTCCGTTCTTCCGATGCCGAGCCCAGCCACGCGGCCGCGCTGATGGAAGCCGCCGACGGCATGGCGGGCTACGACGCTCGCCACGCGCAAGAACTGCGCGCCGCCGCCAGCGCCTGGCTCAGCGTCGTTCGCTGAGTCTGGCGAAAGTCAGCGCCTACTGCTGACTTCTACAGCTTGACCCCGGAGCCCTTCACCACCGGGGCCAGCTGCGCGACTTGCTCGCGCACGAAAGCCGCAAAGCCAGCGGCACTGGTGGGTTGAGTGGCAATGCCCAGCTCGGCCATCTTCTTCTTGAAGTCGGCGTCCTGCAGCACCTCGCCGGTGGCGCCGTTGAGCCGGCTCACCACGTCCGCCGGCATCTTGGCCGGGCCCGACAGGCCGAAGAAGTTCTCCAGCACCAACCCGGGGTAGCCCGCCTCGACCACCGTCGGGACGTCGGGCACCAGCGAGGAACGCTGCTTCGAGGTCACGGCAACGGGCCGGATCTGCCCGGCCTTGAAATACGGCACGAAGGCCGTCAGCACGTCGATGCCCATCGGAATGATGCCGGCGATGAGGTCGGTGGTCATCGGGGCGCCGCCCCGGTAGGGCACGTGCACCAGCTGCGCGTTCATCTCCTTGCGCATCAGCTCCCCGTAGATGTGGCCGATCGAGGCCGGTCCGCCCGAGCCGAAGTCCAGCCGGCCGCTGGCCTTGGCCTGCTTCTCGATGTCGGCCATGGTCTTGAGCGTTGTCTGCGGGTTGGCCATGACCACGCAGGGCGCGGTGCCGATGAGGGCGATGTGGGTGAAGCCCTCGACCGGGTCGTAGGGCTGTTTCTCCAGCGCGAACGGGCCGATCGAGATCGGCGTCGAGTTCGACAGCAGCAGCGTGTAGCCGTCCGGCGCCGCCTGCGTCACGGCGAGCCCGCCGACACTGCCGCCGGCGCCCGGCCGGTTGTCGATGACCACCGGCTGCCCCAGCTTGCGCGCCAGCTGTTCACCCAGCACCCGGGCGACGATGTCGCTGGCGCCGCCGGCCGGAAAGCTCACAATGATCTTGATGGGGCGCTCCGGCCAGGCTGCGAAGGCGGGAAGGGCCAGGCTTGCGGCGCCGGCTGCGATGGTGCGCAGGGCGCCGCGGCGGGTGAAGGTGTTCATGGTGCGGGTGATCCAGTGGGGGGATCACGCTGCCAAGCAGGAAGTGCGCCGCCCCCGGCGTCTTCCGCCCGCGGCGGGCGCGGAAAGGCCAGCTCCGCTGCGCGCACCAGGGCCTGCCGCAGCCACTCGTGGGCCGGACTGTACAGCGCCCGCCGATGCCAAACGGCGTCCACGTGCATCAGGGGCTGGTCGAAGGGCAGGTCGCGCAGCACCAGTTGCTCCTTGAAGCCTGTCACACCGATGAAGTGACGCGGCAGCACGGTGAGCAGGTCAGAGGTCGCCACCACGCGGCCGGCGGTGAAGAACTGGTTCACCGTCGCCACGATGCGCCGCTCGCGCCCCAGCGCGCCCAGCGTCTGGTCGACAAAGCCGAAGGGCCGGCCGGAGAAGCTCACCAGCAGGTGCCGCGCGGCGCAGTACACATCGAGCGTCAGCGGAACCTCGGCCAGCGGATGGTCGTGCCGCATGGCGCAGGCGTAGTGGCTGACGTAGAGCCGCTGCGATTCGAAGGGCAGGGCCTCGCCGGACTGGGCGCCCGCCGTGAGATTGGCCATCAGCGCGGGGAAGTAGCCGACCGCCATGTCGGCCGCTTCTTCCTCGAGCAGTTGCCGCGGGTCGCGCGTGGTGAGCGGCACCGTACGAACCGAGATGCCCGGCGCCTCAGCTTCGCCGATGCGCACCAGGCCCGGCATCAGCTCGGCCGCCGTGGCATCGGCCATGGCCAGGACGAAGGTGGTGTGGGCGGTGGCGGGGTCGAACTCGCTGGGGGCCAGTGTGTGCTGCAGCTGGCGCAAGGCCTCCCGCACCGTCGGCCAGAGGGCCTGGGCGCGCGGCGTGGGTTCCACGCCGGCGCCGGCGCGGCGCACCAGCTCGTCGCCCAGCAGGTCCCTCAGGCGGCGCAGCGCGTTGCTGACGGCGGGCTGCGTCAGCGACAGGTTGCGCGCCGCGCGGGTCAGGTTGCGCTCGGCCATGACCTCGTCGAACACGCGCAGCAGGTTCAGGTCGAGGGTACGGAAGTTGACATTCATAAATCTTGTGAATGGTGAGCATCACAAAGATAAAGTTGCCAAACACTAGGGAGAACCCTAATATCACCTCCATCAGGCCACAAGCCACTCACAGAGGGAAAACATCATGACCAACAGCTTTGTCCACGTAGACCAACCCACCCAACACGCCGGCGTCGCACGCGCCGAAGCCGTGGTGGCACAACTCCGCGACGCCCGCGGCCGCCTGAACGGCGCGCGCGGCCTGGCCGCCGTCCTGCTGGCTGCCGTGGTCGGCGCCATCCTGGTGGTGGTGGACCACATGGCTTCCAACCTGGAAAACGGCGAAATGCTGGCCATCTGGGCTGTGGTTTCCGCCCTGTTCTTCGTCGCCTTGGCCGTGGGCGCCAGCGCGCTGCGTCCGCTGGGTGCCCGCCTGGCCGCCTCCTGGAAGGAAGCTGCCGAGCGCCGTGCCAACGCCCGCGCCGACGCGCAGTTCATGGCCTACGCCGCCTTCGACCCGCGCGTGATGCACGACCTGCAGGTGGCCATCAGCCGCCACGAAGCGCAGAACCCGACCGAAGCCGACGTGGCGCCCAAGGCCCAACGCAAGCTGGTCGCCAGCGTGCCCAGCCTGTACGAAGCGAGCCGCCGCGCACGCATGTCGCAGTACTACTGAGCCCTGCGCTCCAATGAAAAAGCCGCCCCACGAGGGCGGCTTTTTCTTGCCCGGAGAGGCTCCCGGCCAGGAGCCTCGGGGGCGGGCGGTCAGGCAGCCAGGCGCTGCTCGATGGCGTCCTTGGTCTGCGCCAGTTCCTGGGGCAGGTGGTGCTTGAGCTGCTCGAAGAGTTCGCCATGCAGCTTCAGCTCGGCTTCCCAGGCAGCCTTGTCGATGCTGGTCACGCTCTTGAACTGGTCGGCGGTGAACTGGAGGCCGGTCCAGTTCAGTTCTTCGTAGCGCGGGCTTACGCCGAACAGGTGGTCGGTGCCTTCGGCCTTGCCTTCGAGCCGGTCGATCATCCACTTGAGCACGCGCATGTTCTCGCCGTAGCCCGGCCAGACGAACTTGCCGTCGGCACCCTTGCGGAACCAGTTGGTGGTGAAGATGCGCGGCTGCTTGGCGCCCGAGGCTTCGAGCTTCTTGCCCAGGTCGAGCCAGTGCTGGAAGTAGTCGCTCATGTTGTAGCCGGCGAAGGCGATCATGGCGAAGGGGTCGCGGCGCACCACGCCCACCTGGCCGACGATGGCGGCGGTGGTTTCGGAGCCCATGGTGGCGGCCATGTACACGCCTTCCACCCAGTTGCGGCCCTCGGTCACCAGCGGCACGGTGGTGGAGCGGCGGCCGCCGAAGATGAAGGCGTCGATCGGCACGCCGGCAGGATCGTCCCAGGCGGGGTCGAGCGCCGGGTTGTTGGTGGCGGCCACGGTGAAGCGCGAGTTGGGGTGCGCGGCCTTGGTGCCCTTTTCCTTGGCGATGGCCGGGGTCCAGTCGTTGCCCTGCCAGTCGATCAGGTGATCGGGCAGCTTCTTGCCGGGCACGTCGTCTTCCAGGCCTTCCCACCAGACGTCGCCGTCATCGGTGAGCGCCACGTTCGTGAAGATCACGTCGCGGTCCAGGCTCTTGAGGCAGTTGGGGTTGGTCTTGAGGTTGGTGCCCGGGGCCACGCCGAAATAGCCGGCTTCGGGGTTGATGGCGTACAGGCGGCCGTCCTTGCCGGGCTTGATCCAGGCGATGTCGTCGCCGATGGTCGTGACCTTCCAGCCTTCGAAGCCGGCCGGCGGCACGAGCATCGAGAAGTTGGTCTTGCCGCAGGCCGAGGGGAAGGCGGCGGCCACGTGGTATTTCTTGCCCTCGGGCGAGGTCACGCCCAGGATGAGCATGTGCTCGGCCAGCCAGCCTTCGTCGCGGCCCATGGTCGAGGCGATGCGCAGCGCGAAGCACTTCTTGCCCAGGAGTGCGTTGCCGCCGTAACCCGAGCCGTAGCTCCAGATCTCGCGGGTTTCGGGGTAGTGGACGATGTACTTGGTCTTGTTGCAGGGCCAGGCCACGTCCTTCTGGCCGGGCGAAAGCGGCGCACCCACGGTGTGCACGCAGGGCACGAACTCGCCGCCCGTGCCCAGCACGTCGTACACGGCCTTGCCCATGCGGGTCATGATCTTCATGTTGACCGCGACGTAGGGGCTGTCAGAGAGCTCGATGCCGATGTGGGCGATGGGCGAGCCCAGCGGGCCCATGCTGAAGGGCACCACGTACATGGTGCGGCCCTTCATGCAGCCGTCGAACAGGGGCTGCAGCGTGGCACGCATCTCGGCGGGGGCGACCCAGTTGTTGGTCGGGCCGGCGTCTTCCTTCTTCTCGGAGCAGATGAAGGTGCGGTCTTCCACGCGGGCGACGTCGCTCGGGTCGGAATTGGCGAGGAAGGAGTTGGGGCGCTTGGCCGGGTTGAGCTTCTTGAAGGTGCCGCCGTCCACCAGCAGCTGGCAGAGGCGCTCGTATTCCTCCTGGCTGCCATCGCACCATTCGACACGGTCGGGCTTGCACAGGGCCGCCATGTCGGCCACCCAGGCAATGAGCCGGGCATTCTTCACATACGAGGGCGCCTGAATGGTCAGGCCCTTCATCACGGGTGCGTTCATCGAAAAACTCCTAAGTTGAAAAACCGTCTTTTCGAACGAGGCTCGGCGCGCGCACGGGCGGCAAGGGTCGTTTGAGAAAACGTCTTTCGGTTCGGGTTTTTCCAGGCGGCGCGAAGGAAGAAAGAAAAAAATGGCGCCCCGCGGGAGGGGCGCCGTGTGGGGCGCTCGCGTCAGGCCAGGTAGACGGCGATGGATGCCAGCAGCAGCATCAGCACGCCGCCGCACAGCGGCAGCACCAGCGGCATCAGGGGAACGATGGACTCGACAGTGTCCTGCTCGGCGCCGGCTGCGTGGCCGTGATCGGCGGGGGAGGGATGCGACATTGTTCTTTACCTCAAGTGTCTCGACTTCGGCCATTTTACCCGGCGCCCCTTGGCGGTGACCTCAGGGCAAGCCATAGGCACTTTCAGGGTTGGGGGTCGGTCTGGAAACCGGCCTCGCGCAGCGCCGCCAGCACGGCAGCCAGGTGATCGCGGCCACGGGTCTGCAGCACCAGCTCGATTTCCACGTTCTGGGCCGCCAGCATGGTGAAGGCACGCTGATGGTGCACCTCGTCGATGTTGGCGCCCGCTTCGGCCACAACCGCCGTGATCCGGGCCAACACGCCGGGCACATCGCGCGCGCTCACGCGCAGCCGAGCCAGGCGGCCGGCCCGCACCATGCCGCGCTCGATGATCGCGCCCAGCAGCAACGGGTCGATGTTGCCGCCCGACAGCACCAGGCCGACCCGCTTGCCCCGGAAGCGTTCCGGATGCCGCAGCAGGGCGGCCAGGCCGGCAGCACCCGCACCTTCGACCAGGGTTTTCTCGATTTCCAGCAGCATCAGCACCGCCTGCTCGATGTCGCCCTCGTCCACCAGCAGCATGTCGTCGACCAGGGTGGAGATGACCTCGAAGGTCCGCACGCCGGGGGTGCCCACCGCAATGCCTTCTGCAATGGAGCTGGTGCCGGTGGCGTGCTCCGTCTTCTTGACGGCGTTGAACATCGACGGAAAGCGTGTCGCCTGCACGCCGATGATCTCGATGCGCGGTGCCAGTGCGCGCGCGGCGATGGCCATGCCTGCCAGCAGGCCGCCGCCGCCGACCGCCACCACCAGCGTGTCCAGGTCGGGCACGGCGTCGAGCATTTCCAGAGCGAGGGTGCCCTGGCCGGCGATGATGGCGTCGTCGTCGAAGGGATGGACGAAGGTCAGGCCGCGGCTCTTGGCCAGTTCGAAGGCATGCTGGCGCGCGGCGTCGAGCGTGTCGCCATGCAGGACGACCTCGGCGCCGAAGCTGCGGGTGCGCTCGATCTTCACGGCCGGCGTGAAGCGCGGCATGACAATGGTGGCGGCCAGCCCCAGGCGCTGCGCGTGGTAGGCCACGCCCTGCGCGTGGTTGCCGGCCGACATGGCGATCACGCCGCGCACGCCCTGCTGGGCCAGTTGCGTGAGCATGTTGCAGGCGCCCCGCTCCTTGAAGGACGCGGTGAACTGCAGGTTTTCGAACTTCAGGAACACCTGCGCGCCGACGATCTGCGACAGCGTGCGCGATTCGAGAAAAGGCGTGGTGAGCAGCTGGCCGCCGATGCGGGCCTCGGCCAGCCGGATGTCTTCGATGGAAACCATGCACGATTGTGCGGCAAGGCCGCGGAAGAAGAGGCAGCCAGGTGGCGGCGGTGTCTCAGCTTTGCGGCAGCCTTCGCGCCCGCCTAGGGTTAATCCGCTGGACGACCCTTCACGAAGCCAAAACTCTGCGCTATGGTCGCGCTCACGGGGCCTTGGCCGGCGCCCGCAGCGCGTGCCGGCTCACTCGAGAGGAGGTTGTCCAGATGGTCAAGCGTGCCGGGTTCGACGTTGTTGCGGGTGCCACGCGTGCACAGTCGCTGCCGTCGCCTGGGCTGCGCGAGGCACCGGTGCTGGAGCTCATGTGCTCGCACTTCGTGCTGACCCTGGCGGCCAAGCAGGGCCCGCGCTTCAACGTGCGGCGCGACCTCAACGGCCTGCTCTCGCTCACCGGCCGCCACCTGGTGTGGCCGGCGCCCGTTCTGATGCGCCTGCGCGAATTCCTGTCGCGCCGCTGCGTGGGCAACGAGGTGTGGAGCGGTGTCGAGAACTACGACCCGCGCACCCTGCTTGAGCGCCACGGCGTGTGGCGCGGCCCTTATGAAGAGGGCACGCTGTTCTTCTACCTCGACGAATACGCCAAGGACCAGCCCAAGGACCTGCTGGCCGTGCTCTCGGTCACGCGCGACTGGCTCACCCACGCGCTGCGCAAGCAGTCCACGCTGGTCGAGAAGAACATCGACGCGCTCGCGGGCCTGCTGCAGCTGAACAAGGCCGAGCGCGCGCTGCTGCTGTACGGCACGCTGGCGCGCTACCAGCGCGACCTGCGCTCGCTGCTGGTGGAGTTCAAGGTCAACAACGCGCCCGAGGCCTATGCCGCCATTGCCGAGGTGGCCGGCGTGAGCGCCACCGACGTGGGCGAGGCGCTGCGCGCCGGCTCGCGCCTGGAGCGCATCGGCCTGGTGGAGAACCTCATCTCCGAGCACAACATCACCGACCTGGCCGACCTGATGAAAGTCAGCGAGAAGCTGCCGCCGGTGCTCATGCGTGAATACCGCGACCACAACGAGTTGATGGCCGTGTTCACCCGGCCCTCGGCCAAGTCGACGCTCGGCGTTCACGACTTCGCCTTCGTGCGCGAGGATGCCGACATGCTCATCGCCCTGCTGCGCGCGGCGGTGGCGCGCAAGGAACCCGGCGTGAACGTGCTCATGTACGGCCCGCCGGGTACCGGCAAGACCGAGTTGGCCAAGGTCGTGGCGCAGGCGGCGGGGCTGGAGCTGTTCGAGGTCGAATACGCCGACCGCGACGGCAATTCGCTCAGCGGCCGCGACCGCTATCGCTCGCTGCAGATCGCGCAGGTCTTCCTCAAGGGCAGCGCCCAGGCCGCCCTGCTGTTCGACGAGGTGGAAGACGTGTTCCCGCCCATCAGCACCGAGGCCGCGCAGTTCATGGCCCGCGCCGAGCAGATTCCGGCCGCGCCCAGCGGCAGCGTGAGCGGCAAGGCCTGGGTCAACCAGATCCTGGAATCCAACCCGGTGCCCACGCTGTGGGTCACCAACCGCATCGAGCAGATCGATCCGGCCTTCCGGCGGCGCTTTGCCTACCACCTGGAACTGAAGTCGCCGCCGCCCGGCGCGCGCGAGCAGCTGGTGCGCAAGACGCTGGAAGGCGTGCCGGTGTCCGACGCCTTTGCCGCCAAGCTGGCCGAGCGCAAGGGGCTCACGCCGGCGCAGATCCGCACGGCGGTGCGCTTTGCCGGCCTGGCGCAGGTGGGCGAAGTGCCCATCGAAAGCCTGATCGAGCGCCAGCTGCGCAACGCCGACCAGGCCCTGGGCACGCTCGAAACCGACCGGGGCATGCGGCGCAGCGTGACCACCTACGACCTCGACATGCTCAATGTCGAGACGCGCTTCGAGGTGCCGCGCATCGTCACCGCGCTCAAGGCGCGCGGCCACGGCACCCTGTGCTTCTACGGCCCGCCCGGCACCGGCAAGACGGCGCTGGCCGAGCACATCGCCCGATCCATCGGCCGCCCGCTGCTGGTCAAGCAGGCCAGCGACCTGATGAGCAAGTACGTGGGCGAGACCGAGCAGAACATGGCCTCCATGTTCCGCGAGGCCGAATCCGAGAAGGCCGTGCTGCTGCTCGACGAGGCCGACAGCTTCCTGCAGGACCGCCGCGGCGCCCAGCGCACCTACGAGGTGACCGAGGTCAACGAGATGCTGCAGGGCATGGAGCATTTCAACGGCGTGTTCGTGTGCACCACCAACCTGCTCGACCGCCTCGACCAGGCGGCGCTGCGGCGCTTCACCTTCAAGATCCGGTTCATGCCGCTGACTGCCGCGCAGCGCGAGCGCATGTTCGTCACCGAGGCGCTGGCCGGTAACGACACGCTGCTGGGTAGCGACCTGCGCGCGCGGCTGGCGCGGCTCGACCAGCTCTGTCCCGGCGATTTCGCGGCCGTGAAGCGCCAGACCGACATCCTTGCGGCCGAGTTCACGGCCGCCGAATTCATGGAACAGCTCGAGGCCGAGCACCGGGTGAAGCCGGAAGTACGCGAATCACGAGGCATCGGCTTCATGCAATGACGCGGCGAGGCAACATCGCTCAACTGGATGAATGCGTTCCGGTTGCAGTCTGTTACCCTGCCCGCCCATGAAATCTGCCGTTCGCCCTCTCTCGGTTGTTCTTGTCTGCGCAGCCCTGGCCGCCTGCGGCGGCGGCAGCAGTAGCCACAGCATCGACTCCACCGGCACGCCGGGCAATGCCGAGCTCACGCCGGAAGGCGGCAGCGCCGGGCAGAACCCCGACAACTCTGGCGGCACCGGGCCTTCGACGGCCCTGGCCAACCAGTGCGCCAAGCCGCGCACGGGCACCGATCCGGCCACTGGCACGGCCTATCCCGACCGCGCGGGCACGCTGGAGAACGAAAAGTCGTGGGTGCGCGCCTGGATCGACGAGACCTACCTCTGGTACAGCGAAGTGCCAACGAGCCTGAAGGCCAGCGACTACACCACGCCCCAGGCCTATTTCGATGTGCTCAAGACGCCGGCAAAGACGGCTTCGGGCGCGGACAAGGACCGCTTTCACTACTTCCTGGACACGGCCGCTTTCCAGGGCGAGACGGCGGGCACAGGCACGGTGGGTTATGGCATGGAAGTGGCCCTGCTCAGCACGGTGCCGCCGCGCCAGGTGCGCGTGGCTTTCGTGACGCCCGGAACTCCGGCAGCCCTGAAGGGCCTCAACCGTGGCGACACGCTGGTGAAACTGGACGGCGTGGATGTCGCCAACGGCGACCCGGCTGCGCTCAACGCCGCGTTGTTCCCGACGAGTGCGGGCGAGTCCCACACCATGACGGTCACCAGCAATGCCGGCATCACGCGCGAAGTCACGCTCACGTCGGCGGTGGTCGTCCCGGATCCGGTGATGAACGTCTCGACCATCGCCACCGGCAACGGCCTGGTCGGCTATGTGCAGTTCAACGACCACAATGAGCAGGCCGAAACCGAGCTCGCGGATGCCATCGACAAGCTCAAGGCCCTGAACATCACCGAACTGGTGCTGGACATGCGCTACAACGGCGGCGGGCTGGTGGGCATCGCGAGCGAGCTGGCGTACATGGTGGCCGGCCCGGGCCCCACCCAGGGCAAGACCTTCGAGCGCATGGTCACCAACAACAAGAATCCGTACGGCCTGACCGACGAGGAGGCCAACTTCCCGTTTGCGGCAACGGCCATCGGCTATTCGCTGCCGGCTGACCAGCCCCTGCCGAACCTGGGCCTGAACAAGGTCACGGTGCTGAGCGGCCCCGACACCTGCTCGGCCAGCGAAGCAGTGGTCAACGGCCTGCGCGGCGTCGGCGTCACGGTCAACCTGATCGGCGCGACCACCTGTGGCAAGCCCTACGGCTTCTTCCCCACGGACAATTGCGGAACCACCTACCTCGCCATCAATTTCCAGGGTGTGAACGCCCAGGGCTTCGGCGACTACGGGGACGGCATGGCGCCCAACCCCGGCTGCACCGTGGCCGACGACTTCAACCACGACCTGGGCGACAGGAACGAAGCGCGCCTGGCCGCGGCCCTCGCCTTCAGCCAGACGGGCGCCTGCCCCGCGCCCTCTTCAACTTCGGCTGGCTCGGGTCTGAACAAGTCCACTGGCCCGCTGCTGGAAAGCCCGTACCTGCGCCCCAATCCGCTGCGCAACAACAAGCGGGTCGACGGTCTGCTGCGTTCGAGCGCGAAGCTCTGACCGATCGACGGCGCGCAAGTTGACCTGATGACCAACGCCCAGCATCTCGTCGCCGCCTGCGGCGCCATGATGCTGCTGGTGGCCATCGTCGGACTGCGCCTCTTGGTGGTGCGGGTGGCGGAGATGCGCGCCAAGCGCCTGCCGATGCAGGCCGTGTCCAACTCGGTCAAGACGGCGGCCCGCCTGGAGCGCGTGCAGGCCTCGGACAACTTCAAGAACCTCTTCGAAGTGCCGGTGCTGTTCTACACGCTGGTTGCCGTGGCGCTGGCCACCGGCCGCACGCCCGGCTGGCTGGTGGCGGGCGCCTGGTGCTTCGTGCTGCTGCGCTACGCGCACAGCGCCATCCAGTGCAGCTACAACCAGGTGCTCCACCGCTTTGCGGCGTTCATGCTGGGCCTGCTGCTGCTGGCGGGTTTGTGGGCGGGGTTCGTCGCAGGCATGTTCGGCGCCCAGGGCTGAACCGCGGCCCGTGCCGGCGCCGTCCACGCTGGAAAAACGAAGGTTCAGCGCGAAGCGTCGGCGCACACGCGCAGTACCTCGGTACCGTAGGCGGTGAGCTTCTTCTCGCCGATGCCGCTGATGCCCTGCAGGTCGCCCAGCGTGCCGGGCGCGCGCTCGGCAATGGCGGCCAGCGTCGCGTCGTGGAAGATGACGTAGGCCGGCAGGTTGTGCTCCTTGGCCACTTCGGTGCGCCAGGCCTTCAGGGCCTCGAAGCGCTTCTGCCCATCGGCATCCAGCGCGGCTGCCGCGGCAGATGCGGTCTTGGCAGCGCCGCCGCCCCGCTTGTCCCTGCGCGAGCTGCCGCGTGCCGCGGGCTGCGACACCGACTCGCGCAGCCGCACCGGCACCTCGCCGCGCAGCACGGCGCGCGAGCCTTCGGTGAGCTGCAGCGTGTTGAAGGCCTGTGCGTCCACGTTCAGGGCGCCGGTGGCAATCAGCTGGCGCAACACGCCGCGCAACTGCGGCTCGCTGAACTCGGCGCCGATGCCGAAGGTGGAGATGCGCTCGTGCCCGTACTGCTGGGTCTTCTCGGTGCTCTTGCCGCGCAGGATGTCCATGATGTGCCCCGCGCCGAAGCTGATGCCGCTTTGCTGCTGCACGCGATAGATGGTGGACAGCAGCTTGCGCGCGGCGTTGGTGCCGTCCCAGACCTGCGGCGGATTCAGGCAGTTGTCGCAATTCCCGCAGGGTGAACTTTTTTCCCCGAAATACCCCAGGAGCCGAACGCGCCGGCAGTCGATGGCTTCGGCCAGCGCCAGCAGCGCGTCGAGCTTGCCGCGCATGACCTGCTTGAACTCCTCGCCGGCGGGGCTCTCGTCGATCATGCGGCGCTGGTTCACCACGTCCTGCAGGCCGTAGGCCATCCAGGCGTGGGCGGGCAGGCCGTCGCGGCCCGCGCGGCCGGTTTCCTGGTAGTAGCCCTCGATGTTCTTGGGCATGTCCAGGTGCGCGACGAAGCGCACGTCGGGCTTGTCGATGCCCATGCCGAAGGCGATGGTGGCCACCATCACGATGGCGGCTTCCTCGTCGCGCAGGAAGCGGTTCTGATGCTTCTGGCGCACGGCTGCATCGAGCCCCGCGTGATAGGGCAGGGCGTTGATGCCCGCATCCACCAGCGCCTGCGCCACTTCTTCCACGCGCTTGCGCGACTGGCAGTACACCACGCCCGATTCGCCCTCGTGCTCGCGCTCGATGAAGCGCAGCAACTGCGTGGTCGCATCCTTCTTCTCGACGATGGTGTACTGGATGTTCGGCCGGTCGAAGCTGCTGACGAACTGCCGCGCCTCCTGCAGCTGCAGCCGCTCGACGATGTCGGCGCGCGTGAGCGCATCGGCGGTGGCGGTGAGGGCGATGCGCGGCACGCCGGCGAAGCGCTCGTGCAGCACGGTGAGGGCGCGGTATTCGGGCCGGAAGTCGTGGCCCCACTGGCTCACGCAGTGGGCCTCGTCGATGGCAAACAGGCTGAGCTTGCCGCGCGCATTCAGCCCGTCGAGCAGTTCCAGGAAGCGCGGCGTCGTCACCCGCTCGGGGGCGGCATACAGCAGCGTGATCTCGGCGCGCGCCATGCGGCGTTCCACGTCCAGCGTCTCGTTCCAGTCCAGCGTGGAGTTGAGGAAGGCCGCGTCCACACCGGCCTCGTGCAGCGCACCGACCTGGTCATGCATGAGTGCGATGAGCGGCGACACCACGACGGTCACGCCGCGCCCCGCACGCTGCCGCGCAATGGCAGGCACCTGGTAGCACAGCGATTTGCCGCCGCCGGTGGGCATCAGCACCAGCGCATCGCCGCCGTCGATCACGTGCTCGACGATGTCGGCCTGCGGGCCCCGGAAGTCGGCGTAGCCCCAGACCTCCTGCAGGATCTGGAGGGGATGGGGGGCATCGGAGGATTGGGGCAGGGCGGACACGTCGGCAGGCTTGGAAAGAATGAACGCGCCCTGTGGCGGCGCGTGCGCCCCATTGTCTCAGCCCGGGCTCGGCGACCGCCAAAAGCGTCAGCGAATTGCCACCGGCTCGGTCCAGGGCAAGGCCAGCACGACTGGCACGGGTTGTGCATCGGTCATCCGGTCGAGTGTTTTGCCCGGGTTGCGTATCCTGTATAGACAACTATAAAATCCGCAAACTCGAGGGAAGCACGTCGAAACCGGCGCTGTCAGGGTTTCACCTGTATAGACAGGACTGAGCACCCACGGACAATCCGCCCACTTTTTAAACGCTTCGTTCTCACCCACCAGGAGTCTTCATGGCCAACAAGGTCGTTCTCAAAGCCGCCACCCTCGCCGCCGCCGGCCTCTTCGCTGCCGGCGCGGCCCATGCGCAGGAAACCAAGCTCGCGTTGGGCATGTCCGGGTGGACCGGTTTTGCGCCGCTCACCCTGGCCGACAAGGCCGGCATCTTCAAGAAGAACGGCCTGGATGTGGAGCTGCGCATGATTCCGCAGAAGGACCGCCACCTGGCCCTGGCCTCGCGCGCCATCCAGTGCGCCGCCACCACGGTGGAAACGCACGTGGCCTGGAACGCCAACGGCGTGCCCATCACGCAGATCTTCCAGATGGACAAGTCCTACGGCGCCGACGGCCTGGCCGTGCGCAACGACGTGAAGACCTTCGCCGACCTCAAGGGCAAGACCGTCGGCGTGAGCGCCCCCGGCACCGCCCCGTACTTCGGCCTGGCCTGGATGCTCAACAAGAACGGCATGAGCCTGAAGGACGTGAAGCTGGTCTCGCTGGAGCCCCAGCCCGCCGCGCAGGCCTTCGTGTCGGGCCAGAACGATGCGGCCATGACCTACGAGCCGTACCTGTCGACCGTGCGCGGCAACCCGAGCGCCGGCAAGATCCTGGCCACCACGCTGGACTACCCGATGGTGATGGACACCGTGGGTTGCGCGCCCACCTGGCTCAAGTCGAACGCCAAGGCCGCGCAGGCGCTGGCCAACTCGTACTTCGAGGCGCTCGAACTCATCAAGGCCGACCCGGCCAAGGCCAACGAGATCATGGGCTCGGCGGTCAAGCAGACCGGCGAGAAGTTTGCCGAGTCGTCCAAGTACCTGCGCTGGCAGGACAAGGCCGCCAACCAGAAGTTCTTCGCGGGCGAACTCATGCAGTTCATGAAGGAGTCGGTGCCGATCCTGCTGGAAGCCGGTGTGATCCGCAAGGCGCCTGATGACCTCAATGCCACGTTCGACGCATCGTTCATCAAGTAAGTCAGCAAGCAATCAAGAGAGCCAGAGCAGCGCACCAGGATGAGCACGATGCAAGCCACCTCCCCGATTCGCAGCGGCAGCGCTGCAGCGCCGGCGCCCTTGCCGGCCGCAGCCGCCAGGAAGCCCGCGCGCCGTTCGCGCAGCTGGGCACCCTTGGAACCCGTCAGCCCGCGTGCGCGCTGGATGCTGGGCGTGGGCTTCTTCGTGCTCTTCATGGTGGTGTGGGCCGCCGTGACGCTGGGCGGCCTGGTGTCGCCCACCTTCCTGGCCAGCCCGGTCACCATGGTGAAGGAGGCGTGGCTTCTCTTCACTGAGTTCAATTTCATCCACGACATCGGCATGACGGTGTGGCGGGTGTTCGGCGGCTTCATCCTCGCGGCGGTCGTGGCGGTGCCGCTGGGCATCGCGATGGGCGCGTACAAGCCGGTCGAAGCCTTCCTGGAGCCCTTCGTTTCCTTCTGCCGCTACCTGCCGGCCTCGGCCTTCATCCCGCTGCTCATCCTGTGGGCGGGCATCGGCGAGACGCAGAAGCTGCTGGTGATCTTCATCGGCTCGGTCTTCCAGATCATCCTGATGGTGGCCGTGACCGTGGGCGGCGCACGCAAGGACCTGGTGGAAGCCGCCTACACGCTGGGTGCCGACAGCCGCGGCATCGTGCGCCGCGTGCTCATTCCGGGTGCGGCGCCGGGCATCGCCGAGACGCTGCGCCTGGTGCTGGGCTGGGCCTGGACGTACGTGATCGTCGCCGAGCTGATCGGCTCGTCCTCGGGCATCGGCCACATGATCACCGACAGCCAGGCGCTCTTGAACACCGGCCAGATCATCTTCGGGATCATCGTCATCGGCGTGATCGGCCTCATTTCCGACTTCGTCTTCAAGGCGATCAACAAGCGCCTCTTCGCATGGGCCTCGCTATGAGCAAGCAGTCATCTTCCACCCTCCCCCGCTGGGGGAGGGCAGGGGTGGGGGCAGCGCAGCCCTCGCAAAACGCCACGCCTGAGCCAATGGCGCTGGCCCCCATCCCAACCTTCCCCCAAAGGGGGAAGGAGCAAGACAGGATTGCAGCATGAACAACCAACTCTCCATTCGCGGCGTCTCGCGCACCTTTGAGGGCGCGCGCGGCCAGAAGACCCAGGCGCTGCTGCCGGTCGATTTCGAAGTGCGCGAGAACGACTTCGTCACCATCCTCGGCCCCTCGGGCTGCGGCAAAAGCACGCTGCTGCGCATCGTGGCCGGCCTGGACTACCCCACCGGCGGCCAGGTGCTGCTGGACGGCCAAGCCATCGAAGGACCGGGGGCCGACCGCGGCATGGTGTTCCAGAGCTACACGCTGTTCCCGTGGCTCAACATCGAGCAGAACATCCGCTTCGGCCTGCGCGAGCGCGGCGTGAGCGAGGCGCAGCAGAAGGAGCGCGCCGACTACTTCATCGCCAAGGTGGGGCTGCGCGGCTTCGAGCACCACTTTCCCAAGCAGCTCTCGGGCGGCATGCAGCAGCGCACCGCCATTGCGCGGGCGCTGGCCAACGACCCGAAGATGCTGCTGATGGACGAGCCCTTCGGCGCACTGGACAACCAGACCCGCGTGCTCATGCAGGAGCTGCTGCTGGGCATCTGGGAGGCCGAGCGCAAGACGGTGCTGTTCGTCACGCACGACATCGACGAGGCCATCTTCATGGCCAACCGCGTGGCGGTCTTCAGTGCGCGGCCGGGTCGCATCAAGAGCGAGATTGCGGTCGACTTGCCGCATCCGCGCCATTACACGATCAAGACCTCGCCGGAGTTCATGGACCTGAAGGCGCGCCTTACCGAAGAGATTCGCGCCGAATCCATGGCCGCCGCAGAACATTGACAACAAGACCCGAAAAGATGACCAAGACCCGCATCGTCCAGCCGCACAAGCGCACCAGCAAAGCCGCCGCGCCAGCCTCGGCCATGCCCGCGCTGGCGCTGTACGAGCAGGTCAAGGAGCACATCACCCGCAAGATCCAGGACGGCTCCTGGCCGGCGGGCCACCGCCTGCCCTCGGAGCATGAGCTGGTGGCGCAGTTCGGCATTTCGCGCATGACGGCCAACCGCGCGCTGCGCGAGCTGGTGGAGCAGGGCCGCGTCGTGCGCGTCGCGGGCGTGGGCAGCTTCGTCGCGGAAGACAAGCCGCAATCCACGCTGCTGCAGATTGCCAACATCGCCAGCGAGATCCGCGCGCGCGGCCACGACTATGGCTACCAGCTGGTGTCCGGCGAGCGCGTGGCCGCTTCGGCGGACGTGGCGGCATGGCTGGACCTGCGCGCGGGCGAGTCGGTGTTCCACAGCGTGTGCCTGCACCTGGAAGACGGCGTGCCGGTGCAGCTGGAAGACCGCTACGTCAACCCGCGCGTGGTGCCCGACTTCCTGGAACAGGACCTCAAGGCCACGCCGCCCAGCGAATACCTGGTGAGGAGCGTGCCCTTCGACCAGATCGAGCACCTGGTCGATGCCGTGCTGCCCACCGACGAGCAGGCCAAGCGCCTGTCGATGCCCGCTGCCGAGCCCTGCCTGCTGCTCACGCGCCGCACCTGGACGCGCAACGTGCCCGTCACACTGGTGCGCTGCCTGCACCCGGCCTCCCGCTACCGCCTCGGCAGCCGCTTCCGCGCCGACGGCAACCCCACCTTCGGCTGAACATGATGCCCCCCGGCTTTTCACTTCGCTGCGCTTCGTGTAACTCCACCCCCCAAGAGGGAGGCGCGGACCGCCTTGGGGCGGCCCGGCGGCGTCCGCCTTTCCTTCGCTAATGCGACCTTGCGATGTGCGTTCGCACGAAACCACTTGTATAGACAACTTACGAACATGAACACCCAGACTGTCACACTCGACCCCGGCCATGTGAACCTGGCCCTGCTGCGCCGCATCCATGCCGGCGGCGTGCAACTGCAGATGGCGGCTTCGACCGCCGAAGGGCTGCTGGCCGCGCAGGCGGCGGTGCAGCGCATCGTGGACCACGACGAAGTGGTCTACGGCATCAACACCGGCTTCGGCAAGCTGGCCAGCACCAAGATCGGCAGCGACCACCTGGCCGAGCTGCAGCGCAACCTGGTGCTCTCGCACAGCGTGGGCACGGGCGACCCCATCGATGCGGCCGTGGTGCGCCTCATCCTGGCCACCAAGGCGGTGAGCCTGGCGCGCGGCCATTCGGGCGTGCGGCCTGCGCTGGTCGAGGCGCTGCTGGGGCTCTTCAACGCCGGCATCACGCCGGTGATTCCGTGCAAGGGCTCGGTGGGCGCCTCGGGCGACCTGGCGCCGCTGGCGCACATGGCCTGCGTGCTGATCGGCGAAGGCGAGGCCTTCACCGCCGAGGGCGAGCGCGTGAGCGGCCGCGAAGCGATGAAGCGCGTGGGCCTCGAGCCCATCGTGCTCGGCCCCAAGGAGGGGCTGGCGCTGCTCAACGGCACGCAGGTGTCGACCGCCTTCGCGCTGGCGGGCCTGTTCGGCGCCGAGAACGTGTTCGCCTCGGCACTGATGTCGGGCGCGCTGTCGATCGAAGCCATCCAGGGTTCCATCAAGCCTTTCGATGCGCGCATCCATGCCGCGCGCGGCCAGGCCGGCCAGATCGCCGTGGCTGCCGCCGTGCGCGCGGCGCTCGACGGCAGCGCGATCATTCCCTCGCACCCCGACTGCGGCCGCGTGCAGGATCCGTATTCCATCCGCTGCATTCCGCAGGTGATGGGCGCATGCCTGGACAACCTCTCGCACGCCGCCCGCGTGCTGGTCATCGAAGCCAATGCCGCGTCCGACAACCCGCTGGTCTTCACCGACACCGGTGAAGTGATTTCGGGTGGCAACTTCCACGCCGAGCCGGTGGCCTTCGCCGCCGACATCATCGCGCTGGCGGTGAGCGAGATCGGCGCCATCACCGAGCGCCGCCTGGCGCTGCTGCTGGACACGGGCCTGTCGGGGCTGCCACCCTTCCTGGTGCACGACGGCGGCCTCAACTCCGGCTTCATGATCGCGCAGGTCACGGCCGCCGCGCTGGCTGCCGAGAACCAGTGCCTGGCCAACCCCAGCAGCGTGACCAGCCTGCCCACCTCGGCCAACCAGGAAGACCATGTGTCAATGGCGACCTACGGCGGCCGCCGCCTGCAGGACATGGTGCGCAACACGGCCGTCATCGTCGGCATCGAGGCCATGGCCGCCGTGCAGGGCATCGAGCTCAAGCGCACGCCCGCCAGCCTGCGCAGCTCCAAGCCGGTGGAAAACGAAATCGCCCGCATCCGCCAGAAGGTGGCGTTCATGGAGCGCGACCGCTACCTGGCCCCCGACATCGAGGCCATGCAGCAATGGGCGCTGCGGGCCGACCTGCCTGCCGCACTGCTCGACTTCCTGCCCAGCCACGCCTGAAACCTTTAGGAGAACCGTCACCATGAACGCACCCGAAAAGTCCTTCGTCGCCCAGGCCGCTGCCGTGGGCACCCGCCACGACCCCAGCCGCAAGATCGCGGCGCCCACCGGCACGCAGCTGTCGTGCAAGAGCTGGCTCACGGAAGCGCCCTTCCGCATGATCCAGAACAACCTGCACCCCGACGTGGCCGAGCGGCCCGAAGACCTGGTGGTGTACGGCGGCATCGGCCGCGCCGCGCGCAACTGGGAATGCTTCGACCAGATCCTGGCCTCGCTCAAGGACCTGGAAGCCGACGAGACGCTTCTGGTGCAGTCGGGCAAGCCGGTGGGCGTGTTCAAGACGCATGAGAACGCGCCGCGCGTGCTGCTGGCCAACTCCAACCTGGTGCCCAAGTGGGCCAACTGGGAGCACTTCAACGAGCTGGACCGCAAGGGCCTCTTCATGTACGGCCAGATGACCGCCGGCAGCTGGATCTACATCGGCAGCCAGGGCATCGTGCAGGGCACCTTCGAGACTTTTGTCGAAGCCGGCCGCCAGCACTACAACAACGACCTGTCCGGCAAATGGGTGCTCACCGCCGGCCTGGGCGGCATGGGCGGCGCGCAGCCGCTGGCGGCCACGCTGGCCGGCGCCTGCTCGCTGAACATCGAGTGCAACCAGACCAGCATCGACTTCCGCCTGCGCACCCGCTACGTGGACAAGCAGGCCAAGGACATCGACGACGCGCTGGCGCTCATCAAGCACCACACCGGGCGCAAGGAAGCCGTCTCCATCGCCCTGCTGGGCAACGCGGCCGAGATCCTGCCGGAACTGGTCAAGCGCGCGAAGGCCGGCGGCCCCAGGCCCGACATCGTCACCGACCAGACCTCGGCGCACGACCTCATCCACGGCTACCTGCCCATGGGCTGGACCATCGGCGAATGGAAGGCCGCCATGGCCGACCCGGGCCAGCACCCCACGCTGAAGAAGGCCGCCGCGCAAAGCTGCAAGGTGCATGTGCAGGCCATGCTGGACTTCCACGCCATGGGCGTGCCCACGGTGGACTACGGCAACAACATCCGCCAGGTGGCTTTCGACGAAGGCCTCTCCAACGCGTTCGACTTCCCCGGCTTCGTGCCCGCCTACATCCGCCCGCTGTTCTGCGAAGGCAAGGGCCCGTTCCGCTGGGTGGCGCTGTCGGGCGATCCGGAGGACATCTACAAGACGGACGCCAAGATCAAGGAGCTGTTCCCGAACAACAAGCACACGCACCGCTGGCTCGACATGGCCAAGGAGCGCATCGCCTTCCAGGGCCTGCCGGCGCGCATCTGCTGGCTGGGCCTGGGCGAGCGGCACATCGCGGGCCTGGCCTTCAACGAGATGGTGAAGAAGGGCGAGCTGAAGGCGCCTGTCGTCATCGGCCGCGACCACCTGGACACCGGCTCGGTGGCCAGCCCCAACCGCGAGACCGAAGGCATGAAGGACGGCACCGACGCGGTGAGCGACTGGCCGCTGCTCAACGCCATGCTCAACACGGCAGGCGGCGCCACCTGGGTGAGCCTGCACCACGGCGGCGGCGTGGGCATGGGCTACTCGCAGCACTCGGGCATGGTCATCGTGTGCGACGGCACCGACGAAGCCGAGAAGCGCCTGGCGCGTGTGCTGGTCAACGACTGCGGCTCGGGCGTGATGCGCCATGCCGACGCCGGCTACGAACTGGCCATTGCCACGGCCAAGAAGTTCGGGCTGAAGCTGCCGATGATCAAGTAATGTGTTGACGATGACCACCGGCCTGTCGCAAAGCACGCTGTACCGGCAGATCGCCATGCTGCGGCGCTGGGGCTTCGTCATGGAAAGCGACGGGCGCTACTCGCCCGGCCCGGTCAGCGTGCAGCTGGCCAGCGGTTTCGACGACAACTCCGACCTGGTGATGGCCGCGCGCACCGAGATGCGTGCGCTGGCCCGCCAGAGCCACGAGAGCGTGGCCCTGGTCACCATGGTGAACGAGCGCGTCGTGTGCCTGGAAATGGTCGACAGCGAGCAGTCGCTGCGCTGCTCCTTCGACCGCGGCCGCAGCGTGCCGGCCCGCGACGGTGCCAGCGCCAAGTGCCTGATGGCCCACCTGCCCACCGACCAGCGCGACGCGCTGCTCGATGCGCTGGGCGAGCCGCCCGAGCGCCGCGCCGAGCGAGCGGCCGAGCTGGATGCGATCCGCGCGGCCGGCCATGCGGTCACGCAGGGCGAGGTCGACGCCGGCGTGTGGGGCGCCAGCGCACCGGTGCTCGGCGCCGGCCGTCGGCTGCGCGGTGCCATCACGCTCATGGCGCCGCTCACGCGCGTCGAAGGCATGGAAGCTGCATTGATCCACATGACCGTCGTCACGGCGGCCCGCATCTCGCGCGCGCTCCAGTAGCGCGGCTTGTTCTTCTTCTCCCTCCTTCTTCTTCAACCATTCACCAGGAAGACTCATGACCACTCGCCGCACCCTCGTCGCCGCCGCCCTGTCCGGCTTTGCATTCTTCGGTTGGGCCGGTGCCGCGCAGGCGCAGGGCGAGCCGCTGCGCGTTGCCACCGACGCCACCTTCCCGCCCATGGAGTTCGTGGAGAACGGCCAGCGCACCGGCTTCGACGTGGAGCTGGTCGAGGCCATCGGCAAGGTGCTGGGCCGCAAGATCGAGTGGATCGACATCGACTTCAAGGGCCTGGTGCCGGGCCTCGTGTCCAAGCGCTTCGACATGGCCGTCTCGGGCATCTACATCACCGACGAGCGCAAGAAGGTGGTCGACTTCACCGTGCCCTACTACGCGGGCGGCCTCGTGGTCATGGTGAAGGACGGCAACACGGCGATCAAGACGCCGGCCGACATCAACGGCAAGAAGGTCAGCGTGCAGGTGGGCACCAAGTCGGTGGCCTACACCAAGGAGAAGTTCCCGCAGGTGCAGCTGATGGAAGTCGAGAAGAACCAGGAGATGTTCAACCTGGTGGACATCGGCCGCGCCGACGCCGCCGTCACCGGCAAGCCCGCCGCCTACCAGTACGTGCGCACCCGCGGCGGCCTGAAGGTGCTGCCCGAGCAGATCACCACCGAGGAATACGGCATGGCCATCCGCAAGGACACGCCCGAGCTGACCAAGGCGGTGAACGGCGCCATCGCCAAGCTCAAGGCCGACGGCACCTACGACGCCATCGTGAAGAAGTGGTTCAAGCAATGACGACCCCCCAGCTTTTCACGCGCTGCGCACGTGTAACGCCACCCCCCGAGGGGGAGGCGCGGCCGGCTTGGGGCGGCCCGGCGCTCGGCCGCCTCGGCTGCACGATGGAGTAGCGAATGGATCTGGACTTTTCTCCAGTCTGGGAAGGCTGGCCCGCGCTGCTGCGCGGCGCGCTGATCACGGTCGAGATCACGGCCTGCGCGCTGGCGTTGGGCTGCGTGCTCGGCCTGCTGGTCGGCATCGGACGCCTGAACCCGCAGCGGCGCTGGCTCTACGGCCTGTGCACCGCCTACGTGGCGGCCATCCGCGGCACGCCGCTGCTGGTTCAGCTGTTCATCCTGTTCTTCGGCCTGCCGCATTTCGGCATCCTGCTGCCGGCTTTCGTGTGCGGCGTGCTGGGCTTGGGCGTGTATTCGGGCGCCTATGTGTCGGAGATCGTGCGCGGCTCGATCCAGTCCATCGACAAGGGCCAGACCATGGCCGCGCTGTCGCTGGGCATGACGCCGGCGCAGGCCATGCGCCAGATCGTGCTGCCGCAGGCGGTGGTGCGCATGATTCCGCCGCTGGGCAACGAGTTCATCGCGCTCATCAAGAACTCGGCGCTGGTGTCGCTGCTCACCATCCACGACGTGATGCACGAGGGCCAGAAGATCATCAGCGTGTCGTACCGCTCGCTGGAGGTGTACCTGGCCATTGCGGTGGTGTACTTCGTGCTCACGGGCACGGTGACGCTGGTGCTGCGCCACTTCGAGCAGCGGCTGCGCCAGGGTGGGCTGGTGCGATGAGCGTGCAGGCCTTCTCGCGCGCCACGCTGCCCGCCATGCCGTGGAAGAACGGCGGCGGCACGACGCAGCAGATTGCCAGCTGGCCGGCCGGCGCCGGCCTCGATGCCTTCGGCTGGCGCGTGAGCATCGCCTGCATTGCGGCGCCCGGGCCTTTCTCGGTGTTCGCCGGCATCGACCGCAGCATCATGCTGCTCGAAGGCGACGGTGTGCGGCTCTTCACGTCGGACGGCCGTATCGACCACCGGCTCGACCGGCCGCACGCGCCCTTTTCCTTCAGCGGCGACGAGGCCATCGATTGCACCTTGCTGGGCGGTGCATCGCACGATTTCAACGTGATGACGCGGCGCGGCCAATGGCGCGCCGAGGTCCAGGTGCTGGCACAGGCCGCCACGCTGGCCGCGGCGCCGCATGGCGTGCTGCTTGCCTTGCGCGGCGGATGGCGGCTCAATGAGGAGCCGTGTGGCGAAGGCGAGGGACGGTGCTGGGAAGACGAGCCGCGAGCATGGCAGGTGCAGCCCGACAGCGCCGACGCGCGGCTGGCCGCGGTGCGCATCGTGCCGGCCTGAACCCGTCCGGCCGCCGGTGCAAGAGAGAAGGACATGAAGAACACCCAAGCATTCCCCTCGGCCGATGGCCTGTGGACCGGCCTGCGCCTGGCCCCCGGCGCAGCGCCCGACGTGCAACTGGACGATGCGAACGCATCGGCCGCCATCGTGGTCGAGCAAGGCCATATCCGCTGGGTCGGCGCACGCGCGGCCCTGCCCGCGGCGTACGCCGCCCTGCCGACGCACGATGGCGGCGGCGCGCTCGTCACGCCGGGCCTGGTGGATTGCCACACGCACCTGGTCTATGGCGGGCGCCGCGCCAACGAATTCGCCATGCGGCTGGCAGGCGCCAGCTATGAAGAAGTGGCCAAGGCCGGCGGCGGCATCGTCTCCACCGTGCGCGCCACGCGCGAGGCCAGCGAAGACGAGCTGTTCGAATCCGCCGCCGCGCGCCTGCAGGCGCTGCTGGCCGACGGCGTGTGCGCCATCGAGATCAAGTCGGGCTACGGCCTGGCGCTCGGGCACGAGCGCAAGCAGCTGCGCGTGGCGCGGCGCCTGGGCGAGGCTTTCGGCGTCACGGTGAAGACCACCTTCCTGGGGGCGCATGCGCTGCCGCCCGAATACGCGGGCCGCAGTGCGGACTACATCGACCTCGTCTGCAAGGAGATGCTCCCCGCGCTCGCGGCCGAAGGCCTGGTGGACGCGGTCGACGTGTTCTGCGAACGCATCGCCTTCTCGCTGGCCGAGACCGAGCAGGTGTTCCAGGCCGCCAAGGCCCTGGGACTGCCGGTGAAGCTGCACGCGGAGCAGCTGTCGGACATGGACGGCGCCGCGCTGGCTGCGCGCTACGGTGCGCTGTCGTGCGACCACATCGAGCACCTGTCGGCCAAGGGCATCGCGGAGATGAAGAAGGCCGGCACCGTGGCCGTGCTGCTGCCCGGCGCCTACTACACGCTGCGCGACACGCACCTGCCGCCCATCGAGGCGCTGCGCGAAGCGGGCGTGCCGATGGCGGTGTCGACCGACCACAACCCCGGCACGTCGCCGGCGCTGAGCCTGCTGCTGATGGTCAACATGGCGTGCACGCTGTTCCGCCTGACGGTGCCCGAAGCGATCGCCGGTGTCACGCAGCATGCGGCGCGCGCCCTGGGCCTGCAAGATACGCATGGCCGCATCGCCGTGGGTCTGCCTGCCAACTTCGTGCTCTGGAAGCTGAGCGAGGCGGCCGAGCTGGCCTACTGGTTCGGCCAGCGCCCGATCCATGCCGTGGTGCGGCAGGGCCGCGTGTACTTTCCCTCTCCCTCTGGGAACGGGCAGGGTGAGGGCATGCGGCCATGAGCAAGGTTCTCCATGCGTCAGACGCGCTGCTTCCCACCGGCTGGGCCAAGGATGTCTTGCTGACCTGGGATGCATCGGGCCAGCTCACGCAGGTGCAAGCCGGCACATCGAGGCCCAAGGATGCGGCCGTCGCCAAGGGCCCGGTGATTCCGGGCATGCCCAACCTGCATTCGCATGCCTTCCAGCGCGGCTTCGCAGGGCTGACTGAACACCGCGCCGGTGAGCAGGACAGCTTCTGGAGCTGGCGCACGCTCATGTACCGCTTTGCCGCGCGCCTGGGCCCGGAGCACATGGAGGCCATCGCCACCTGGCTCTATGCCGAGATGCTCGAGGCCGGCTACACGAGCGTGTGCGAATTTCAGTACGTTCACCACCAGGCCGATGGCCGTGCGTATGCGGACGACGCGACCTTGAGCCTGGCGCTCCTGCGCGCCGCCACCAAAGTTGGCATCGGCTTCACGCTGCTGCCGGTGCTCTACCAGACCAGCGGCTTCGGCGCGCTGCCGCCCAACGAAGGGCAGCGCCGCTTCATCCGCTCCACCGAGTCGATGCTCGGCTTGCTCGAATCGCTCAAGCCGGTGTGCGAGGCGCAAGGCGCGCGCCTGGGCCTGGCGCCGCACTCGCTGCGCGCCGTGCCGCCCGCGGCACTGCGCGATGCCGTGGCCGGCTTGAGCGCCATGGACCCAGGCGCCCCCATCCACATCCACATCGCCGAGCAGACCAAGGAGGTCGACGATTGCGTGGCCTGGAGCGGCCAGCGCCCGGTGGAATGGCTGCTGGACCACGCGCCCGTCGACGCCCGCTGGTGCCTGGTGCATGCCACGCACATGAGCGATGACGAATACCGGCGCGGAGCCGCCAGCGGCGCCGTGGCGGGCCTGTGCCCCACGACCGAGGCCAACCTGGGCGACGGCATCTTCGACTTCGTCAAATGGCGCGACCACGGCGGCGCGTGGGGCGTGGGCTCGGACAGCCATGCCACCGTCAACGCGGCCGAGGAACTGTTGATGCTCGAATACAGCCAGCGCTTCGCCAGCCGCCAGCGCAACGTTGGCGCCACGGCCGCGCAGCCGCATGTGGCCACGGCCCTCACGCTGGCGGCCGTGCAGGGCGGGGCCCAGGCCGCGGGGCGCCCCGTGGCCGGCCTGGCCGCCGGCCAGCGGGCCGACTTCGTCGTGCTCGATGCGCAGCACCTCGCGCTGCAAGGCCTGGGCGCGCCCGACATGCTCTCGGCCCACGTCTTCGCCAGCCACCGCACCTCGGCCGTCGATGCCGTGTGGGTGGGGGGCCGCGAGCGCGTGAGCGCCGGGCGCCACGCACTTCACGATGACGCTGCCAAGGGCTTTGTCGCCGCGCGCAGCCAGCTTCTCAAGGATTGATCGATACCATGGCCTTCTTCATCACCCAGGAACCGCCGTTCCGTTTCCGCCAGGGCACGCGCCCGCTGCTCATTTCCATGCCGCATGTCGGCACCCACGTGCCGCCGGCGCTGGCCGCGCGCTTCACCGGCGAGGCGCGCCATGTGCCGGACACCGACTGGCACCTGGAGCAGCTGTATGACTTTGCCGACGAACTGGGCGCCTCGGTGCTGGTGGCCACGCACTCGCGCTACGTCATCGACCTGAACCGTCCGCCGGATGGCGCGAGCCTGTATCCCGGCCAGAGCGTGACGGGCCTGTGCCCCGTCGACACCTTCGACGACACGCCCGTCTATGCCGACGCCAAGGATCTGCCAGGAGAAGAGGAGATTGCGCAGCGACGCGACGCGATCTGGAAGCCCTACCACGCCAAGCTGGCCGAGGAACTCGCGCGCATCAAGGCTGCGCATGGCGTGGCCGCCTTGTGGGACGCGCATTCCATCCGCTCGGTGCTGCCGCGCTTCTTCGAAGGCAAGCTCCCCGACCTCAACCTGGGCACGGCCGACGGCGCCAGCTGCGACCCGGCCCTGGCGCAGACGCTGCTGAACATTGCCAAGTCGGCCACCGGATACACCGGCGTGCTCAACGGCCGCTTCAAGGGCGGCCACATCACGCGCCACCATGGCAACCCGGCCGGTGGCGTGCATGCCGTGCAGCTGGAGATGACGCAGTCGAGCTACATGCAGGAGGCCTTGCCCTTCGACTACCTGCCCGAGGTGGCGGCGGGCGTGAAGCCGCATGTGCGCAGGATGCTGGAGGCGGTGCTTGCATTTGTGGAAGGGCCGGCACCTTGATGCTGTGCGACACGCTCGCTTGAGGGTGTCGGCTACGAGAGGGTGTGGGCCTTTTTGATGGCCATGGTCACGTGTCCAGCGCGCCGGGTTTCTTCAGGGCCTTCTTGTCTTCGGAAGCGATGCGCCGCTCGACCTTTTTTACGTCTTCTGCCGGTGGCAGGTTTTCGGGTCGGATGCCACGTTCCAACAAGGTGTTGCGAACGGCTTCATTGTTGGTGATGTGCTCCTTGGAGATGGCGCGCTCGCTGCCCAGCTTGTGTTCGCGCGCATTGAAGATCGTGATCTCGGTGGCGAAATCCTTCGCCTAGAGGATGATGGTCGGCGCGAAGTCGGCCAGCGGTCGGCCGTCGGGCACTTTCCATTGCGCCTTCATGGCCTGGGTGGATTTACTGAACAGGGCTTGGTCGCCCTTACTGCGGATGAGCGCGAAGTCCTGGGTGCCGCCTGTCTGCTCGAAGATCACGTCGGAGAGTTCCTTTTCTGTTGCGCTGAGCTTCCGGCGGGCAGACACGCGCTCGGCGTCGAGCAGGCGTTGCTCGATCAATTCCGCGCGGCGGGTCTGGACGGCGAAGTAGGTCTGGGCAAATGCAATTTCCTGCTTCTTGGGGTCGCCGTTCTGGGCGATGAGGTAGCAGGCGTAGCGGGTGAGCATGAGGTCGTCCACTTCGCGCTGGCTGCCGGAGCCGAGGTCGACCAATTTCCCGACGTCGGCAAGATGGGTCGGCGACGGCATGTCCAGAGACTTCGCAAGCGGTCTTGGCCTTGGACACCACGTTCAGAAAGTTGTCCCACTTGGTATAGCCCAGTAGGTGCTGCAGATCGCGGGCCAGCCAATACTCAATGCCACTATCTGTCTGTTGCGCATGACCTTCGAAGGTCGCCGTCAATGCATGGATAAGTTCGGTTTTCATGTGTTCTCCCTCCGGTTGTGCAGCTCAATCATTGCGCAAAAACCAGCCGACGTGTCGGTGATGTCCCGCTTCCTACAATCGGGGGCATGAAGCCCATCGCCTACACCCGCGCCCAGCAATTGCCCGGCATCCTGGCCGAGCGCATCGCCATCCTCGACGGCGCCATGGGCACCATGATCCAGCGCTTCAAGCTCACCGAAGCGCAATACCGGGGCGAGCGCTTCAAGGACTTCGAGCGCGACGTGAAGGGCAACAACGAGCTGCTCTCGCTCACCCGCCCCGACGTGATCCGCGACATCCACGAGGGCTACCTCGCCGCCGGCGCCGACCTCATCGAGACCAACACCTTCGGCGCCACCCGCATCGCGCAGGAGGACTACAAGATGGCCGACCTGGCGCGCGAGATGAACCTCGAATCGGCCAAGCTCGCGCGGGCCGCCTGCGACAAGTTCAGCACGCCCGACAAGCCGCGCTTCGTGGCCGGCGCGCTCGGCCCCACGCCCAAGACGGCCAGCATCAGCCCCGACGTGAACGACCCCGGCGCACGCAACGTGGGCTTCGAGGAGCTGCGCGCTTCCTATTACGAGCAGGTCGAGGCGCTGGTGGAAGGCGGCGCCGACGTGCTGCTGGTGGAAACCATCTTCGACACGCTCAATGCCAAGGCCGCGCTCTACGCCATCGACGAGTACTTCGAGGCGAGCGGCGAGCGCCTGCCCATCATCATCAGCGGCACGGTCACCGACGCCTCGGGCCGCATCTTGAGCGGGCAGACGGTCACCGCCTTCTGGCACAGTGTGCGGCATGCGCAGCCGCTGGCCATCGGCCTGAACTGTGCGCTGGGTGCGGCGCTGATGCGCCCCTACATCCAGGAGCTGGCCAAGGTGGCGGAAGACACCTTCATCAGCTGCTACCCCAACGCCGGGCTGCCCAATCCGATGAGCGACACGGGCTTCGACGAAACGCCCGAAGTCACCTCGCGCCTGTTGCACGAGTTCGCGGCCGAGGGGCTGGTGAACATCGTCGGCGGCTGCTGCGGCACCACGCCGGACCATATCGCGGCCATCGGCGCTGCGGTGAAGCCGCTGGCGGCGCGCAGCGTGCAGGCCAACGGCTTCTACCGCGAAGCGGCCTGAGCCACCGGGCCTTCAGTTTCAGGAAAGCGCGACCGGCCGGGCCACCGAGGCCGCCACGCCGGCCACGTCCGGCGGTGCGCCGATGCCGGGTGTCTCGTCGTCGAGCGTGACCCAGCCATCGTCGATGTCGCAGAGCTGCGGGCTGAGCGCGCTGCGCAGCGGGTTGTCGTTGGAATCGATCTCCAGCAAGCCGTCGCCTCCGGCGGCGGCCAGCAGATGCGCCGAGGCCAGCAGGCCCAGCCCGCCGCCCAGGTAGTGTGGGCAGTAGCGCAGGCCCGCGGCGCGGGCGCGCTGCACCACCGGCCAGCAGGCCGAGATGCCGCCCCACTTGGCCGCGTCGGGCTGCATCACGCTGAAGACCCTGGCCGCGATGGCGGCGTCGAAAGCCTCATCACCGGCCAGGTTCTCGCCGCCGGCCAGCGGCATCGGCGCCTGGGCCTTCAACTGCTGCCATTCGGACCAGGGGCGGTCGGCGCGCAGTGGTTCTTCCAGCCAGCCCAGGTGCAAAGGCGCGAGGCGCGGCGCCATCGACAGGGCCTCCTGCAGCGTCCAGGCCTGGTTCGCATCGGCCATCAGGGGCGTGGATTCACCCAGCTCCCGTCGCAGCGCCGCAAGGTTCTCGATGTCGCGCTCGGCGCCGAAGCCCACCTTGAGCTTGAAGGCGCAATGGCCGGCCGAGCGCATCTGCTGGGCCATCTCCACCGATCCTTGCGGATTGATGCCGCTGGCATAGACCGGAATGCGCGAGCGCTGAGCGCCCAGGTAGCGCCACAGCGGCTGGCCGGCACGGCGGGCTGCGAGGTCCCACAGGGCGAGGTCGATGCCGGCGATGGCCTGCGCCATGGGGCCGGGCTCGCCCGACTGGATGGCCAGCACCGCGGTCTGGCGCGTGAGCGACTCCCAGGCCGCTGCCGGGCCGCCGAAGGCCTGGCCCTGCAGCAGCGGCGCCATCACGGAGTGCAGCAGCCGCGCCCGGTGCTCCGCGCCGCAGGCCGGAAAGTTGCACCACACCTCGCCCCAGCCCTCGGCGCCGTCTTCGTCCTGCACCTGCACGAATAGCGCCGGCCGGTCGGTCATGGTGCCGAAGGAAGTGCGCACCGGCACCTTCACCGGGTAGCGGAACACGTGCGCCTGAACGCTGGCGATGCGAAGCGGCGCGCGGGGCAGGGCGGTTTCGTTCATGGCAACAGGTTCATCTCCACGTGGATGGCGTCGCCGCGGTAGGTGACTTCGCCCAGGTAGACGACCCGGTCGCTGTCGTCCCGAAAGATGCGGCGCACTTCGGCCGTGGGCGAATTGACCGGCACGTCCAGCAGCCGCGCCACTTCCATGTCTGCGGTGCCGATGGTGAGCACCTGGTGCGCCTTGGCGATGCGCAGGCTCTTGAGGCCCACCAGGATCGGAATCACCGGTTCGTCGCGAAAGCGCCTGGGCGAGCGGCGGAAGACCGGCTCGGCCAGGTGGATGTTGATCACGCAATAGGGCTGGCCCTGGCGCGAGTGCACCCGGCGCATGAACACATAGCGCTCGGCCGGCACGCCTTCGCCCGGCTGCAGCGCCGGTGCGCTGGTGGATTCGTCGATGTTGACGATCTGCGGCTCGGTGTCGGCGTACATGCTCGCCAGGGATTCCAGCGAGGTCTGCACGCTGAGCCAGCGCTCGCTCGGCTGGCCGGTGACGAAGGTGCCGCGGCCCTGCTGCGGCGACAGCAGGCCGTCGCGCGCCAGCATGTCGACCGCCTGGCGCACGGTGACGCGCGCCACGCCGAACTCCTGGACCAGTTCATCGAGCGAGGGCAGGCGATGGCCCTGCGGCCACTGACCGCGCGCGATGCGCTGGCGCATCAGCTGTGCGAGCTGCAGGTAGCGCGGCGTGGGGTTGTCGCCGAAGTAGGGTGAATTCGGGCTTGCCATCCTGAGCCATCTAAAGGTATGGTCTATAGAACGTTTAAACCAATATAGCAGAAGGAACCGGGCTCGCGCCACTCCGATTGCAAGCAAGGCGAAGACCAGGAGACAGGACCACCATGCCCCGAAACACGGCCATGCGCCGAGTTGCATTGATTCTCTTGCCGTGGGTGCTGCTGCTGGCGCTGTGGTATGCGCTGCGCTACAGCGGCCTGGTCAACCCGGCGCTGGTTCCCGCGCCGCACGAGGTGGCGCAGCGCTTTGCGGCGCTCATGCAGGACCGGCTGCCCATGGACATCCTCATGTCCACCCAGCGCGTGTTCATCGGCGTGGCGCTGGGCACGCTGGCGGCGGTGCCGGTGGGATTCTGCCTGGGCTGGTACCGGGGCCTGCGCACCTTCATCGACCCGGTGATCAACTTCTTCCGCGCGCTGCCGCCCATTGCGCTCATTCCGCTGGTGATCGTGTACTTCGGCATCGGCGAGATCGCCAAGACGGTGATTCTGTTCTACGCATCCTTCTTCGCCGGCGTGATCGTCATGTACGAGGGCATCGCGCAGATCAGCCCGATCTACGTGCGGGTGGCGCGCACGCTGGGCGCGAACGACCTGGAGATTTTCGGCCGCGTGATCGTGCCGCTGACCGTGCCGCACATCCTCACCGCGGTGCGCGTCGCGCTGGGCGTGGCGTGGGCCACGCTGGTGGCGTCGGAGCTCATCGCGGCGCAGCAGGGCCTGGGCGCGCTGATCCAGAACGCATCGGCCTTCTTCCAGCTCGACATCATCTATGTCGGGATCATCTGCATCGGCTTCATCGCGCTGGCGATGGACCTGCTGCTGCGCGCCGCCACGCGGCGCATGGTGGCCTGGCAGGACCGGCTGGCATGAGCAACGCTGCGATGAACGCCCCCGTGAACGCCCCCGTCAGTGCCGCAGCCGAACCGCGCGTGCGCTTCGAGAACGTGGTGGTCGAATTCCCCACCGCGCAAGGGCCGATGCGCGTGCTGGACGGCCTCTCGCTGGACATTTGCCAGGGTGAGTTCGTCTCCATCATCGGCCCTTCGGGCTGCGGCAAGACCACGCTCATGAACATGCTGGCGGGCTTCCTGCAGCCCACGCGGGGGCGCGTGCTGCTCGACGGCAAAGAGGTCTCGGGGCCGGGGCCGGACCGCGGCGTGATCTTCCAGGAATACGGCGTCTTCCCGTGGCTCACGGTGCGGCAGAACATCGCCTTCGGCTTGCGGCTCGCGTCCAACAAGACGCCCAGGCCGGAGCATGCCGCCGTCGTCGAGCGCTACATGCGCCTGATGGGCCTGGCCGATTTCGCCGACCACTTTCCCAAGCACCTGTCGGGCGGCATGCGCCAGCGCCTGGCACTGGCACGCGCCTACGCCGTGCGGCCCGAGTTCCTGCTGATGGACGAGCCCTTCGGCGCGCTTGACGCACAGACCCGCACCGCCATGCAGGACCTGCTGCTGGAGGTGCTGCAGGCCGAAGGCAAGACGGTGATGCTGATCACGCACTCGGTGGACGAGGCGATCTACCTGTCCTCGCGCATCGTCGTGGTCACCGCGCGGCCGGCGCGCATCCGCACGGTGATCGAGGTGCCCTTCGGCTACCCGCGCGGCGAGGCGGTGCACGAAGACCCGCGCTTCGCGCAGCTGCGTGCGCAGATTCGCGAGCTGGTGATGCAGGAGTACGCCGCGCAGTCGAAGCAGCAGGTGCGCCTGTCGGATTGAACTTGCAGTGCCCCGGCGCCGAATGCCGGAGATCGATTCCTGGTAGAGCTAGACGAGAAAGAAAGGAAACGCGACATGTCCATCCAACGCAGAAGCATCCTTCGCGGCGGCGCCGCGCTGGCCGCCACGGCGGCCTCCGGTCTCGCCTTGCCCGCCTGGGCACAGGCGCGCACCAAGGTCAATGTCGGCTACCTGCACACGCCGGCGGTCGACGGGCAGATCTGGCTGGGCCAGGAAATGGGCACCTTCGCCAAGCAGGGCCTGGACCTGCAACTGCGCCAGTTCACCACCGGCCTCGAGCTTTTCCAGGCGATGGTGGGCGGCAGCCTGGACGTGCTGGCCACCGGCGCCGTGCTGTCGAACTTTCCGGCGCGCGGGCAGGGCAAGGTCTTTCTCATCAACAACATCGAATACGCCACGGCGCAGCTGTGGGTGCGCCCGGAGGCGGGCATCAAGACACTGGCCGACCTGAAGGGCAAGCAGATCTCCACCACCACCGGCACCACCGCGCACGTGTTCCTGGACCGTGCGCTGCGCTCGGTGTCGCTGGACCCGGCCAAGGACGTGCGCATCGTCAATCAGCGCATGTCGGAGGCGGTGACCTCCTTCATCTCGGGGGCGGTGCCCGCGGTGGCGCTGTGGTCGCCCTTCGACACCACGGTGCGCGAGAAGGTCCCCGGTGCCGTGAAGGTCATCGACGCCTCGGCCTTCTTCCCGCAGGCGGCCATCGTCGGCGGCTGGGCGGCGCGCAACGACTTCTTCGAGAAGAACAAGCCGGTGCTGGGCAAGATCATCGCCGGCTGGCTGCCGGCGAACGAGCGCATGTTCAGCGACCCGGACGGCGCTGCCACTGCGCTGCAGAAGTCGCAGTACAAGGAAGTGCCGCTGGACCAGTTCAAGGAGCAGTTCAAGGCCAGCAAGTACTACTCGTCGGCCGACTGGCGCACCAAGTACGCCGACGGCACGGTGACCAACTGGCTGCAGCAGGTGACCGACTTCTTCGTCTCCAACGCGAACATCCAGAACGCGCTGACGGCCAGGCAGTACTTCGATCCGTCGCTGTTCACGGCCCAGGTCAAGGCTTGACGGGATGAGCGTGCCGGCAGCGGAAGGCTTCGACTACATCATCGTCGGCGGCGGCTCCGCCGGCTGCGTGCTGGCCAACCGCCTGAGCGCCGACCCACGGCGGCGCGTGCTGCTGCTGGAGGCTGGCAGCGCCAGCCGGCATTTCTGGCTTCGGCTGCCGGTGGGCTATTTCCGCTCGATCTACGACACGCGCTTTTCCTGGCAGTTCGAGACCGAGCCGCAAGCCGAGACCGGCGGGCGGCGCATCGTGTGGCCGCGCGGCAAGGTGCTGGGCGGCTCCAGCGCCATCAACGGTTTGATCTACATCCGCGGCCAGCGCGCCGATTTCGACGACTGGGCGCGCGCTGCCGGAGGCTCCGCCGCCACGGGTTGGAGCTACCGCGAGCTCTTGCCCTTCTTCAAGAAATCCGAGCGCTACGACGGCGGCGAAACCGAGTTCCATGGCGGCTCGGGCGAGTTGCGCGTGTCGGACCTGCGCAATGACCATCCCTACTGCGCCGCATGGCTGGCGGCCGGCGCGCAGGCGGGCTTTGCCAGCAGCGACGACTTCAACGGCGCGCAGGACGAAGGCCTGGGCGCCTACCAGCTCACGCTGGGCGGGCGCTGGCGCTGCGATGCGGCCACTGCCTTCCTGGCGCCGGTGCGGCACCGCGCGAACCTGCAGATCCGCTGCGGCGTGCAGGTCAGCCGCGTATTGATCGAGGGGGGGCGCGCCGTGGGCGTTGAATGGGCGGGCGAAGACGGCCAGCCTGCGAGCGCGCGAGCCGACGCGGAGGTCATCCTCTCCGCCGGCGCCTTGCAGACGCCGCAGCTGCTTCAGCTCTCGGGCATCGGCCCGGCCGACGCCCTGCGTGCGCTGGGCATCGGGGTGCAAGCCGATGCGCCCGAGGTCGGCGCCAACCTGCAGGACCACTACCAGGCGCGCGTCATCGTCAAGCTGCGACAGCGCCTGTCGCTCAACGACCAGGTGCGCAGCCCGCTGGGCCTGGCGAAGATGGGCGCGCAGTGGCTGTTCCAGCAGCGCGGACCGCTCACCGTCGGCGCGGGGCAGGTCGGCGGCATGGTGCGCACGGCAGCGGCCAAGGACCGCCGCGCCGATGTGCTCTTCAACGTGATGCCGCTGTCGGTCGACAAGCCGGGCGATGCGCTGCACGGGTTCTCGGGCTTTTCCGCCTCGGCCGCCCAATGCCGGCCCGAGTCGCGCGGCAGCGTCATGCTGCGCAGCGCCGACCCCGCGGCGCCGCCGCGCATCGTCACCAACTACCTCACCGAGCCGCACGATGTGAAAGTGCTGGTGGAGGGGCTGAAGATGCTGCGCGAGATCTACGCCCAGCCGCCCTTTCGCGACCTGGTGACGGGCGAGGAATACCTCCCCGGAAACGGCGTGCGGGACGACGCCCAGCTGGCGCGCTTCGCGCGCGAGAAGGGCGGCACGGTATTCCATCCCGTGGGCACCTGCCGCATGGGCGGCGACGGGCGCTCGGTGGTCGATGCGCAATTGCGCGTGCGCGGCATCGAGCGCCTGCGCGTGATCGACGCCTCCATCATACCGGCGATGACCTCGGCCAACACCAATGCCGCCGCCATCGTCATCGGGGAGAAGGGCGCCGATCTCGTGCTGGCCGGCTGATCCCTGTTGCGGCCGCGCGGCGATGCGGCCTTGGCTGATTGACAGAAGCGGCGAATCGCGGCCTCATGCCCGCATGCCTCGGAGCCCTTTCATCATGAAGAAACAACAAGAACAAGACCATCCGTCCTTTCGCTGGCGGTGGCGCCTGACGCAAGGCGTGGCGGCCGGACTGCTGGCCCTGCCGCTGGGCGCATTGGCACAGCAAGCCTTCACGCGCGCCGGCGTCAGCCTGATGGCGGGGCCCGGCAACAGCTACCCGGTGGTCGCCATGCTCGGCGAAGGCCAGCCGGTGGATGTGATGGGCTGCACCCGCGGCTACGGCTGGTGCGATGTCGTGCTGCCCGACGGCCTGCGCGGATGGCTCTACGCGGCGGTGCTCGAGTATCCCTACCAGGGAACGCCGGTGCCGCTGCCGGGCTATGCCGCGGTCATCGGCGTGCCGATCATCACTTTCACCATCGGCAGCTACTGGGGGCGCTACTACCGGGACCGGCCGTGGTACCCCGAGCCGCGCTGGTGGGGCGGCCGCACGCCGCCGCCACCCACGCCGGGCTGGCGCCCGCCGCCGCCTTCGCGGCCCAGCTGGCAGCCGCATGC
>NZ_BCUU01000023.1 GCF_001591385.1 Variovorax soli NBRC 106424
GCCGGCCAGCGCCTGCTCGACGTGGGCTGCGGCACCGGCGTGGTGGCGCTCACCGCGGCGCGGGCCGGCGCGCAAGTCAGCGCGCTCGACCTGGCACCGGCGCTGATCGAGCATGGCCGCAAGCACGCCGCGCTGGCGCAGGTGGAGGTGGACTTCCGCGAAGGCGACGTCGAGGCCCTGCCCTACGACGACGCGGCCTTCGACGTGGTGACCAGCCAGTTCGGCCACATGTTCGCGCCGCGCCCCGAGGTGGCGGTGGCGCAGATGCTGCGCGTGCTCAAGCCGGGCGGCACCCTCGCCTTTTCGACCTGGCCGCCGGAACACTTCGTGGGCCAGATGTTCGCGCTGGTGGGCAAGTACGTGCCGCCGCCGGCCGGCGTGGCGCCGCCGCCGCAGTGGGGCGACCCGAACATCATCCGCCAGCGCCTGGGCGACGCGGTGACTGACATCCGCTTCGACCGCGGCGTCATGGTCTTCCCGACACTCAGCCCGCAGCACTACCGCAAGGGCATCGAGGAAACGCTGGGGCCCGTCGCCAAGCTGGTGGCGCAGCTGCAGGGCGAGCCGGACAAGCTCGCGAGCTTCCGCGCCGAGCTGGACGGCTTCCTTGGCCGCTACCTGGAAGACAACATGGTGCGCCAGCATTTCCTGATGACGCGGGCGACCAAGCGGTGACGCGCGCGAAAACGGCACCGAGCGGAGGACTGGCCGACGAACTGCCCGAGGTGTTCGAGCGCTTCGGCCGCATCGACGTGCGCCGCATGTTCGGCGGCTACGGGCTCTTTCATGAAGACCGCATGTTCGGCCTGGTGGCCGGCGGCCGCGTGTACCTGAAGACCGACGAGGAGAACAGGCCGCAGTTCGTGGACAAGCGGCTGGCGCCCTTCGAGTACGCGCGGCGCGGCGAGATGACCGCCACGTCGTACTACGAGGCGCCGGCCGAGATCTTCGAGGACCGCGACGAGGCCGCACGCTGGGCGCAGCTGGCCTGGGGCGCGGTGCTGCGCAAGGGCAGCGGCGGCAAGCGCAGGGCGGCCGCCGCCACCAAGAAAGCGGCCACCCGGAAGTCCATCCCGAAGGCCGCCGCAAAGAAGGCCTAGCGATTCACTCGTCGCCCTGCTGCTTGTGCTGCCCCATCAGGTTCTGCTGGATGGCCGGCGGCACCGCCTCGTAGTGCGACAGCTCCATGGTGTAGCGGCCCTGCCCGCTGGTGAGCGCGTTCAGCCGCGACTGGTAGCCCGAGAGTTCCGACAGCGGCACCTGCCCGCGGATCGTTCCGGTGCCGGCCGCGCCGCCCGTGGTGCCGCTGACCATGCCGCGCCGGCTCGACAGGTCGCCGGTGATGTCGCCGATGGCCTGCTCCGGCGCCTCGATGTCGATGCGCACCACCGGCTCCAGCACGATGGGGCGCGCCGCCTGGATGGCCGCCACGAAGGCCTTGCGCCCGGCGGTGGCGAAGGCGATGTCCTTGCTGTCCACGCTGTGGTGCTTGCCGTCGTACACCACCACGCGCACGTCCACCACCGGGTAGCCGGCGATGGCGCCGCGCTCCAGCACTTCGCGCACGCCCTTTTCCACCGCCGGAATGAACTGGCCCGGAATGGCGCCGCCGCGCACCTCGTCGACGAACTCGAAGCCGGCGCCGCGCGCCAGCGGCTCGATGCGCAGGAACACCTCGCCGAACTGGCCGGCGCCGCCGGTCTGCTTCTTGTGCCGGCAATGGCCCTCGGCGGGCGCCGTCACCGTCTCGCGATAAGCGATGCGCGGCGGCCGCGTGTTCACCTCGAACTTGTAGACCTCGCGCAGCCGCTCGAGCAGCACGCGCAGGTGCAGCTCGCCCAGGCCGTAGACAATGGTCTCGTTGGTCACGGCCGCATGCTCCAGCCGCAGGCACGGGTCCTCGTCCACCAGCTTGCCCAATATCTCCCACATGCGCTGCTCGTCGCCGTGGCGCTTGGGCTCGATGGCCAGGCCATGCACCGGCACCGGGAAGTTCAGCGGCGCCAGGTGGACCTGCTCGTCCTCGCCCGCGTCGTGCAGCACGGCGTCGAAATGCACTTCCTCCACCTTGGCCACGGCCGCGATGTCGCCGGGCAAGAGGCGCGACACCGACACATGCTCCTTGCCCTGCAGCATGAAGAGATTGCTCACCTTGAACGGCTTGCGGCTGCTGCCGATGCACAGCTGGCCGTCGCGCGCCAGCGTGCCCTGGTGCACGCGGAACACGCCCAGCTTGCCCACGTAAGGGTCCACCGTCACCTTGAACACATGGGCCAGCACATGCTTGCCGGCATCGGGCGCGACGGTCATCGGCCGCGCCGCTTCGCCTTCGCCCAGCAGGAACTGCGGCGGATTGGCCTCCGTGGGGTCGGGCAGCAGCTTCACGATGATGTCGAGCAGCTCGGCCACGCCGGCGCCGGTGCGCGCCGAGACGAAGCACACGGGAATCAGGTGCGCCTCGCGCAGCGCCTGCTCCAGCGGTGCATGCAGCTCGGAGGCGTCCACGTCGCCGTCGTTGAGGTAGCGGTCGACAAAGGCGGCATCCACCTCCACCACCTGCTCCACGAGCGCGCGGTGCGCGGCGTCCACCGGGCCCAGGTCCGATTCGCCCTCGCGGTTGAAGAAGCAGTCCACCACCCGCGCACCACCGTCGGCCGGCAGGTTCAGCGGCAGGCACTCGCGCCCGAAGGTGGCCTGGATGTCTTCCAGCAAGCGGCCCAGCTGCACGCCCTGGGCGTCGATCTTGTTGACGATGATGAGGCGGTCGAGCTGCCGCGCGGCGGCGTACTCCATCATGCGCACCGCCATCGGCTCGATGCCGGTGGCCGCGTTGATGACCACCGCGGCGGTTTCCACCGCCTCGAGCGCCGGCAGGCTCTGGCCCAGGAAGTCGGCGCTGCCCGGCGTGTCGATGAAATGGATGCGGGTGCCCTCGTGGGTGAGATGCATCACCGAGGCATTGAGCGAATGCTGCATCCGCCGCTCGATGGGGTCGTGGTCGCTGACGGTGCTGCCCTTTTCCACGCTGCCCGCCGCACCGATGGCGCCGGCCGCCAGCAGCATGGCCTCGGCCAGCGTGGTCTTGCCGCCGGCGGGCGGGCCGACAAGCGCCAAGGTACGCACCTTCTCCGTTTCGGCCGCGAGGCCGCTCGATCGGCTTGGCATGGGCGTCTCCTTTGCCCGGCGGGCGGGCTCCATGGCCGCACTATCCTCCGGCGGCTCGCGCATCGCAAGCCCGGGCGATTGCTGGGTCGGGCTCGGTGGGGTTTGCAGGGTTGGCGCGGTGCAGTTATGGGCTTTGATTCAGGGGGCGCGCCCAAGCTGACCTGATGTCATCGCTGGATCGGTCCTCCGCAACACGACTGCGTTTTTACGCACAGCGGCTGGGTTGTCACAACAACTGTCTTGTAGGCTTCCTCACGGGGGTAATCACACCAGTGACACGGCTTTCCACTGGAATCGAGTGCCCCTCGCTCAAAGAGCGAACCAGATCAACCACTGCGACCGTCCGCTGTCTGGTTTCCCGCTCGGAAGCAGCATCGCCTTTCCTCGATAGCGCGAACACCGTAACCTCCAAAACGCCCAACGAGCCGTCCCTTCGCTTCACGTACCAATCAACCAAGGAGCGGATTTCTGTCGCCGACAAGTTCACCTCGTGGCTTTGAAAAGCCACCTCATGCTCAAGTCCGACGAGAGAGCAAGCCATAGCGGGTGTTCCGATCCAAGAGAAGAGGAAAGCGAAAACACGCAGTGCTCTCAGGATTGTTGGTTCCATGATGTAAGTGACCAGAACGAGGTCCAAGATCCAGGTGGCTATTGACTCCCTTGAATCTCCAATGCGCAGCAAGACTTGGTCTTCAGACACATCGGCTGAGTGCCCGCTACCACCGTCGAGTAGGCTTCCGCCCGCGGCGTTGCAACGGCTTCGACATTGGCTCGCATAGGAATCGAGCGGCCCTCACTCATTGCTCTGATGAGATCGGCGACAGCCTTGACGCGTTCCTGCGTCAGCTTTGTCGAAACGGGGTCGTTCGGCCTTGAATACGCACTGACATAGGCCTCCAGAACCCCTTCTCGACCATCGCGCTTGTTTAGATACCAGTCGATCAAGGTGCGAATCTCCGATGCGGAGATCGTCGCGCTTCCTTCCTGAAAATTGACCTCATGTTCGAGCCCGTAGACCTTGCAGGCTGTTGCGAGAGGTGCAGCGGCCAGCAAGAAGCATGCAACCAGTATTCGAATCTTCATAGCTTCTGAACTCCAACGATGTACGCAGCAAGACTGTCTGCGTTGACACGCGCCTTCGCAATGTCACCAGTGTTCGCAACGCTTTCCCGCGAGTTCTTTGTTCCGTACCAGCCATCCGACGAATCGAACACGTCGCGGAAGTGCGTCACCTCGTGGACGAGTGTCAGGAGTTGCGAGTCGCCGTCGCGGATTCTCTCCGTGCCAAATACCTTGAAATCTCGAGGCAAATAGCAGAACTGAAGTGCGATAGCTATCGTGCGAGTCTCGGTGTCCGGCTTGCATACTTCAGCGTTCAGCCCAACGTCGGATCGGCTGTTAACGCAGCCTAGGTGCCTGTGCGCCGTCGTAGACCATCGCACAAAGTTCGCTGCTTTCAGACTTCGCAGGACTCGATCGCATGCCGTCAAACCATTTCGGAGATAGACCCGCGTCTCGTGCAAATGTGATCGCACCTGCAGAAGACCAGGACTCCCAAACCATGTGAGGATGCGCTCCTGCGCCCTGGCATCCCAGCGCTCCAGTTCGGCAAGTCGTTCCGTGACAAGAGCGACGGCCTCATCGCGCAGCGCCAAGACCAACTCGGCGAACTCCTCGTTGGCCATATTGGGGCAGATGGTTTCGCTAGGGGCTGTTTCAGCCGGGTGAACCACCTTTTCGTCCACCAGTTTCCGGCTCGCTGCCGTTTCTTCGGCGCTCCACTGCGGCAGGGCGTCCGGCACAAGCATGGTGGCCGCATTGAAGACCGCTGCACCGCCGGCTCCATCGTCATGCGTCGACATGCTCTGCAACGTCGACTTCAGCGGCTGGGGCTTGGGACACTGGCAGACGCAGACGTCGCCCTCCAAGGCAACCTCCGAAATGTAGACCGGTCTGCGCGGACCGCCTGCCTTGGCAATGACGCCAACGCTGTGGCAGCTTTCGCAGTAGACGCGGCCTCCAACCAGGGCCACCTGATGGCCGCCAATCTGAAAACTGAATGGGGGTGTGAACGGCAGGATGCGACCGCCGCAAATGGGCACATCGCCCACGACTAGATGTTTGCGTTGCACTTTCTTTTCTCCCTGATGTTCCTCATGTCGGGAACTCGCAAAAGGATAGCAGTGCCGCCTGGAGGGCTCACGCGATCGCGAAGGATTTGACGAAAGCACCGCTGTAGGACGCCGCGCTACGGGCAACTGCTATTCGAAAGGTCTTCGACAGCCGATAAGATCGCTGTCTCGTTTTGTTACGGTTCCTTGGAACATTGCTCGGAGACTTCATGAAGAAACTGTTCGCCCTGGCCGCCGTGGCCACCGCCGCTGTTGGCGTGCTGGGCACCACCGCCCACGCCCAGAACTACCCGGACGGCAAGCCCATCACCATCGTGGTGCCCTTTGCCGCCGGCGGCCCCACCGACCGCGTGGCCCGCGACCTGGCCGAGGCCCTGCGCAAGCCGCTGGATGGCGTGAGCATCGTCATCGACAACGCCGCCGGCGCCGGCTCCACCATCGGCAACGCCAAGGTCGCGCGCGCCAAGCCCGACGGCTACACCCTGCTGGTCACCCACGTGGGCATGGCCACCACCCCGGTGCTGTACCGCAAGCTCACCTACAACTACGAGACCGACTTCGAATACCTGGGCATGATCAACGACGTGCCCATGACGCTCATCGGCAAGCCGCAGCTCGAAGCCAACAACTTCAGGGAACTGCGCGAGTGGATCGCCAAGAGCGGCGGCAAGGTCAACCTGGGCAACGCCGGCATCGGCTCGGCTTCGCACCTGTGCGGCCTCTTGTTCCAGAGCGAGCTCAAGGCTGAAATGACAACGGTCCCGTACAAGGGCACGGCCCCGGCCATCGCCGACCTGATCGGCGGGCAGATCGACCTTTTGTGCGACCAGACCACCAACACCACGGGCCAGATCGAGGCCAAGAAGGTCAAGCCCTATGCGGTGACGACCATGAAGCAGCTGAACACGCCGGTGCTGAAGGACATTCCGACGCTGGACGAGTCGGGCCTGAAGAACTTCCAGGTGACCATCTGGCACGGCATGTACGCGCCCAAGGGCACGCCCGCGCCCATCCTGAAGAAGCTCAACGATGCGCTGAAGGTGGCGCTGAAGGACCCGGACTTCATCAAGAAGCAGGAAGGCCTGGGCGCGGTGGTGGTCAACGACAAGCGCGTGGAGCCGGCCGAGCACAAGAAGTTCGTGCAGGCGGAAGTGGCGCGCTTCGGGCCGGTCATCAAGGCGGCGGGCGTGTACGCCGACTGACGCTGGAGAGAACCTGGCTGAACAAGCCGCCGCGCCTTCGAGGGCCCGGCGGCTTTTTTCATGGCCCTCAGTTCATCGGCCGCAGGTAGTCGTGCAGCACGAAGGCCGCCGCCCCGACCGCCGGTGCCAGCGCACCGTAGCGCGCGGCACGCAGCAGCGGCGGCGGCATGGCTGCGGCGTCGGCGAATTTCTCGACCGTGCGCATCGCCTGCTCCAGCAACTCCGGATGGATGGCGCAGCTGTTGCCGCCCACCACGATCACGCGCGGATTGAAGGTCACCCACAGGTTCTGCAGGAGCACGCCGAGGAAGGTGCCCGCGCGCAGCGGATCGGCATCAGGCTGCGCCAGTGTCCGTTCGCCGAAGAAGGCTTCGGCGCAGCCGCGCCGCCCGCACGAGCAGCGCGGCCCGTCCACCTGCAGGATGGTGTGGCCGATCTCGCCGGCCATGCCTTGCGCGCCGATGAAGAGGCGGTCGTTGAGCACGATGCCGGCGCCCACGCCGTAGTCGCAGTTGACGAAGACCAGCGGGTCTTCGCCCGCACCGCCGGGCGCGAACTCGAACTCACCCAGCGCGGCCGCATCGGCCTCGTTCTGCAGCTGGGTCGGCACGTCCGGCACGCCGGCGGCGGCGAGCGATGCGGTCAGCAAGGGCAGCAGGTCCAGGTTGCGCCAGCCCAGGTTGGGGGCGAAGCGCACCAGGCCGCTCTGGTCGTCCACGGCGCCGGGCACGCCCACGCCGATGCCCGAGAGTGTCAGCCCGCGAAGCACCAGCTGCGCATGCGCCTGCGCTACCAGTGCTGCAGCCTGCCGGCAGGCGGCCTCGGGCGCCTTGTCGGCCAGCGGCTCGATGGCCGAGCTGAGCACCTCGCCGCCCAGCGAGACTGCCGCCACCCGCACCACCCGCACCGCGATCTCGACACCGATGAGCGCGCGCAGGCCGACGTTGATGGACAGCGGCGTGGAGGGCCGCCCCACGCCATCGCCGGGCGCGGTCACATCCGATTCGGACAACCAGCCGTCGTCGAGCAGCTCGCGCACCAGCAGGCTCACGGTGGACTTGGTCAGCCCGCTTTCCTGCGCCAGCCTGGCGCGGGACAGGCCGGGCTGCGCACGCAGCAGGCGCAGCAGCACGCTGCGGTTGATACGCTTGAGAAGCTGCTGGTCGCCGGTGGTCTTCATCCGGCGCTCATTCGTCCCGCACGGTCTGCGGCTTTCCTTCGGGCCGCTTGCCCGCGATGATCATCCCGAGCACTTCGTCCTCGGTCACGTCGGCCGTGCGGTAGGTGCCCACCAGCCTGCCGTTCTTCATCACCGCGAGCCGGTCCGACAGGCCGAACACATCGGGCATGTCGTGCGTGATCAGGAAGATGCCCACGCCATCGGCCTTGAGCTGGCGCACCAAGTCGCCCACCATCGCCGTCTCTTCGGGGCCGAGCGCCGCGCACGGCTCGTCCATGATCAGGATGCGCGCGTTGAAGTACAGCGCCCGCGAAATGGCCACCACCTGCCGCTGCCCGCCCGACAGGCGCCGCACCGGCACGCGGATGTTGGTGAAGTTCTTGTTCAGCCGCTGGAAGACCTTGCGCGCCTGCACTTCCATGAAGTGGTCGTCCAGGGTGCGCCAGGGCGTCATCTTCTCGCGTCCGAGAAAGAGGTTGGCCACCGAGTCGAGGTTGTCCGCCAGCGCCAGCGTCTGGTAGATGGTCTCGATGCCCTGGGCCTGCGCCTCCGAGGGCGTGCGGATCTGCACCTGCTGGCCCGCGATGATGGTGTCGCCCGAGTCGATGGGATAGGCGCCGGCCAGCATCTTCATCAGCGTGGACTTGCCCGCGCCGTTGTGGCCCAGCAGCGCCACCACTTCGCCCGGATGCAGGTTGACCGACACACCGTCAACCGCCTTGATGCCGCCGAAGGATTTGTGGATGTCGCGCAGTTGCACAAGTGGGGTGGCCATGGCTTCAGTTCTCCCCGAACTTGCGGCGGTACAACACGTCGAACACCACGGCCGCGATCAGCACCTGGCCGATGATGACCATGCGCCGCCCGATGGGCACGTCCAGCAGCAGCATGCCGCTGTCGAGCGACTGCATAATGAGCGCGCCCAGCACCGAGCCGAAGATGGAGCCGCTGCCGCCCGCGAGCGCCGTGCCGCCGATCACCGCGGCGGCGATCACGTACAGCTCCATGCCGGTACCCAGCGAGTTGGTGCCGGCATTCAGCCGTGCGATGGAGACGATGGCCGCCACCGTGACCAGCACCGCCAGCAGCGCGAACAGCATCAGCGTGACGCGCTTGACCGGAATGCCCACCAGCGCTGCCGCATCCGGGTTGCCGCCCATGGCGAACACGTAGCGGCCGAAGCGCGTGCGGTGCACGAGAAAGGACAGCACCACCGCCACCAGCGCCCAGATGAGCACCGGGATGGGCAGGCCCTGCGCCTCGTCCTTGCCGCTGATCCGGTAGCTGTTCATCACCCAGGCAAAGGCGAGCACCACCGCAATGGGCACCGCCAGCAGCGCAAGCTCCAGCCACAGCGGCTCCACCGGCATGCCGTGGCGCAGCCGCGTGCGTCGCCGCTGCAGCATGCGCGCCACGAGCACCACGGCGACGAAGGCCGCGAGCACCCAGGTCCAGGTGGCGCCGATGCCGCCGTCGTAGCCGCCGCCCAGGCGCTGGAAGAACTCGTCATTGACCGGCTGCGTTTTGCCGTCCGCCACCAGGAAGGCCGCGCCGCGAAAGGACATGAGGCCGCCCAGCGTGACCACGAACGAAGGCACGCCCAGCACTGCTGTCAGCCAGCCCTGGTAGATGGACACCAGCAGCGCAACCGCCAGCCCCGCCAGGCACGCCGTCTGCCACGACCAGCCCGAGGTGTATTGCAGATAGGCGATGAGCACGCCGACGAAGCCCATCACCGAGCCCACCGACAGGTCGATGTGGCGCGCCACGATGATCAGCACCATGACGGTGGAGACGATGCCCACCACCGCCGTCTGCTGCGCCACGTTGTAGAGGTTCTCGGGCGAGAGGAACACGCCGCCCGAGAGGATGTGAAAGCCGATGCCCAGTGCCGCCAGCAGCACGCACATGAGCGCCAAGCGCAGGTCGATGCCGACCCGGCGCCAGACGGGCAATGTTGTTGGATTCATTTGAAGAAGACTCCCTGCCGCGGCGGGCGTGCCGCCGCAGCTTTCAGGCGAAAGACTGGCGAGCGGTGCGCCGTTACTTGCAGGCCGCGGGAGCCTTGTCGGCCGACACGCCCTTGCACAGCTCGTCCTTCTTGATCCAGCCGGCCTTCACAACCACGTCCAGGTTGTCCTTGGTGATGGGCACCGGCTTGAGCAGGCGCGAGTCCAGCGCGATCTTCTTCTCGCCGCCGCTCCACTTGGCCGAATTGGGTGCCGGCTTGCCGGCGGCCAGCGCCACGGCGGCCTCGGCCGCTTCCTTGCCCAGCTCGCGCGAATCCTTCCACACCGACACCGTCTGCGTGCCCAGCGCCACGCGGTTGAGCGCGGCGAAGTCGGCGTCCTGGCCCGACACCGGAATGCCGCGGATGCCCTTGGCCGTGAGCGCCGCCACCACGCCGCCGGCGGTGCCGTCGTTGGCCGCCACCACCGCGTCGACCTTGTTGGCGTTCTTGGTGAGGATCTGCTCCATGTTCTTCTGCGCCACCTCGGGCTTCCAGCCATCGGTGTACTCGTCGCCGACGATCTTGATGTCGCCCTTCTTCACCGCGGCGTCCACCACCTCCTGCGCACCGGCGCGCAGGAAGTTGGCATTGGGGTCGGTGGGCGAGCCCTTGATGAACACATAGTTGCCCTTGGGCGCCAGCTTGAACACCTCGCGCGCCTGCATGCGGCCGACCTCGACGTTGTCGAAGGTGATGTAGAACACGCCCGGCGCCTCGATCAGCCGGTCGTACGCCACCACCGGGATCTTCTGCCGCGTGGCCTTGGTCACGGCCGGCAGGATCGCGTCCTTGTCCATGGCCAGCACGATCAGCGCCTTGGCGCCCTTGGAGATGAGCCCATCCACGTCGGCCAGCTGCTTCTCCGGCGAGCCGCCGGCATCGGCGCTGATGTACTTCGCGCCCATTTTTTCCAGCTGCGCCTTGATGGCCGCCTCGTCCGTCTTCCAGCGCTCCTCCTGGAAGTTGGACCAGCTCACACCGACGATGGTCTGGGCCGATGCGCCCAACGCAGCCAGGCCAAGCGCCAGCGCGGACAGGGTGTGGTGCAACTTCATGGTGTGTTCTCCTGAGGGTGTTGTAGGTTCTGACCCGAGTTAGTTCGGGCGTCGAACTATGTTCCAAAACCCCAGGCCACTCCCATAGGGAATACCCCGCCAGAGCAACGCAACGCGCGTCTACAGGATGCCGACGGACTCGGAAAGCCTCACGGCAGTCAGCGGCATGCCTCGCTGCTCGAACAACACGACCAGGCTCTCAGGCGTGTGCTTTGGATTGTTCCAACGCAGACGCATCTCCCTCAGAGCCTTGATGGCGCGAGGGGGATGCAGCGTCAGTTGATTGACGATGAATTGATCGGGCGTCTGCAGATCAATATCGTGCGGCGTCAGTGCCTCCAGGGGAAAGTCTTTGACGTTGTTGGTGACGATAGCGTCCGCATGCCCGACGATGGCTGCTGCCAAGACATGCCGGTCGTCGGGGTCCGGCAGCGTGAGGCACCGCATGAAGTCCTCGTACCCTGTGACCATGCAATCGGGGATCGCCTCGCACATGGCCCGCGCCTTGTTCGCGTTGGCCTGTTCTGTGCCGGGGTACTTCTCAAGCCTCGAGGCTGTCCACTCCCGCTCGATGTCAGCGCTCCATTTGGCCGCAAACAACCCAGCGTGGGCAAGGCTCAGCAGGGCATCGCACTGGAGCTTGGAAACAGGACATTGGCGTCCAGAAGTGCGGTGTAGCGTGCCGCGCCTGCCATACACCCTCAAGGCTCCTCGCCCAACTCCCGGTCGATTTCATGCATCCGTCGCAGCGCCGCTTCGCTGCGCTCGCGTTGGGCCGCCTGGTACCTGACCAGTTCATCAAAATCAATGCGTCGATGCGTGTTGACCATGTGGCAGGTCAAGCGACCGGCGTCAATTTCTTTGATGACAAAGGGGCGCGAAACGTTAAGAAATGCGGCTGCTTCCTGGGTGGTCATCTGCGCCTTCTGGGGCATGAGCAGCATCGGCTCGCGCAGCGCCATTTGCCGCAACACATCAGCAAAGAAGCGCAGTGCCTTGGGCGGTACCTTCAGGACGGGGGCCTTCCCTTCCTCATCAGGAAGGTCCAGGGTGAGTTCAACGTGTTTGGCTTTCGAATGGTCAAGTGCCGCCACCAACAGGGTGCGAGCGGTCGCGGCCATTTCCGCCTCGGCCTGCGTCGCAGGCTCTAGGATTTTCTCGCTCATCGCGTCTCTCCATGTTGCAGTTGCCGGGTTAGTCGACGCCCTCTTGTTATTAGTGGGGCTGATGGAGATAGTACTCCAAACGCAATAAACGCAACACCCGGAGAGGCAAACCTAGGCGAGGCGAAGCGAGCCGAAAAACCCCAGTCCCGCACCGAGGATCTGGCTCTGCCAGTCCTCAGGTGGGGTCTCCCCCTCGGGGGGTGGAGTTACACGACCGAAGGGAGTGAAAAGCCGGGGGGCTTCACTTCGGCCGGATGGCGTCGGCAGTGCCCTGGATGAACGCCTTGATCTTGTCCACATCCTCCATCGACAGCTTGCCCGTGAAGTCCGGCATGCCGCGCTCCATGGCCGGCCCCTTGAAGATGAACTTGTCGAGGTTCTCGATGTACGAGGCGTTCATGTAGCCCAGGTTGGGAATGTTGCCCCCGCGGTCCACGCCGGGCACGCCGTGGCAGAACACGCAGTTGCTCACGTACAGCAGCGTGCCCGCCTCCACCTTGGCCGGGTCGTACTTCACGCCCTGCACCAGCTTGTCCATGCGGTACTGCACGAATTCGGGCGCCGGCGCCTTGCCGCCCAGCACGAAGGTGTAGACCGTGCCGGGGCCCTGGCGCTCGGTGGCTCGCATGGCCAGGCCGTAGACGCCGCCCCAGCCCACCGCGATCGACAGGTACTGCTTGCCATCGACCATGTAGGTGCTGGGCGCCGCCACGACGCCGGTGCCGGTGGGTGTCTCCCACAGCTTCTCGCCGGTCTTGGCGTTGTAGGCCATCATGCGGCCGTCGGCCGTTCCCTGGAACACCAGGTTGCCGGCGGTGGCGAGCGTACCGCCATTCCAGGGCGAGACGTGCTCCACCGCCCAGGCCTGCTTCTGCGCCACCGGGTCCCATGCGATCAGGCGCCCGAAAGGCTTGCTCTGGGGCGGCGCGGCGTTGATGAACATGGCGGTGTTCCAGCCCAGCGCCGAATGCGGACGGGCCGGAGCGTTCTCGTTGAACTTCCACGCCTTGTCGTCCATCAGCGAGACGGGAATGTTCTGCGCCGGCAGGTAGGCCAGCCCGGTCTGTGCGCTGTAGGACATGGAATGCCAGTTGTGCGCGCCGAAGGGCCCGGGAATGCTGTCGCCGGGCTTCTCGTTCTGGCGCGCAGCCGCCACCTCGATCGGCCGGCCGTTCTTGTCATAGCCGGTGGCCCAGTTCACGTCGACAAAATTCTTCGCCGAGATGAACTTGCCGTTGGTGCGGTCGATGACGAAGAAGAAGCCATTCTTGGGCGCATGCAGGATCACCTTGCGCGGCTTGCCGCCCACCTTGATGTCGGCCAGGATCATCGGCTGGGTCGAGGTGTAGTCCCAGTTGTCGCCCGGCGTTTCCTGGTAGTGCCACTTGTACTTTCCGGTGTCGGGGTCGAGCGCGACGATCGAGGCCAGGTACAGGTTGTCGCCGCCCTTGGGGCTGCGCTTGCTGTGCGCCCATGGCGATCCGTTGCCGGTGCCGATGTACATGAGGTTGAGCTCCGGGTCGAAGGCCATGGTGTCCCACACCGTGCCGCCGCCGCCGGCCTCCCAGTACTTGCTGCCCGGGTCCCAGGTCTTGGCGGCACGCGCCATGGCGTCGTTTTCCAGCGGCTTGGACGGATCGCCCGGCACCGTATACCAGCGCCACTTCTGCTCGCCGGTGGCCGCGTCGTAGGCGGTGACGTAGCCCCGCGCACCGTACTCGGCCCCGCCGTTGCCGATGATCACCTTGCCCTTGAACACGCGTGGCGCGCCGGTGATGGTGTAGGAGAACTTGGAATCGCCGATCGTGTCCTTCTCCCACACCACCTGGCCGGTGGCGGCATCCAGCGCGATCAGCCGCCCGTCGTACGCGCCCACGTACACCTTGCCCTGGTAGAGCGCCACGCCACGGTTGACCACGTCGCAGCAGCCCTTGAAGCCTTTGGACTTGTCCACCTTGGGATCGAAGGTCCAAAGCTTCTTGCCGGTGCGCACGTCGATGGCGTGCACCACGCTCCATGACGCGGTGACATACATGATGCCGTCCACCACCAGCGGCGTGGCCTCCACGCCGCGCGTGGATTCGAGGTTGTAGGACCAGGCCAGGCCCAGGTCCTTCACGTTGCCCGCGTTGATCTGGTCGAGCTTGGAAAAGCGCGTCTCGGCATAGTCCAGGCCGTAGCTGGGCCAGTCGCTGGTCTTGGCCGTGTTGGCGCGGATGAAGGCGCCGTCGACCTTGCCGGTGGCGGCCTTGATGTGCTCGGGCGAGCCCTTGCTGCCCTGCTGGGCGGCGGCGCCGGCGGCGGCCAGGCACAGCGCGGCGCCGAGCGCGAGGGCGCGGTGGATCTTTCTTCTCATCGTGCTGTCTCCTGCATCGTTGTGGCGCTGGCAAGAATGGTCCGGCGCGGCGCTTTCTTCACCCTCGGGATTTCCCTAGCGCGCAACTGTTCCATTGCGGAACAGATTTCGAGCCGCCCCACGAGAGGAGTCGACGCATGTTCCTGCCCTCGCCCGCCGGCCGTGCCGGCGACCGCCCGCGCGAGCTGTTTCCGCGCACGCGTGCCGAGCGCGTCGCACTGGCGCGCCAGCAGTTCTTCGACGAAGGCGTGCGTCCCTCGGGCCTGGTGGGCGAAGCCGTGCTGCAGTCGTGGATGCGCTGCAGCCGCACGCACAGCGACAGCCGGCGGGTCATCGCATTCGATGCGGTCACGCCCAGCCGCCTGCATGCCACGCTGGGCCGCAGCCGCGAACTGCTCGAGGCGGCGCGCGGCGAGCTGCAGAACATGGAGAGCTCGCTGGCCGGAACCGATGCGCGCGTGCTGCTCACCGACGCGCACGGCGTGATCGTGCACACCACCCACCACCCCATGGCCGCGGCGCAGCCGGTGATGCGGCAGACGGCGCGGGTGGGCGTCAACATTGCCGAAAGCATGGTGGGCACGACGGCGCCGGGCATCGTGGCCTGCACCGGCCACGCCGCGACGGTGAACGGCGCAGAGCACTATTTCGACGTGCTGCACGAAATGCACTGCGCAGCTGCGCCCATCCGCGACGTGCACGGCCGCCTCGCCGCGGTGCTCGACGTGAGCATGGAGGGACGGCCCTTCAGCTTCGGCGCGGCGCAGCTGGTGGCGACCTTTGCCGCCACCATCGAGAACCGCCTGCTGGTGACCCAGTCGCGCGGCCGGCTGCTGCTGCGCTTCCAGGCGAGCCCAGCGCTGCTGGGCACGCCACTGGAAGCGCTGGCCGGCATCGACGGCGACGGCAACGTCGCCTGGCTCAACGGCGCGGCCGAGCGCCTGATCGGCCAGCTGGCCGACGACACGCCGCCCACCGCGCTGCGCATCTTCGGCATGGACCTGGCCGCGCTGCTGCGCATGACGCGCAGCGAAGCGCCGCAGCCCATTCGCCTGGCCAGCGGCCTGGGCGTGTGGCTGCAGGCCGCGCTGCAGGCGAGCGACGGTGTGGACTTTCGGCATGCCGTGGGATTGGCCGGCACAGGCGCGGCCGCAACGCGAATTGCAGGCGCGCCGAATCCGGCCCCGCCTTCGCAAGATGAAGATGCGCCGGCCGCCCAGGGCGACAGCAGCCTGAGCGGCCACAGCCGCAAGCTGATCGAAGACACGCTCGACGCATGCGGCGGCAACATCTCGCAGGCAGCGCGCCAGCTGCGCGTGTCGCGCGGCACGCTCTACCGACGGCTCAAGCACTGGCAGCAGGAAGCGCCACCACCTTGAGTCCTGCTTTCGATGGACCGGGTTAGTCCGCACACACCCAGATGGTCACGATCGATACGATTTCTGCCCAAGCGCAGTCCACGTCTGCGCTGAAACCGGAATGGACTTGACGACTTCAGCTTTGAACCAGCCGCTGGCGCTGTATCGCACGATGCTGCGCATCCGTGCTTTCGAGAACGCGGCCGAGGCCGCCAGCCAGGGCGGCGTGAGCGCGTACGGCCAGCAGGCCGGCGCCGCCGCCAAGGTGCGCGGCCCCCTGCACCTGTCGACCGGCCAGGAGGCGGTGCCGGCCGGCGTGTGCGCGCACCTGCGCGCGAGCGACTACATCACCTCCACCCACCGCGGCCACGGCCACACGCTGGCCAAGGGCGCGGACCTCACGCGCATGATGTGCGAGCTGTTCGGCAAGGCCACCGGCTTCAACGGCGGCAAGGGCGGCTCCATGCACATCGCCGATTTCTCCGTGGGCATGCTCGGCGCCAACGGCGTGGTGGCGGCCGGCCTGCCCATCGCGGTGGGCGCCGCGCATGCGCAGAAGATCCAGCACCGCGACGCCATCACCACCTGCTTCTTCGGCGACGGCGCCATCAACCGCGGGCCGTTTCTCGAAGCCCTGAACTGGGCCCACGTGTACGAGTTGCCGGTGCTCTTCGTCTGTGAAGACAACCGCTGGAGCGCCACCACCGCCAGCGGCCCCATGACGGCCGGCGACGGCGCCTCCGCCCGCGCAGCGGCCATGGACATCCCGGCACGCCAGGTCGATGGCAACGACGTGTTCGCCGTGCACGAAGCCGCGGCCGAACTCGTGGCGCAGGTGCGCAGCGGCCAGGGCCCGCGCCTGCTGCATGCGCTGACCTACCGCGTGAAGGGCCACGTGTCGGTGGACGTGGCGGCCTATCGCAACCCGAACGAACTCGAGGCCGCGCTGAAGACCGACCCGATTGCCCGCGCGCGCGCCGCGCTCTTGCAGCGCGGCACGCCGGCGCAGGCGCTCGATGCCATCGAGAACGAAGCGCAGGCCGAGGTGGAAGCGGCGCTGGCGGCCGCCGATGCGGCGCCGTGGCCGCAGGCCGACGCCGCCTTCACCGACGTGCAGAACACCGGAGCCGGGCAATGGATCTGACGATGCAGGACGCCGGCGCAGGCCGCTTCGCCTTCGGCGAAGTGCGCGACATGAGCTATGCGCAGGCCGCCGCCATGGCCGTGACGCGCGAGATGGAAGTGGATTCGCGCGTGGTCGTGCTCGGCGAGGACGTGGGCCGCGGCGGCATCTTCGGCCAGTACCAGGGGCTGCAGGCGCGCTTCGGCACCGGCCGCGTGATCGACACCCCGATCAGCGAAGCCGCCATCATGGGCGCCGGCGTAGGCATGGCGCTGGCCGGCCTGCGCCCGGTGGTCGAGATGCGCGTGGTCGACTTTGCGCTGTGCGGCATGGACGAGCTGGTGAACCAGGCCGCCAAGAACCGCTTCATGTTCGGCGGCCAGGGCCGCGTGCCGCTGGTGGCCCGCATGCCCGGCGGCATCTGGGATGCTTCGGCGGCGCAGCACTCGCAGTCGCTCGAAGCCTGGTTCGCGCACATGCCCGGGCTGGTGGTGGTGTGCCCCTCGACGCCGCAGGACAACTTCAGCCTGCTGCGCGCGGCCATGCACTGCGGCGACCCGGTGGCCTACATCGAGCACAAGACCTTGTGGGGCCTGCGCGGCGATGTGGATCCCAGCCAGACCGCCAAGCTCGGCCAGGCGCGCCGCGTGCGCGCGGGCAACGCGATCACCATCGTGAGCTGGAGCCGGCAGGTGCATGTCTGCGAGCAGGCCTGCACCGAGCTGGCCGCGCAGGGCATCGAGGCAGACCTGATCGACCTGCGGACGCTGTGGCCGTGGGACCGCGAGATGGTGCTCGAATCGTGCGCGCGCACCGGCCGCCTGCTGGTGGCGCACGAGGCGGTGCAGACGGCCGGGTTCGGCGCGGAGATCGCGGCCAGCGCGGCCGAGCTCACCGGCTGCAAGGTGGCGCGCCTGGGCGCGCCGCGCATCCCGGTGGGCTATGCGCCGATCCTGGAGGCGCAGTCGCGCATCGACGCCACGCGGGTTACCGATGCGGCCCTGCGGATGCTGGGCTGAAGCGCCATGGGCGACGACGACCTGCTCATCTTCAAGCTGGTGCGGGTCGTCAATTTCACGGCGCGGCCCTTCGAGCAGCGGGTGGGCAAGCCGCTGCAGCTCACGCTCAACGAGTGGCGCGTGATGGCGATGGTGGGCGCACAGCCCGGCTGCAATGCCAGCCAGGTGGCCGAGTACAGCGGCCTGGACAAGATGGCCGTGAGCCGCGCGCTGGCGGGCCTGCAGCGCGCCAAGCGGCTGCAGCGCCATGAAGACCCGACGGACCAGAGACGCAGCCGGCTCTACCTCAGCGCCGCCGGCCGCTCCGTGTATGAAGCGGCCCTGGCGCGCGCGCAGGAGCGCGAAGCGGAGCTGTTCGCCAACATCACCGCGCACGAGCGCGAGCAGCTCAGCGCCATGCTCGACAAGCTCATCGCCTCGGTGCGCATGACCGATGGTTGAGTCGGACGGAAGGCCCCGGGGTTATTACCCGCATCGAATCGCCGCCTTCACTCGTAAAACAGACGCCACGGGGCTGCACGGCCCATTTCGATCGCATTGACTGGAGCGAGCATGCACAAGATTCTTTCCCCCATCCATCGACGCACGCTGCTGCGCGCTGCCGCGGCCTCGTCGGCACTGCTGGCCTTCGGCGGCCCTGCCGCGGCGCAGGCGAACTGGCCGACCAAGCCGGTGCGCATCGTGGTGCCCTTTGCACCGGGCGGCACCACCGACATCCTGGCGCGGGCCGTCGCGCCGGAGCTGTCCAAGGCCTTCGGCCAGCAGTTCATCGTGGACAACCGGGCCGGTGCCGGCGGCAACGTGGGCGCGGAAATCGTGGCGCACTCGGCGCCCGACGGCTACACGCTGCTCATGGGCACGGTGGGCACGCACGGCATCAACCGCGCCCTGTACCCCAAGCTGGCCTACGACCCGATCAAGGACTTCGCGCCCATCACCCTGGTGGCGGCGGTGCCCAACGTGATGGAGATGAATGCCGACAAGGCCAGGCAGCTGGGCATCAACTCAGTCCAGGACTTCATCGCCTACGCCAAGGCGCACCCGGGCAAGCTGAGCATGGCCTCCAGCGGCAGCGGCACCTCGATCCACCTGGCGGGCGAGCTGTTCAAGAGCATGACAGGCAGCTACATGACGCACATCCCGTACCGGGGCTCGGGCCCCGCCTTGCTCGACCTGGTGGCCGGCAGCACGGACGTGATGTTCGACAACCTGCCTTCTTCCATGCAGCAGATCAAGGGCGGCAAGCTCAAGGCCCTGGCCGTGACCAGCGCACAGCGCTCCCCGGCGCTGCCCGACGTGCCCACCGTCGAGGAAGCCGGCGGCCCGTCGCTCAAGGGCTACGAGGCGAGTTCCTGGTTCGGCCTGCTCGCCCCGGCCGGCACGCCGCCCGACATCGTGAACCGCATCCAGCAGGAAGTCGCCAAATCGTTGGGCACCCCCGCCATCAAGGAAAAGCTCATTGCCCAGGGCGCCCTGCCCAGCGGCAACACCCCCGCCGAGTTCGCCAAGCTCATCGACAGCGAGCACAAGAAATGGGCGGCGGTGGTGAAGACCAGCGGCGCGAAGGTGGACTAACCAGTTCTTGAAACCGGACGCGACCTTCGTGCGCCCGTAAGCGGGGCCAGCAACACACCGAGGAACCGGCTTTGCCGGGCCTCAGTTGTGGTCCTCCCCTCGGGGGATGGCGAACTACACCCGCGGGAGCGGCGTGAGAAGCCGAGGGGCCTTTTCAGACCCCCCAGACCACGTCCTTGCCGGCAGCTTGGGCGCGCTTGAACATGTGGATCAGCGGCGCGGCCCGCTGGTGCAGCCCCACATGCACGCGCTCGGCCTCGTCCGCATGGTCCTCGGCGGCGAAAGCATCATGGTTGTGCTTGTTGTTGATGGCGTCCTGCTTCACCGCGTTCTCCAGCGCGGTGATTGCGGCGGGCAACTGGTCCGCCGTGATGATGCCCTTGCTCGAGGCCTTGCCGACGATGTCGAGCAGTTGCCTGGCATTGCCTTCCATCATGACGACGTCTTCGGTGGCCTGTGACTTGAAGCGATAGAGCATGTTTCACCTGTTGTAGATGTGATCCCGGGTGAAAGGGTACTCCGATTGCGCGCCGCGCAGGGTGCCGCTCGACATGTCGCCATCGGGCTTGATGGCCAGCATCTGGTGCAGCGCGATCCAGCCCTGCTCGAAGCTCATGGCCGAGCCGGCCAGGTACAGGCGGTAGGCGCGCAGCACGCGTTCGGCGCGCCCCTCGTCGCCGGTGCTCTGGCGCAGCACCTCGCGCGCCTGCGGCAACTGGGCTTCGAGCGCATCGGACCAGGCCCACAGCGTGCGGGCGTAGTGCGGGCGCAGGTTTTCCGTGTCCACCATCTCCAGGCCCGCGGCGGCAAGTTCGCGCAGCACATGCGTCACGTGCAGCAACTCGCCGCCGGGAAAGATGTACTTCTCGATGAAGTCGCCCATGCCGGCGCCCAGCTGCTGCTGGTCGAGCTGGCCGGAGGTGATGCCGTGGTTCATGGCCAGGCCGCCGGGTTCGAGCAGATCGAAGATCTGCTGGAAGTACGCGCCCATGTTGGCGCGGCCCACGTGTTCGAACATGCCCACCGAGGAGATCTTGTGGAAGCGCTGCGCCGGCTTGAGCTCGCGATAGTCGAGCAGCTCGACCCGCACCCGGCCGCCCAGGCCGCGCTCCTCGATCAGCCGGTTCACATAGGCATGCTGGTTCTTCGACAGCGTGATGCCGGTGGCATCCACGCCGTAGTTCTCGGCGGCCCACAGCAGCAGCGCACCCCAGCCAGAACCCACATCCAGATAGCGCTCGCCCGCCTTGAGCTGCAGCTTGCGGCAGATGTGGTCCAGCTTGGCTTCCTGCGCCTGGGCCAGGTCCAGGGCTTCGTCGCGGTAATAGGCACACGAATAGACGCGGCGCGGGTCCAGCCACAGGGCGTAAAAGTCGTCGGACACGTCGTAGTGGAACTGGATCTGCGCCGAGTCCTTGCGCAGTGAGTGCGCCCCGCGCGACTTGGCCCGGCGCATCAGCTCGCCCCACCAGCCGCTGGTCGTCTCGACCGGATTGCCGGGCAGCAGGCCCACCGCGGCATCGGTCAGGTCGCGCATGGCGCCCTGGATCTGCACCTTGCCCTCCACATACGCTTCGCCGATCGCGCCGATCTGGCGGCTCGCCAGCTTGGCCAGGGCCGACCACTCGCTGAAGGCGAGGGTCACGCGAGATGGCGATGTGGTGCTGACGCGGCGCCCGTCGGGCAGCTCCAATGCGATCGGCACCGGAAGCGTCGCGAGCTGCGACTCGATCTTCGGTATCAGACTCTGCATGGAGCGATTTTTGCCAGGGGGATACACAACCGTCAACCGACCCGGCCTCATGGCCTCGTTGCCAGTATATTGTTTATGTGTAAACTATTTATTCGTGAACCGCTGAATGGCGGCCGTCTCCACGGAGGTTTATTCGATGAGCGCCCCAATTGATCGCTTCGTTTCCGACCGGCTGCCTGCGCGCGACCAATGGCCGAAGTTCGTATACGACGGCCTGTCCGGCGTGGACTTTCCCGAGCAGTTGAACCTGGTCGATGCCCTGCTGGATCGGGCCGAGGCCGCCGGCCACGGCGACCGGCCGATGCTGCGCTCGCCACAGCGCACGCTGACTTACCGGCAGGCACGCGCCGAGATCGATCGCATCGCCCAGGTATTGCTGGAAGACCTGGCGCTGGTGCCCGGCAACCGGGTGCTGCTGCGCGGCGGCAATTCGGTGGAGATGGCGCTGGCCTGGCTGGGCGTGGTGAAGGCGGGGCTGATTGCCCTGGCCACCATGCCGCTTCTTCGGGCGCGCGAGCTGGGAGACATCCTGGAGAAAGCGCAGCCTGCCGCCGCGCTGTGCGACACGCGCCTGATGGAAGAACTGGATGCGGCGCGCGCCCTGCCCGCCGGCGCGAGCCTGCGCGCCGTGCTGCGCTTCAACGCCCCGGACGATGCGGCGTCGCTGGAAGCCCTGGCGGCCGCGAAGAGCGGCCAGGCGGCCTGGCCCGCCACCCAGGCCGACGACATCGCGCTGATGGCCTTCACCTCGGGCACCACCGGCAAGCCCAAGGCACCGGTGCACAGCCACCGCGACGTGCTGGCCGCCTGCGAAGCCTGGCCGCGCCATGTGCTGCAGATCCAGGCGGACGACGTGGTGGTCGGCTCGCCGCCGCTGGCCTTCACCTTCGGCCTGGGCGGCCTGCTCATCTTCCCGATGTGGGCCGGCGCTTCGGTGTGGCTGCCGGGCGCCGGCTACACGCCGGAATCGATGGTGCGCACCATCAACGAGGTGGGCGCCACCATCTGCTTCACCGCGCCCACCTTCTATCGCCAGATGGCGCCGTTCGCCAGACAACTCGGCGTGCCCGGGCTGCGCAAGACGGTGAGTGCCGGCGAGGGGCTGCCCGACGCCACCCGGCAGCTGTGGAAGGAGGCCACGGGCATCGAGATGATCGACGGTATCGGCGCCACCGAGATGTTCCACATCTTCATTTCCTCGGCGGGCAGCGAGGTGCGCCGCGGCGCCATCGGCAAGGCGGTGCCCGGCTACCTGGCGCGCGTGGTCGACGAGCAAGGGCAGGAAGTGCCGCGCGGCACCATCGGCCGGCTTGCGGTCATCGGCCCCACGGGCTGCCGCTACCTGGACGACGCGCGCCAGCAGAACTACGTGAAGCGGGGCTGGAACTATCCGGGCGATGCCTTCATGCAGGACGCCGACGGCTACTTCTTCTACCAGGCCCGCGACGACGACATGATCATCACCGCCGGCTACAACGTCGGCGGCCCCGAGGTGGAAGACGCATTGCTCAAGCACCCGGCGGTGGCCGAATGCGGCGTGATCGGCGTGCCCGACGAGGCGCGCGGCATGATCGTCAAGGCCTTCTGCGTGCTCAAGCCCGGCCACAGCGGCGACGCCGCCATGGTCAAGGCACTGCAGGACCACGTGAAGGCCACCATCGCGCCCTTCAAGTACCCGCGTGCCATCGACTTCGTGGACAGCCTGCCGCGCACCGAGACCGGCAAGCTGCAGCGCTTCAGGCTGCGGCAGATGAAGAACGCGCGCTAGCCGACTGCGAAGGCAACACAGGAAGCAGGGATTGGCACAGGCTGCGCACGTGCCTTGCACGTGCGCAGCGGCACATGCCTTTCGGCCAAAGAAAAAGCCTCCTGGATTTCTCCAAGAGGCTTTTCAATTTGGTTGCGCGAGCAAGATTTGAACTTGCGACCTTTGGGTTATGAGCCCAACGAGCTACCAGGCTGCTCCATCGCGCGGCAGACAGAAATTATAGCTTATTCCGCGGCGTTTTGCTCGTCGCTGCCCTCGGAAATTTCGGGGCGGTCGACCAGCTCAACCAGAGCCATGGGCGCGTTGTCGCCAACGCGGAAACCCATCTTCAGGATGCGGGTGTAGCCGCCCGGGCGGGTCTGGTAGCGCGGGCCCAGTTCATTGAACAGCTTCACGACGGAGTCGCGGTCGCGCAGGCGGTCGAAGGCCAGGCGCTTGTTGGCAACGGTGGGCTTCTTGGCCAGCGTGATCATCGGCTCGATGACGCGGCGCAGTTCCTTGGCCTTGGGGACCGTGGTCTTGATGGCCTCGTGAGCGATCAGCGAGTTCATCATGTTCTGCAGCATCGCCAGGCGGTGCGAGCTGGTGCGGTTGAGTTTGCGAAGGCCGTGACCGTGACGCATGATTTTTTCCTTTCGAGGTTTGTAATAAAGGCAGCCGTGTCAGGTACTGCCCTTTGCGCCATCCACGCTGGAATGGCGCTTGGTTGATTGAATTGACTGGCTTGGCTTAACGCTTGTCGAGGCCGGCCGGCGGCCAGCTCTCGAGCTTCATGCCCAAGGTCAGGCCGCGCGAGGCGAGCACTTCCTTGATTTCGTTGAGCGACTTGCGACCCAGGTTCGGGGTCTTGAGCAGCTCGTTCTCGGTGCGCTGGATCAGGTCACCGATGTAGTAGATGTTCTCGGCCTTCAGGCAGTTGGCCGAACGCACCGTCAGCTCGAGCTCGTCCACGGGGCGCAGCAGGATCGGGTCGAACTGCTGGGCGCTGCGCGGGGCGGGCGCGTCGAAGGCGGCCAGTTCGCCGCCTTCCAGCTGCGCGAACACGGCAAGCTGCTCGACCAGGATCTTGGCCGAGGCACGCACCGCGTCTTCAGCGGTGATGGCGCCGTTGGTCTCGATCTCGACCAGCAGCTTGTCCAGGTCGGTGCGCTGCTCGACGCGCGCGCTTTCGACGGTGTAGCTCACGCGCTTGACGGGCGAGAACGACGCGTCGAGCACGATGCGGCCGATCGACTTGGTCGGCTCATCGGCATAGCGGCGCATGGTGCCGGGCACGTAGCCGCGGCCCTTCTCGACCTTGATCTGCATGTCGAGCTTGCCGCCTTGCGACAGGTGCGCAATGACGTGGTCCGGGTTGATGATCTCGACGTCGTGCGGCGTCTGGATGTCGGAAGCGGTGACCGGGCCTTCGCCGTCCTTGCGCAGGCTCAGCGTGACTTCGTCGCGGTTGTGGAGCTTGAACACCACGCCCTTGAGGTTCAGCAGGATGTTGACCACATCTTCCTGAACGCCGTCGATCGACGAGTACTCGTGCAGAACGCCGGCAATGGTCACTTCGGTCGCCGAATAACCAACCATCGAAGACAGCAGAACGCGGCGCAGCGCGTTGCCGAGCGTGTGGCCGTAGCCGCGCTCGAAGGGCTCGAGCGTCACCTTGGCCTTGTTGGCCGCCAGTTGCTCGACCTGGATGGTCTTGGGTTTCAGCAGGGTGGTTTGCATGCAGACTTCCTCTCAATACCCCCGGTTCGTTACACCGGTAAGGCTGGTGAAGCGCCCGACTGGAATGCCTCCCAGCGGGAACCGAAAAATCAAATACGGGCCGCGATGTGGGCGGCCCGTGGTCTCGCGCTTTAGCGCGAGTAGAGTTCGACGATCAGCGATTCGTTGATGTCGGAAGCGAATTCGTCGCGGTCCGGGGTCTTCTTGAAGACGCCTTCGGCCTTGTCGGCATTCACTTCGACCCAGGCGGGCATGCCCACTTGGGCGGCCAGCTGCAGGGCCTCGACCACGCGGGTCTGCTTCTTCGACTTTTCACGAACGGCAACCACGTCGCCGGCCTTGACCAGGTACGACGGGATGTTGACCGACTGGCCGTTCACCGTGATGGCCTTGTGCGACACCAGCTGGCGCGCTTCGGCGCGGGTGGAACCGAAGCCCATGCGGTAGACCACGTTGTCCAGGCGCGACTCGAGCAGGAACAGCAGGTTGGCACCGGTGTTGCCGCGGCGGCGGTCGGCTTCCTCGAAGTAGCGGCGGAACTGCTTCTCGAGCACGCCGTACATGCGCTTGACCTTCTGCTTTTCGCGCAGCTGCAGGCCGTAGTCGGAGGTACGCTGACCCGAGGTGCGGCCATGCTGGCCGGGCTTGGAGTCGAACTTCGCCTTGTCCTGGATCGAGCGGCGGGCGCTCTTGAGGAACAGGTCGGTGCCTTCACGGCGGGAGAGTTTGGCCTTGGGGCCGAGGTAACGTGCCACGAGATCTTCCTTTGTGTCATCTGCCGAGAAGGACCATCCTTCGCGGGAGCCGCTCGACCCTTGGGACGGCGGCGGTGGGCTTGCTTTTACAAAACAACCAAAAACAAAACGCGCAGACTGCACGAATGCAGGCTGCGCCTTCACGCGACGCGCTTAGATGCGGCGGCGCTTCTGCGGACGGCAGCCGTTGTGCGGCACCGGCGTCACGTCGGAAATCGAGTTGATGCGGATGCCGAGCGCGGCCAGGGCGCGCACCGACGATTCGCGACCCGGGCCGGGGCCCTTGATCTCGACGTCCAGGTTCTTGATGCCTTGTTCCACCGCGGCACGGCCGGCCACTTCGGAAGCCACCTGGGCTGCGAAGGGCGTCGACTTGCGCGAACCCTTGAAGCCTTGGCCACCCGACGAAGCCCACGACAGGGCGTTGCCCTGGCGATCGGTGATCGTGATGATGGTGTTGTTGAACGAGGCGTGCACGTGGGCGATACCGTCCGCAACGTTCTTGCGGACCTTCTTGCGAACGCGCTGTGCTGCGTTGTTGGCAGGAGCTTTAGCCATGCTTTTCTATCCTTACTTCTTCAGGGACTGCGCAGCCTTGCGCGGGCCCTTGCGGGTGCGGGCGTTGGTGCGCGTGCGCTGGCCGCGCATCGGCAGGCCGCGGCGATGACGGAAACCACGGTAGCAACCGATGTCCATCAGTCGCTTGATGTTCATCGTCGTTTCGCGGCGCAGGTCGCCTTCGATCGTGAACTGGGCGATCTGGTCGCGGATCTTTTCCAGGTCAGCGTCCGTCAGGTCCTTGACCTTCTTCGCGTAGTCGATGCCAGCCGCTTCGCAGATCTTGCGAGCGCGGGTGCGCCCGATACCGAAGATGGCGGTCAGGCCGATCTCGGCGTGCTTGTGCGGCGGAATGTTGATGCCAGCAATACGTGCCATGTGCGTCCTCTAAATCTCTTCTTCTCGAATCAACCCTGGCGCTGCTTGTGGCGCGGGTCGGAACAGATCACGCGCACCACACCCTTGCGGCGGATGATCTTGCAATTGCGGCAGATGGTCTTGACCGAAGCCGAAACTCTCATTTGTTACTCCTAAATCTCTCTACGTCGTCTTGTGGGCCCGCATCACGAAGGCTTGAAGTTCGCCTTCTTGAGCAGCGATTCGTATTGCTGGGACATCATGTAGTTCTGCACCTGGGCCATGAAGTCCATCGTGACCACCACGATGATCAGCAGTGAAGTCCCACCGAAGTAGAACGGCACGTTGTATTTCAGGATCAGGAACTCCGGCAGCAGGCAGACGAAGGTGATGTACACCGCGCCCGCCAGCGTGAGGCGAACCAGGATCTTGTCGATATACCGGGCGGTCTGGTCACCCGGGCGGATGCCGGGAATGAAGGCACCGCTCTTCTTCAGGTTGTCTGCCGTCTCGCGGCTGTTGAAGACCAACGCCGTGTAGAAGAAGCAGAAGAACACGATGGCCGCCGCGTACAGCAGCACATAGATCGGCTCGCCCGGACGCAGCGCGCTGGCCACGTCCTTGACCCAGCGCCAGCCGCCGTCACCGGTACTGAACCAGCCCACCACGGTGGCCGGCAGCAGGATGATGGACGAAGCGAAGATGGGCGGAATCACACCGGCCATGTTCAGCTTCAGCGGCAGGTGCGAGGACTGGCCGCCATACACCTTGTTGCCGACCTGGCGGCGCGCATAGTTCACCAGGATCTTGCGCTGGCCGCGTTCGACGAACACCACGAAGTAGGTCACCAGCACGACGATCGCGACGATGAACAGCGCGACGATCGGGTTCATGGCCCCCGTGGTCACCAGCGAAGCCAGGCCACCAATGGCGCTCGGCAGACCTGCGGCGATACCCGCGAAGATCAGGATCGAGATGCCGTTGCCCAGGCCGCGCTCGGTGATCTGCTCGCCCAGCCACATCAGGAACATCGAACCAGCCGTGAGACTGATCATGGCCGTGAGGCGGAAGCCGAAGCCCGGGTTGATGACCAGGCCGGCGGACGACTCGAGTGCCACCGCGATGCCGAAGGACTGGAACAGCGCCAGCGCCAGCGCGCCGTAGCGCGTGTACTGGGTGATCTTGCGGCGGCCCGCCTCGCCTTCCTTCTTCAGCTGCTCGAAGGTCGGCACCACGTAGGTCATCAGCTGCATGATGATCGATGCAGAGATGTACGGCATGATGCCCAACGCGAACACGGTGAAGCGCGACAGCGCACCGCCCGAGAACATGTTGAACAGGCTCAGGATGCCACCCTGCTGGCCCTGGAACAGCTGTGCCAGCTGGTCCGGGTTGATGCCAGGCACGGGAATGTGCGCCCCGATCCGATACACCACCAGAGCGAGCAGCAAAAACACCAGCCGACGACGCAGGTCGCCGAACTTGCCTGTCTTTGCGAGCGTTGCCGCGTTAGTTGCCACGTAGTGCCTTCAGCAAGATGCTTTAAGCGACGCTGCCGCCGGCTGCTTCGATCGCAGCCTTGGCACCTGCCGTCGCACCGATGCCCGTCAGCTTGACGGCCTTGGTGAGTTCACCCGACTTCACGACCTTGACCACCTTGGCCAGCTGGCCCACCAGGCCGGCTTGCTTCAGCGCCAGGACGTCGACTTCGGCCAGGCCCAGCTTTTCCAGCGAGGCCAGCGTGATTTCGGCGTTGTACTTCAGCGTCTGCGACTTGAAGCCGCGCTTGGGCAGGCGACGCTGCAGCGGCATCTGGCCGCCTTCGAAGCCCACCTTGTGGAAGCCGCCCGAACGCGACTTCTGACCCTTGTGACCGCGGCCGGCAGTCTTGCCGAGGCCGGAGCCGATGCCGCGGCCGACGCGACGCTTCGCGTGCTTGGCGCCGGCAGCGGGCTTGATGCCATTGAGTTCCATATCGTCTCTCTCAGCAGCTCTTGTTTAGAGCACTTTGACCAGGTAGCTGATCTTGTTGATCATGCCGCGAACGGCGGGCGTGTCCTGCAGCTCCGACACGGAGTTGAGCTTGCGCAGGCCCAGGCCACGCACGGTGGCGCGATGCGATTGCTTGGTGCCGATCGGGCTGCGGACCAATTGCACCTTGACGGTTTGTTGTTGCGTCATTTGTGATGCTCCGGCTTTAAGCGGCGAACAGCTGCTCGACCGTCAGGCCACGCTTGGCGGCGACTTCCGAAGCCGTCGTAGCGTTGCGCAGGCCGTTCAGCGTGGCGCGAACCATGTTGTAGGGGTTCGACGAACCGTGGCTCTTGGCCACGACGTCGGTGATGCCCATCACTTCGAACACGGCGCGCATCGGGCCGCCGGCGATGATGCCGGTACCCTTGGGGGCCGGGTACATCACGACGGACGAAGCACCGTGGTGGCCGTGCACTTCGTGGTGCAGCGTGCCGTTCTTGATCGCGCCCTTGAACAGGTTGCGGCGGGCCTCTTCCATGGCCTTCTGCACGGCAGCGGGCACTTCCTTGGACTTGCCCTTGCCCATGCCGACGCGGCCGTCGCCGTCGCCAACCACCGTCAGTGCAGCGAAACCGAGGATACGACCACCCTTCACCACCTTGGTGACGCGGTTGATCGCGATCATCTTCTCGCGCAGACCGTCCTCGGGTCCTTCGTTCTGCGTTCTTGCCTGAATCTTTGCCATCTTGAATCTCGTATTCGGTTAGAACTGCAGACCGGCTTCGCGGGCAGCGTCGGCCAGGGCCTTGACGCGGCCGTGATAGGCGAAGCCAGCGCGGTCGAATGCAACCTTCTCGACGCCGGCGGCCTTGGCCTTCTCAGCGATGCGCTTGCCGATCAGCGTGGCGGCAGCAACGTTGCCACCCTTGCCAGCGCCGCCCAGCGACGAGCGGATTTCGGCTTCGGCGGTGGAAGCAGCGGCCAGCACCTTCGAACCGTCTTCGGAGATGACGGTGGCGTAGATGTGCAGGTTGGTGCGGTTCACCGTCAGGCGGGCGATGCCCTGCTTCGCGATGCGAATGCGGGTCTGGCGCGCGCGGCGAAGACGCTGTTCTTTCTTGGTCAACATCATTTTGCTGCCCCTTACTTCTTCTTGGTCTCTTTGATCACGATCTTCTCGTCCGAATAACGGATCCCCTTGCCCTTGTAGGGCTCGGGCGGACGAACAGCGCGGATCTCAGCGGCGATCTGGCCGACGCGTTGGCGGTCGGCACCCTTGATCACGATTTCGGTCGGGGCCGGCGTTGCCACCGTGATGCCTTGGGGCATCGCGATGTCGACCGGGTGCGAGAAGCCAACCGACAGGTTGAGCTTGGCGCCCTGGGCGGCGGCTTTGAAGCCCACGCCAACCAGGTTGAGCTTCTTCTCGAAGCCCTTGGTCACACCGACCACCATGTTGTTGACCAGCTGGCGAATGGTGCCGCTCATCGCATTCGCTTCACGCGAATCGTTGGCCGGCGTGAAGCTCAGCTTGCCGTCGTTGTTCTTGACGATGACCAGCGGATTGCTGGCCAGCGACAGTTGACCGCCAGCGCCCTTGACGCTGATCTGGTCTTCCTTGATCGACACATCCACGCCTTGCGGGATGGCGACCGGGCTCTTACCTACTCGGGACATTCTTCTTGCTCCTCGATCAGGCGACGTAGCACAGGACTTCGCCGCCAACGCCGTTGGCGCGCGCCTTGCGATCGGTCATCACGCCCTTGGGCGTGGTCACGATGGCAACGCCCAGGCCGTTCTGCACCTGCGGGATCGCGGCGCTGGCCTTGTAGACGCGCAGGCCGGGACGGCTGACGCGCTCGATGCGCTCGATGACCGGGCGACCGGCGTAGTACTTCAGCGAAATTTCCAGCTCGCTCTTGCCGGCTTCGGTCTTGACCTGGAAGCCGTCGATGTAGCCCTCGTCCTTCAGGACTTGTGCGATCGCGACCTTCACCTTGGAAGACGGGACCGACACGGTGGGCTTGGCGACCATCTGCGCGTTGCGGATGCGCGTCAGCAGGTCGGCAATGGGATCACTCATGCTCATGTTGTTTGCTCCTGCCTGGCTTACCAGCTGGCCTTGGTGACACCGGGGATGTCGCCGTTGAAAGCCAGCTCGCGGATCTTGGCGCGTGCCAGACCGAATTGACGGAAGGTGCCGCGGGGACGACCCGTGATTTCGCAGCGGTTGCGCTGACGCGTGGGGTTGGCGTTACGCGGGAGCTTCTGCAGGCCCAGGCGGGCGGCAGCGCGCTCTTCGTCGCTCTTCTTCGCGTCGTTGGCGATCGCCTTCAGTTCGGCGTACTTGGCGGCGTACTTGGCGGCCAGTTTGTCGCGCTTGAGTTCGCGCTGGATCAAAGCTACTTTAGCCACAGATCACCTCAGTTCTTGAACGGGAAACGGAAGCCGGCGAGCAGCGCCTTGGCTTCTTCATCGGTCTTGGCGGTCGTCGTGATGCTGATGTTCAGGCCACGCAGCGCATCCACCTTGTCGTACTCGATTTCCGGGAAGATGATCTGTTCCTTGACGCCGATGTTGTAGTTGCCACGGCCGTCGAACGCACGACCCGAGATACCGCGGAAGTCGCGAACGCGCGGCAGGGCCACGGTCACGAAGCGGTCCAGGAATTCGTACATCTGAACGCCGCGCAGGGTCACCATGCAGCCGATGGGCTGTTGCTCACGGATCTTGAAGCCTGCGATGGCCTTCTTCGACTTGGTGACGACGGGCTTCTGGCCGGCGATCTTGGTCAGATCGGCCACGGCGTTTTCGAGCACCTTCTTGTCGGCCACAGCCTCGCCCACGCCCATGTTCAGCGTGATCTTGGTCAGGCGCGGGACCTGCATCGGGGACTTGTAGCCGAACTTCTCGGTCAGGTCCTTGGCGATCTTTTCGCGGTAGTGTTGTTGGAGTCGTGCCATGTGCGTACCTCTTAGGCGGCCTTGATTTCTTCGCCGCTGGACTTGAAGACGCGCACGCGCTTGCCGTCCGTGACCTTGATGCCCACGCGATCAGCCTTGCCGGTCGCGGCATTGAAGATCGCCACATTGGATTGGTGAATCGGCATGGCCTTTTCAACGATGCCACCGGTCGTGCCCTTCATGGGGTTCGGCTTGGTGTGCTTCTTGACGAGGTTGATGCCTTCGACGACGACGTGGTCGTCATCCTTGCGCAGCGTCACCGTGCCGCGCTTGCCCTTGTCGCGCCCGGCCAACACGATGACCTGGTCGCCTTTGCGAATCTTGTTCATGGCGTTGTTGTCCTTAGAGAACTTCGGGGGCCAGCGACACGATCTTCATGAACTTCTCGGTACGCAGTTCGCGCGTGACCGGTCCGAAGATGCGGGTGCCGATGGGCTCATGCTTGGCGTTGAGCAGCACGGCGGCATTGCCGTCGAACTTGACGAGCGAACCGTCGGCACGACGGATGCCCTTGGCGGTGCGAACCACGACGGCGGAATAGATTTCGCCCTTCTTGACGCGGCCGCGCGGCGCAGCTTCCTTGACGCTCACCTTGATGATGTCGCCAACGCTTGCGTAGCGGCGCTTGGAGCCGCCAAGCACCTTGATACACAGGACGGATTTCGCGCCCGTGTTGTCGGCCACTTCGAGCCTGGATTCAGTTTGGATCATTTGTCTTAGTTCCCAACTTGTACTGATCGCAGCAACCGTGAAGCTGGCAGGCATTGCACCCGCCCATCTCTTCCTTCGGCAACCGACTTCAGTCAGTCTTGGGCCCGCTGTTGACGCCTCGAACCACTCGAAACGCCGCCAATTGGGCTGAAAGCTCCGCCTCTTTTCAAAGCGAAGCCCGTGATTGTGGCATGCCTGCGCAGGGCTGTCAACCGCGCCTTTTCGAAAGATTCCGCAGGTGCGTGCGCGCCGAGTCTCGACGCAATGCGCATTTTGCCCAGGTGAAATTCAGCGCAAGGGCGAGAAGACCCAGGAAACCAGTCTTTCGCAATCCGTACACTCGCCGGCATGACCTCCTCCCAAAGCCCGAACACCGCCGATTCCGCAGCCCCCGTCGCCTTCATCGGCGGCGGCAACATGGCCAGCGCCATCATCGGCGGGCTGATCGAGCGCGGCATGGCGGCGACGGCCATTCATGTGGTCGAGCCTTTCGAGCAGGCAAGGGAACAGCTGAAGAAGCAGTTCGGCGTGGTCGCCAGCGCGGCGGCCAACGAGGACTTGAAGGCGTGCCAGGCCGTGGTGTGGGCCGTCAAGCCGCAGACCTTCAAGGAAGCCGCAGCGCCGGTGGCCCCGTTCACGCAGCAAGCCCTGCACCTGAGCGTGGCGGCCGGCATCCGCGCGGGCAGCGTGGCGCGCTGGCTCGGCGTGCAGCGCGTGGCGCGCGCCATGCCCAACACCCCGGCGCTGGTCGGCAAGGGAATGACGGGCCTGTATGCCGGCCCGGCCGTGAGCCAGGCGGATCGGCAGCGGGTGGAATCGCTGCTGCGCCCCACCGGCGACCTGCTCTGGCTGGAGCGCGAGGAGCAGCTCGACGCCGTGACAGCGCTGTCCGGCTCGGGGCCCGCCTATGTCTTCTATTTCCTGGAGGCCATGGTGAAGGCCGGCACGCAGATGGGACTGAGCGAATCGCAGGCGCGGCAGCTGGCCGTGGGCACCTTCAGCGGCGCTTCGGCGTTGGCGGGCAGTTCCGGCGACGCGCTGGAGACCATGCGCCAGCGGGTCACCTCCAAGGGCGGCACGACGCATGCGGCCATCACCACCATGGATGAAGGCGGCGTCCAGGCCCTCTTCATCCGGGCCATGCAGGCCGCCCAGCATCGCGCGGACGAAATGGGCGAGGAGTTTGGGCGCCAGTAGCTGCGGCGAGGCGGCGTGGCCGCCCTTCCCGTCGCTCAGCGAAGCAGGTAGCCGGCCACCACGCCGGCAAACACCGTGAAGCCCAGCCAGTGGTTCAGGCGAAAGGCCTTGAAGCAGCCCTCGCGCGTACGCATGCGGATCATTTGCCAATGCCATGCGGCCTGGAGCACCGCGGCCACGATGCCCAGATAGAAGACGGCGCCCAGGCTGCGGCTGGCGCCGGCCCATGTCCAGACCGCCAGGAACAAGGCATAGCTCGCCATCACCGCCGCCACGTCGAAGCGGCCGAAGGTGATGGCCGAGGTCTTCATGCCGATCTTCAGGTCGTCGTCACGGTCGACCATGGCGTATTCGGTGTCGTAGGCCAGCACCCAGAACAGGTTGCCCACGAGCAGCAGCCAGGCAAAGCCGGGCACGCTGCCCTGCACGGCGGCGAAGGCCATCGGAATACCGAAGCTGAAGGCAATGCCCAGCACCGCCTGCGGAATGGCGAAGAAGCGCTTGGCAAAGGGATAAAAGAGCGTCACGGCCAGCGCCGCGAACGACCACAGCACCGTGGGCAGGTTGGTCGTGAGCACCAGGCCGAACGCCACCAGCGCCAGCACGGCGCCCAGCAGCAGCGCCTCGCGCACCGACACCTCGCCACTGGTCACCGGCCGCGCGGCGGTGCGCTTGACGTGGCGGTCGAAGTCGCGGTCGGCCACGTCGTTGACGCAGCAGCCGGCGCTGCGCATGAGGATGGTGCCCAGCACGAACACTGCCAGCAGATGCCAGCCGGGCCAGCCGTCCGCGGCGAACCACAAGGCGCTGAGCGTCGGCCACAGCAGCAGCAGCCAACCGGCGGGCCGGTTCCACCGGATCAGGTCCAGATAGGCGGCCAGGCGCCCGCGCGGGCTCGCAGGCGGGGGCGATGACGGCGCTGGCTCGCGGCCAGCGGCCGCCGGCATCGACAGGGACAAGACTCAATCCTCCAGCAGCGAGCGCAGCATCCACGCGGTCTGGTCGTGCACCGTGCAGCGGGCCGTCAGCATGTCGGCGGTCGGGTCGTCGCCGGCCTCTTGCGCCACCGGTATGAACTCGCGCGCGATGCGCGACACGGTTTCGTGGCCCTTGACCAGGATGCGCACCATTTCCATGGCCTTGGGCGGATGCTGCGGCACGTCGGGCACGGTGGCGATCTTGCTGAACTCCGCATACGAGCCCGGCGCGTAGTGGCCCAGGGCGCGGATGCGTTCGGCCAGCACGTCGGTGGCGCCCCACAGCTCGGTGTACTGCTGCATGAACATGGCATGCAGCGAGTTGAAGTGCGGACCCGTCACGTTCCAGTGGAAGTTGTGCGTCGTCAGGTACAGCGTGTAGGTGTCGGCCAGCACGCGCGAGAGCCCTTCGGCAATGGCGGCGCGGTCTTCGCGATCGATGCCGATGTTGATGATGGGCGCACTGCGGCTGCCGGACTCCTGCGCGACGCGGGTGCCCCCCTTGATCGGCACCTTGCCGGCAGACGATGCGGGCGACTTTGCTGCGGAAGACTTCGCTTTTGCTTTGGCCATGACGTGGCGGTCCCTTCTTCAGATCAATGGTTGTCGACGAAAAGGAACTGTAGAAGCCCATGCGGGCATCTGCAACAACTCCTGGCTATCACCGTCATGCATAGCGCATGCGGCATGCGCTGCTACGACAGGCGCTGAACCCCCGGCAGCTCGCAGGCATAGATGGCATTGCGCAGCGCCGCGATGGCCTCGTAGCGCGTGAAGCTTCGCCGCCAGGCCAGCACCACGCGCCGGGTGGGCGGCTCGCGCCCTTCGGAATCGCGCACCGGCAGGTAGCGCACCAGCGCCTCGGGCTCGCGCCGCGTCTTGGACTTGGGACTCTTGAGCGCCTCCGGCGGCACCGACAGGCGCGGCACCAGCGTCACACCCATGCCCGACGCCACCATGTGCTTGATCGTTTCCAGCGACGAGCCTTCGAAGCTCTTGCGGATGCCTTCGGCATTGCTGGAGAAGCGCGCGAACTCGGGGCAGACCTCCAGCACGTGGTCGCGAAAGCAATGGCCGGTGCCCAGCAGGAGCATGGTCTCGTTCTTGAGTTCGTCGGATGTGACCGATTCCTGCTGCGCCAGCGCATGATGCGTCGGCAGCGCCGCCACGAAGGGTTCGTCGTACAGCGGCGCGATGGCCAGGCCCGCGTCGGGAAAAGGCTCCGCCATGATGGCCGCGTCGATCTCGCCGGCGCGCAGCATGTCCAGCAGCTTGGCCGTGAAGTTCTCCTGCAGCATCAGCGGCATCTGCGGCGTGCGCGCGATGTTCTGGCGCACCAGGTCCGGCAGCAGGTACGGGCCGATGGTGTAGATCACGCCGAGCTTCAGCGGACCGGCCAGCGGATCCTTTCCGCGCTTGGCAATTTCCTTGATGCTGGCGGCCTGGTCGAGCACGCTTTGCGCCTGCTGCACGATCTGTTCGCCCAGGGGCGTGACGGTCACTTCGCCGGCGCTGCGCTCGAAGAGCTTGACCTCCAGCTCGTCTTCCAGCTTCTTGATGGCCACCGACAGGGTGGGCTGCGAAACGAAGCAGGCTTCTGCAGCCTTGCCGAAATGCCGCTCGCGCGCCACTGCAACGATGTATTTGAGTTCGGTCAGGGTCATAGCTTGCGTCAATTATGCGCAAGCACCGAAGCCCTGCGGGAATTTCAGGCCTTGAGGTACTCGGAGCGGCTGCCCAGCCAACGATCGATGTGGCGCTGCGCCAGCTGCGCATGCGACTGCAGCATGCGCGGCGCGAGTTCGCGTGCCCATTCCAGCAGCCGGGTGTCGGTGGCCAGGTCGGCGAAGCGCAGCAGCGGCGCACCCGACTGGCGTGCGCCGAGGAATTCGCCGGGCCCGCGGATCTCCAGGTCGCGCCGGGCGATCTCGAAGCCGTCGCTGGTCTCCGCCATGGCGCGCAGGCGTGCACGCGCCGCCTCGCCGACGCGGCCGCCCTCATTGGGCGAATAGAGCAGAACGCAGGCCGATGCCGCGGCGCCGCGCCCCACGCGCCCACGCAGCTGGTGCAACTGGGACAGGCCGAAGCGCTCGGCATGCTCGATCACCATGAGCGAGGCATTGGGCACGTCCACGCCCACTTCGATGACCGTGGTGCTGACCAGCACGTGCAGCTGCCCTGCGCTGAACTCGGCCATCACCGCCGCCTTCTCGGCCGTGGGCATGCGCGAATGCAGCAGGCCCACCCGCACCGCTTCGCCCAGTACGTCGGCCAGTTCGTCCCGCGTGGCGGTGGCGTTGCGCAGGTCGACCGCCTCGCTTTCCTCGATGAGGGGGCAGACCCAGTAGACCTGCCGCCCCTGCTCGAGCTGCGACTGGATGCGCTCGATGACCTCGTCGCGGCGGTGGTCGGCCACCAGCTTGGTCACCACCGGCGTGCGGCCCGGCGGGAGCTCGTCTAGCGTGGACACGTCCAGGTCGGCGTAGTAGCTCATGGCCAGCGTGCGGGGGATGGGGGTGGCGCTCATCATCAGCAGGTGGGGCTCCAGCCCGCCCTGCGCCTTGCCGCGCAAGGCCAGCCGCTGAGCCACGCCGAAGCGGTGCTGCTCATCCACGATGGCCAGCGCCAGGTTCTTGAAGCGCACCTTCTCGGAGATGACCGCGTGCGTGCCGATGACCAGCGCCGCCTCGCCACTTTCCAGCGCGGCCTCCATCGTCTCGCGCTCCTTCTTCTTCTGGCTTCCGGTGAGCCAGGCCACGCGCAGGCCGCGGCGTTCGAGCAGCGGGTCGAGCCAGCCGACCAGCTTGCCGAAGTGCTGGGAGGCGAGGATTTCGGTGGGCGCCATCAGCGCGCATTGGTATCCCGCGTCGATGCACAGCGCTGCGGCGAGCGCCGCGACCACCGTCTTGCCCGAACCCACATCCCCTTGCAGCAGGCGGTGCATCGGCACCACCTTGGCCAGGTCATGGCCGATTTCCTCCACCACGCGGCGCTGGGCGCCGGTGAGCGCAAAGGGCAGAACGGCCATCAATTGTTCGACCAGCGAATCGTTGCCGGCACGCCGGGCGAGAACCGGCGCACGCTGGGCGGCCCGTTCGCCCCGCGCCTGCAGTTGCGACAGCTGCTGCGCCAGCAGCTCTTCTGCCTTGATGCGCTGCCATGCGGGGTGGCTGTGGTCTTCCAGCGTTGCCATCGCCACGTCCGGCGCCGGATAGTGCAGGAAGTTGAGCGAGCGGCGCAGGTCCCAGGCCGGCTGCCAGGCGTCGCCCTGCGGCAGGGTTTCGTCGAGCAGCGCGCGCGCCAGGCCCGAGCGCACCTCGCGCCGCAGGACCGGCTGGGCCAGCCCGGCGATGGTCGAGTACACCGGCGTCAGCGCCTGCGGCAGTTCGGTGCCGGCCGCCTTGACCGTGGGATGCATGATGGTGCGGCCCATGAAGCCGCCGCGCACCTCGCCGCGCAGGCGCACGCGCGCACCCACCGCCAACTGCTTCTGCTGCGAGGGATAGAAGTTGAAGAAGCGCAGCTGGCAGGTGTCGCTGCCGTCATCCACCGTCACGATGAGCTGGCGGCGCGGGCGATAGACCACCTCGCTGGCAGTGACCACCGCCTCGATCTGCGCCGTCTCGCCGTCGCGCACGTCCGCCAGGCGAACGATCTGCGTCTCGTCCTCGTAGCGCATGGGCAGGTACAGGGCGAAGTCGATGTCCCGCAGCAGCCCGAGCTTGCGCAATGCCCGCTGCACCGCGCTCAGGCCGGCGCCGGGCGTGCCCTTGGCCGGGGCGGCGGCCGTCGGGGACTTTTCGCGCGATGCGGGCTGGGATGCGGCGGGCATGGGACAATTCTGCCTGCGCCCGCCCGGGCGCTTTCTTCATTCATCTTCACGCCAGCCTTGGCACGGGCCCGTCCGGCCCTCAAGTACATGCGCAGCTTCACGCTTTCCGATTTCGATTTTTCGCTGCCGCCCGAATTGGTGGCGCAGCATCCCGCGCCCGAGCGCAGCGCCTCGCGCCTGCTCGACGGCACCGGCCCGCAGCCGGTGGACCGCATCTTCAACACCCTGCCCTCGCTGCTGCGGCCCGGCGACCTGCTGGTATTCAACGACACGCAGGTCGTCAAGGCGCGCCTCTTTGGCGAGAAGCCGACGGGCGGCAAGCTCGAGCTGCTGGTCGAGCGCGTGCTGCAGGGGCATGAAGTGGTGGCCCACATGAAGGTGAGCAAGAAGCCGTCGGTCGGTACCGTGCTGGAGATGGTCGGTGGCTTCCGGGCGACCTTGCTGGGCCGATGGCCTGACGAGCATGGGGCCCTCTTCCGATTCGCCTTCCAAAGCGATTCAGGCGAAGACCCGTACGCCCTGATGGCCCGCTGCGGCCACGTGCCGCTGCCGCCCTACATCACGCACGCCGACTCCTCGGACGACGAACGGCGCTACCAGACGGTGTTCGCCCGCGTGCCGGGCGCCGTGGCCGCGCCCACCGCCGCGCTGCATTTCGACGAAGCGCTGCTGGCCGAGCTGTCGGCACGCGGCATCGAGCGCGCCAACGTGACGCTGCACGTGGGCGCCGGCACCTTCCAGCCGGTGAAGACGGAAAACATTGCCGAGCACACCATGCATGCCGAGCGCTACCAGGTGCCGCAGGCGACGCAGCAGGCCATTGCGCAGTGCAAGGCGCGCGGCGGCCGCGTGGTGGCGGTGGGCACGACGACCGTGCGCACGCTCGAATCGTGGGCGGCGAGCGGCGAGGCCGAGGGCGACACGCGCATCTTCATCACGCCCGGCTTCGCCTTCCAGCACGTCGACCTGCTGATTACCAACTTCCACCTGCCCAAGAGCACGCTCATGATGCTGGTGAGCGCCTTTGCCGGCTACGAGCACGTGATGGCGCTCTATGTCCATGCCATCCGCGAAGGATACCGATTCTTCAGCTATGGCGACTCCATGCTGCTCGCCCGATCGCACGACAACAACAAGGACTGACATGCTGGACTTCAAGATCCTTACCGCCGACGCCTCCAGTCACGCGCGCCGAGCCACGCTCACGCTCAATCACGGTGTGGTGCAGACGCCCATCTTCATGCCCGTGGGCACCTACGGCACCGTCAAGGGCGTGATGCCGCGCAGCCTGGAGGAAATGGGCGCGCAGATCATCCTGGGAAACACCTTCCACCTGTGGATGCGCCCCGGCCTGGACGTGATGGCCAGCTTCGGCGGCCTGCACCAGTTCGAGAAGTGGAACAAGCCCATCCTCACCGACTCGGGCGGCTTCCAGGTCTGGAGCCTGGGCGCCATGCGCAAGATCAGCGAGGAAGGCGTGAAGTTCGCCTCGCCCGTCAACGGCGACAAGCTCTTTCTCACGCCCGAGGTCTCGATGCAGATCCAGACCATCCTGAACAGCGACATCGTCATGCAGTTCGACGAGTGCACGCCCTACGACACGCACGGCAAGATCACCACCGAGGCGCAGGCGCGCAGCTCGATGGAGCTGAGCCTGCGCTGGGCCAAGCGCTGCCAGGCGGAGTTCGCGCGGTTGAACAACCCCAACGCCCTGTTCGGCATCGTGCAGGGCGGCATGTTCGAGAACCTTCGCGAGGAATCGCTGGCGCAGCTGGTGGACCTGGACTTTCCCGGCTACGCCATCGGCGGCGTGAGCGTGGGCGAACCCAAGGACGAGATGCTGCGCATCATGGCGCACACGCCGCACCGGCTGCCGGCGAACAAGCCCCGCTACCTGATGGGCGTGGGCACGCCCGAAGACCTGGTGCAGGGCGTGGCCGACGGCGTCGACATGTTCGACTGCGTGATGCCCACGCGCAATGCACGCAACGGCACGCTCTTCACCCGCTACGGCGACCTGAAGATGCGCAACGCGCGCCACAAGAGCGACCCGCAGCCCATCGACCCGAGCTGCACCTGCCATGCCTGCGCGGGCACCTCGGGCGTGTCATGGAACGACGGCGGGCGCGAGGGCTTCTCGCGCGCCTACCTGCACCACCTGGACCGCTGCGGCGAAATGCTCGGCCCCATGCTCACCACGGTGCACAACCTGCACTACTACCTGAACCTGATGCGCGAGATCCGCGAAGCCCTCGACGCGGGCCGCTTTGCAGAGTTCCGCGCGCAGTTCAAGGCGGACCGCGCGCGCGGCGTCTAGCCTCCCTGCGCCTGCGCCTGCGCCGGCGTTCCGCAGGCGTGGCAGAACTTGGAGAAAGCGCTCTTGCGCGCATCGCACTTGCCGCAATGGTCGAACAGGCCAATGCCGCAATGCGGGCAGAAGTCGATCTCGGTGTTCTTCAAGTCCACCGGCCGCTCGCAGCCGGGGCACACGCCCTTGGCCAGGCGAGCCAGTGCCGTGTCGTAGCTGAGCTCGTCGCGCCGCACCTGGTCGGGCTGCTGCTCGGCCAGCTTCTGCCGGGCCAGGTAACGGTTGAGCGCCACGATGGCATAGCGCCCCACCAGCACCGTGAGGACGATGCCCACCACGTAGCGCACGTAGCCGCCGTAGCTGGGCAGGTAGGGCACCAGCTCCACGAAGAACGCAAAGAGGGCGAAGATGATGAAGCCCCATACGAAGGGCCAGTAGGTACTCTTGCGCTTCTTCGCAAAGAGCCAGCCCGCCACCAGCAGCAGCGGCAAGGTCAGCGCCAGCCGATAGAGGAACACGCGCAGCTCGACGCGGCGCGCCTCTTCCTGCATCTTCTTGCTGGCCGCGCGGTTGAGTTCCGCCAGCTGCTCGCTCGCCCGGGCCTGCGCCTGGCGCGCATCGAGTGCCGCCTGGCGCTGGGCCAGCACCTTCTTCTGCGCATCGTCCTCGGCGGCCTTGAGCGCATCGAGCGCCTTGGTGCGGGAAATGAGTTCGCTGTCCTGGTCCGGCAGCTGCGTGGCGTGCCGCGTGGACAGCCAATTGGAGAACGTCTCCCGCGCGTTGCGATTGGCCTGGCGTGCCGCTTCCAGCCGCAGCTGCGCCTGCTCGAGGGCGGCCTGCGCGGCCTTCTGGCTTTCCTCGGCCTTGGCCACCGTCTCGCGCAGGGGCAAGGCCGCGGCGCGGTCGATGAAATCGTCGAGCTGCAGCGGATGCTCCACCCGCGGCAGGTCGCCGACGATGGTGCTGCCCAGGCCGGTCAGGAAGCCGGCGAAGACAAGGGCCACGACCCACAGGCCGCGGCGAAACCACTTTTCCGAAAGACGCAGGGATTTGCTCATGGGCGGGAGAAGAGTCGCGGCGGGCTACTGTAGTGGAAACACATAGAGGCCCGCCGCCATGGTGGCCAGCGTCAGCACCGTCACATTCAAGGCCATCGCTGCCAGGCGAAGCAGGCGGGAAGCCTGGGGCGCCGAGGCCGCCTCGTCGTCCGCGCCGGGCGTCTGGACGTGGCGGCTCACTTTCGAATCCCCAAGGAAAACATCGGGCAGCAGATCTTCTTGTTCATTCGCGGCTCCTGAAGAAGGAATGGGTCAACGGGCGCGAATGATCGACAGCGATCGGCTCCAGGCCATCACCCGAACAGGTGAGTGCCGAGAAAAAAGTCTCAAAGTACCGGCACGCGATACCCCAGCCGGGCCGCCCCGGCTGGTCGGAGCAGGTCATCCCGTGTATACGGGCGCTCGGTGCCTGCCAGGCGCATGGCCATGCGCTCGATCAGGCCGTGGGTGGGCGCGGCATGGCCCGGTTGCATCTGCAAGAGCGGCAGCAGGAGGCTGAGCGCCACCAGCGACGCGCGCAGCCGCGGATGCGCCATGTGCCGCTGCATGGCGAGGAAGCCCGCGCTGGCCGCCAGTCCCAGCAGGTAGCCGGCCGCGACCTCGGAAGCGGAATGCGCGTAGATGGCCAGCCGCGATACGCCGATGCAGGCCGCCAGCAGCCATCCGAAAACGGCCAGGCCCAGGCGCAGCCTGTGCGAGCCGCGCGATGCCAGCAGCCACAGGGCGACCGGCCAGACCGAGGCGGACAGCATGGTGTGGCCGCTGATGCCCGTGAAGTTGAATCTGGCGCTGCCCACGCCCCAGCCCAGGAAGGCCAGCTTGGACACCAGCACCAGCGTGCTGGCCGCACCGAAGATCACGATCCACAACGCGGCGGCGGGCCAGGTGCGGCGCGACGAGGCCAGCCACAGCGCGATCAGCACTGCCGCCGGCAGCAACAGGCCGCTGTCGCCGAACCAGGTCACGCCCCACCAGGCGCTTTGCGGCACGGAAAGAATGGCTTGCCAGATGGCTTCGCGCAGCAGTTCCATCGCGTTCCTCTCAGCCTTCGTTCAACAGCTCGCCGACGCGGCGATGCAGGAACTCCGGCTGGGCCTGCGCCTGCGGCACCGGCGCCCCGACGTTCAGGCCCACGCGGCTCCAGGCCCCGCGGCGGAAGGGCCGCACCATGGCCACGTTCTGGCCGTCGCGCACCTCGACACGGCTGAAGAACGAGCCCCACAGCCGGGTCAGCGCCATCGGCACCACCGGCACCTCCAGGCCTTCGGCATGGGCGGCGTCGAGGATCTTCTTGACGCCGCCCTTGAAGGGTTGCAGGTGCCCATCCCGCGTGATGGCGCCTTCCGGGAAGATGCCCAGCAGATCGCCCTCGCGCAGCACCTGGGCGGCCTGCGCAAAGGCTTTCTCGTAGGCCTCGGGGTCTTCCTTTTGCGGCGCGATCGGAATTGCCTTGGCCAGCTTGAAGAGCCACCCCAGCACCGGCACGCGGAAGATGCGGTGGTCCATGACGAAGCGGATGGGCCGGGGGCTGGCGGCCATCAGCAGCACCGCGTCGACAAAGCTCACGTGGTTGCACACCAGCAGCGCCGGCCCCTCGGACGGAATGTGCTCGTCGCCCCGCACCTTGAAGCGATAGACCAGCCGCGAGAGCACCCAGGCATAGAAGCGCAGCAGGTACTCGGGCACCAGCATGAAGATGTAGAAGCCCACCACCGCGTTGGCAATGCCGGTGAAGAGAAACACCTGCGGAATGCTGAAGCCCGACGCCAGCAGCGCACCGGCGATGACGGAGCTGCCGATCATGAACAGCGCATTGAGGATGTTGTTGGCCGCGATGATGCGCGCCCGGTGCGTGGGCTGGCTGCGCAGCTGGATCAGCGCATACATGGGCACGCTGTAGAGCCCCGCGAACAGCGACAGCAGCCCCAGGTCGGCCATCACGCGCCAGTGCGCCGGCTGGGCCACGAAGGCGGCCAGGCCCATGGACGGCACCTGCGGCAGCGCACGCGACGCAAAGTACAGGTCGATGGCGAACACGCTCATGCCGATGGCGCCCAGCGGCACCAGGCCGATTTCCACCTGCCGGCGGCTGAGCGTCTCGCACAGCAGCGAACCCACGCCGATGCCCACCGAGAACACCACCAGCAGCAGCGAAGCCACCTGCTCGTCGCCGTGCAGCACGTCCTTGGCGAAGCTCGGGAACTGGGCCAGGAACACGGCGCCGAAGAACCACATCCACGAGATGCCCAGCAGCGAACGGAACACCACCACGTTGCTCTTGGCCAGCTGGAGGTTGCGCCAGGTCTCGCTGATCGGATTCCAGTTGATCTTCAGTGCCGCATCGGTCGCCGGCGCGAGAGGAATGGCCTGCGCCACGCCCCGGCCAGCCAGCGCCAGCAGCACGCAGGCGATGGCGACGGCCTCGTGGCCGATCTGCGGCATGGCCACCAGCAGCCCGCCGGCGACCTGCCCGAGCAGGATGGCGACGAAGGTGCCCATTTCCACCATGCCGTTGCCGCCGGTGAGTTCGTGCGGATCCAGCACCTGCGGCAGGTAGGCGAACTTGACCGGCCCGAACAGCGTCGAGTGCAGGCCCATCAGGAACACGCAGGCCAGCAGCACCACGGCATCGGCACGCACGAAGCCCCAGACGGCGATCAGCATGATCGCGATCTCGAGCGTCTTCACGAAGCGGATCACCCGCGTCTTGTCGAACTTGTCCGCGATCTGGCCGGCGGTGGCCGAGAACAGCAAAAAGGGCAGGATGAACAGCGCCCCGATCACCAGGCCCGCCATGGCCGGCGGCATCCAGCCCAGTTGCAGCTGGTAGGTCACCATCACCGTGAAGGCGAACTTGAAGAGATTGTCGTTGGCCGCGCCGGCGAACTGCGTCCAGAAGAAAGGGCCGAAGCGGCGCTGGCCCAGCAGTGCGAACTGGTTGGAATGAGGCGCGGCCGGCACCGGCTCGGCGGTGGCGGACGACGAAGCGTTCGTGAGCGTGTTCAAGGCAGTGCCCTTTTTCTGTTCGACGAGCCGTATCAAATCGTGACGGCAGCCGCGCGCGGATTGTGCATCAGGGGTGGGCTTGCCAGCTGCCTCAAGGCACCGATTACCGGCAGCGCCGCCAGCGCCGCCGCCACATGCTTGAGCGAATGCCCGGACACCAGGTGCTGCGTCAGGTCGTACACGGCGCCATCGGCCAGCTCGAAGGCCTTGGCCAGCCCGTAGGCGGCGATGATCCAGCCCAGCTTCAGGTGCAGGGGCCGCGTGGCGCCGCGCACCGGACGCAGCGCGGCCATCCACAGCACCAGCGCGATGCCGCCGAACTGCACCACCGCCCACGGCGTGACGTTGCCGGTTTCATGGAACACGGCCACCGCCGGCAGCCCGGCCGCCAGCGTGATGCAGGCGGCCGGCCAGCCGGCGCGCTGGCTCACCCGGTCGCACACCGCCAGGCCGATCACGCCGGCAAAGGTCACCGCCATCGCGGCGCGGTCGCCGGCCAGGCGCAGCATGTCGTCGGGCTGCAGGTGGTAGAAGGCCGAAGCGGCCGCCACCAGCAGCAGGCCGGCGAAGAAGAGCCAGGCGCAGTCCAGCGCGCTGCCGGGGAGTTCGTCGTGGGCCAGGCACCTTGCATGCCCAGGGTGGTGGTCATGCCTGCGCTCCACGCGGTGCAGAAGCAGCAGGCCCCAGATGCCCGCCAGGAGGAACGGCAGGTTGCTCAGCACGTCGATGGCGTTGGGCAGGCCCATGAGCGTGCGGACATCGCTGAGCGAGGCACCGCCCGAATAGGCGTCAGCGGCGAGATCGGGCGCCGCCAGCCCCAGCGCCAGCAGGACGGCGGCGGCGCCGGCCAGCCAGCCTTCACGGCGCGTGAAATGGCGCGTCCTTGCTTGGGTCGGCATCGAGGCATTCATGTGCAGCTCCTTATGTCACGGGTGTGTGGCGCCGCAATGTAGGTCGCTGGTCCTGCGTTGGGATCAACAATTGATACGAGGCGCGATCTCTGCACTTTCGGTATTGTCTGGCTATACCAACACAGCCGAAAGCCCTCCGGAATGAGCACCACCATCGATCTGATCCAGGCACTGAAGAACGAACTCAAGAACGCCCGCATGACCTATGCCGACCTGGCCCGCTCCCTGGACATGGCCGAATCCAGCGTCAAGCGCATGCTGGCCAAGGGCGACATGCCGCTGACCCGGGTCGACGCCATCTGCCGCGCGCTGAAGATCGACTTTGCCGAGCTGGCACGCCGGGTGGCCGACGCCCAGCCCCTGCTCAAGGAGCTGACGCAGGAGCAGGAGCGCGCGGTCGTCAAGGACAAGAAGCTGCTGCTGTGCGCCATCTGCGTGCTCAGCCAGTGGACGCTGGAGCAGATCGTGGCCGCCTACCGCATCAGCGAGGCCGAATGCATCGTCTGCCTGGCGCAGCTGGACCGCATCGGCATCATCGAGCTGCGCCCGCAGAACCGCTACCGCCTGAAGCTGGCCAAGACCTTCCGCTGGCGCCCGCACGGCCCGGTGATGGAGTTCTTCAGGGAGCATGTGGTGCTCGACTACTACCGCGGCGGCTTCGACGGGCCGGCCGAGGGCCTGCTGCTGGTGCACGGCGAGATCAGCCGCTCGCTGGCGCCGGCCTTCCTGGAGCGGCTGCAGCGCGTGGCCCAGGACTTTGCCCAGCAGCACCAGACCGACCAGAAGATGGCGGCGCGCGACCGCGAGGGCTACACGCTGCTGCTGGGCATGCGCAGTTGGGAATTCGAGGCCTTTGCGCAGCTGCGCCGCCCCGACGCGCCGGCGGCAGCGCACCCGAAGATGGCGCGCCTTCGCTGATGACGCACGGTCAGTCGCCCAGTCAATCGGCCACGAAGACCGTGAGCACGCCGGTGTAGCCGTACAGGTGGTGGCGCGCGATTTCGCCCGCGGCGAAGAAGCCCGCCAGCGGCACGTCGCCCAGGGCATGGCGCACGATCTGCATCTCGGCGCCCGGCGCACCGAAGTGCGGGCCGCCGCGCCCCGAGCAGCTGACGTACACGGCGCCCGCGATGCGGCGCGCCAGATTCGGCGCGGCCTCGGCTTCGCCGGCGGCCAGGGCGCTGGCCACTTCCAGCGTCTGCTCTTCCGGCTCGAGTTCCTCGCGGATCTCGGCGCAGATGCGCATCAGGTCGGCACGCGCAGCTTGCGCGTTGCGGCGCACGAAGCTCATGCGCATCCCCGCCTCGGCCTGGTCGGCAATGGCCACGCCGCGCCGTGTCGGATCGAGCCCGATGATGTGCCGCACCAGCACATCCGCGCCGAGGTTGCCGGTGCGGCGCACGCCTTCGCTGCCGGGGCTGGACAGCCCGACCAGCGTGGCCCGCACCGCCTCGATGGCCTCCTGCGGCTGGTCGAGCGACACGCCCAGGTCCGACAGCAGCACGTCGAGCGCCGGCTGGCCGTCGATGGCCAGCAGCAGGTTGCCGTCCGCCTCGGTGATCTGCCGCTCGGCCGAGACCGGCTGGCAACCCTGTGTGACGCGCGACACCAGCCGCACACCCTTGCCGAAGACCACGCCGGACAGCCCGCCCCAGAACACGCCGGTGGCGGCGCCCTGCCCGCGGATGTTGCCGTTGCCGCCGATGGCGAATTGCGGCGTCGGCCCGCGGCCAGACGACAGGCCGCCGAACAGGTAGCCGGTCTCGGTGCGCGCCGACAGATCGCCGATCAGCTCTGGCAATTCGTGCGTCGACGGGTCCGCATGGACCAGCGCGGTATGCGCCTGGAAGTGCTGGTTGGGTCCGCCCGCGCGCGGCGCATCGCCGTTGCCCAATGGCGCGACGCCGGAGAACACGCGGTACTGGTCGCTGGGCAGCTCGCACAGCATCACCGACATGGCCGGCTCGTCGAAGTACTCGGCGTTGTTCGCGGCAATGCCGATGCCCGTGGTGCCGGACCAATCGGTGATCTCGGGCAGTTCGGCGCCCAGGTGCTCGAGGATCTCCTGTGCATTCGGCACGAAGAGGTCGGTGATGTAGAGCAGGCCCAGCGTTGGCGCACTGGCGTAGTCGGGCTGCGTCATCTGGGCGCGCAGCTGCGCCAGGACAAGGTCCGCGGCGGTCCGCCATTGCGGATGGGTCGCGTGACCGGAGGGAAAGAGCTTCATAGCGTCCGTGAACGGGGAACGGCCCCGTTCACCCCCCGATTACAGCACCGAACGGCGACGTGCAGTGCCGCTGGCGCGCTTGCGCGCCGGGGCCTTTTTCGCGGCCGTGCCGCCCGCGCTTTTTTTCGCCGGCGCAGGTGCCTTGGCCTTGCCGGCCACCATGCTGGGCATCTTCAGCTGCGCGGCATCCTGCAGCGCGGTGGCGGCAATCTGCTGGAACTGCTGGGTGAGCGCGCCCCACAGCTGCATCGGGTCGACCGCACCGGTGGCCGCCGGCTTGGCCGTCGCTTCCTTGGCCGGCGCCGCGTCCTCGCTTGGCTTGGCCTTTTCCCTGGCCGGCTCGGACCGGGAAGCCTGCGACTTGCCAACGGCCGCCGATGCGCCGCCGGTGAAGGCCTTGGCCAGGTCCTCCATCCGGAGATTCATGCCCTGCAGCGTGGACAGCGTCATGCGCTGGACTTCCAGTGCCTGGATGGTGGCCTTGAGCGCGTGCAGGTTCTGGTCCAGCCAGAACTGCACCGCCTTGAGCTCCTGGATGCGCTTGTCCACTTCCTCGACGCTGAGCGTGGGCGCAACCCAGCTGGAGATGCCAGGTATGCCAGGAATGCCCGGCATGCCGGGCAGCCCCGCCTTGGCCGCCGGTGCGCCGGCCCCGCCGGTGCTCGCGCTGTTGGCCAGGTTCTTCAGGAATTCGAAACCAGGTACGAACTGGTCGAAAAAGAAGGGCTGCTTCTCACTCATCGGGTACCTCCCACGTGACCGGTGGTGTTGGACTGGCCCGAGCTTATACCCCCGGCCCTGCGGCGCAACTCAATGCTTGTGCTGATGCTGGTGCTCGCCGCCGGACGCCGCGCCGCCGCCCGGTGCGCCGATGGCCACCGGCACCTGCAGCGTCTGCTCGCTGGCCACGCCCTTCGCGTCGACGAAGCGCAACGTGACCGGCACGGTGGTGCCGACGTTCACGGGCTGCTTCAGGTCCGTCAGCATCAGGTGGTAGCCGCCGGGCGTGAGCTCGACGGTCTGGCCGGCCGGCAGTTCCAGGCCCTGGCTCAGCGGACGCATCTTCATGGTGTCGCCTTCCATCTTCATCTCGTGCACCTCGGCCACGCCGGCCACCGGCGTGGAGGCGCCGACCAGGCGCATGGCCTCCGGCGCCTTGAGCTTCATGAAGGCGCCGGTGCCGCTCTGGCCCGGCACGGCGCGGCGCACCCAGGCGTCGCTGACCTCGACGGGCGCGGCGCTGCCGGGTGCCAGCACCATCAGGCGCGCGGCGGGAAACTCGGGCTTGGCCGTGTCGCTGGCCGGAATCTGCGCCCAGTCGGCACTGCCCACGTCGCAGGTCTGCAGCACCTTGAACCAGAGCGGGCCGGGCTTGGCGTCGAGCTTGCCGCGCACGATGAACTGCGCCTTCTCGCTGGCCGGCAAGGCGGCCTGGGGCGAGTTGGCCTTCCAGCTGATCTCGCTGCCGGTGGCGTTGAGGGTCCAGCCATCGCGCGGCTCGGCCTTCTGCACGGCGAAGCCCGCGGGCACGCGCACCGTCAGGCCGGTGGTGCTCTTCGCATCCTTGCAGGCGTGGCCGACGCGAAAGGCCGCCGCGTAATCGCTGCCGGCTGTGGCGCTGCCCTCGGCCAGCGTGACGTGCGCGACGGCGGCGCCAGCGGCCAGCAGGCTGGTGCCGGCCAGAAGGCTCATGCGGATGAAGTGCGAACGGTTCATGTCGATGTTCTCCAGGACAAATCAAAGATCGAAACGCAGCTGCGCGGTGTAGGTGCGCTGCGGATAGGGGTGGAAGTTCCAGTACTGCTCGTTGTTCAGGTTGTCGATGCCGAAGGCGGCCGACCACTGGCGGTTGATCTGGTAGCGCACGCGCACGTCGACCACGAAGTACTTGCTGGCGCCGAAGTACGCGTCGGCATTGACGTCGCTGTTGTCCAGGGTCGAATACTGCTGGCCACTGTAGCGGGCCGCCCCGGTGAATGCCCAGCGGCTGTCGGGCCGCCAGGTGGCGTAGACGGTGGAGCGCCAGCGCGGAACGCGCGGCTGCCACTTGCCCACGCTGGCCGGGAAGGCATCGTTTTGCACGATCTTCGAATCGGCAAAGGTCAAGCTCGCGCCCAGCTCGAGGCCCTTGATCCACACATCCTGCCCGCTGTAGGCCAGCTCGAAGCCGGTGGTGCGCACCTTGTCCACGTTCTGCACGCGCGTGACGACCGGGCTGGTGCCCGGCACCTGCTGGCTGTAGAGCGCGTCCTGCGTTTCCTCATGGAAGAGCGTGGCACGCGCCAGGCCGTTGCCCAGGTCCTGCTCGGCGCTCAGCTCACCCGTCCAGGACTTCTCCGGCTTGAGGTTCGGGTCGTTGACGAAGGCCAGCGCACCGCCCGACGTGGCGCCGTACAGCTCGCCCACTGTCGGGTAGCGCACCGCTCGGCCGACCGAGCCCTTGAGCACGGTGCGCTCGGCGAACTGGTAGGCCAGCGCAGCCTTGGGCGAGATGTCGGATTCGCTGCGCCGCGCATAGTCCAGCCGGCTGCTGGCAGTGGCGCTTACGCCGTGGCTGGCGTTCCAATCCTCCCAGCGCAGGCCCAGCACCGCCTTCCAGCGCGGCGCGAACGACCAGGCGTCCTGCGCCCAGGCGCTCCAGGTCTCGGTGCGCCCGCCCACCTGGCTGATCAGGCTGCCGGCCGAACCCGACAGCCAGTTGCCGGCCACTGTGCTCTTCAGGATGCCGAGTTCGTAGGCGTCGCGTCCAATGCCGAAGTCGACGATGTGTGCGCCGCCCGCTCCTTGCGGCCTCCAGGTGCCCTTGGCCGCCAGCGTGTTCCAGCCGGTGCCGCCCTGGTCCTGCAGCGTACCGGCGCCGCCCATTTCGGCCTGCGGCAGCGCCACGGCAGGGGCGCGCTGCTGGTCCCTGGCGTAGTCGTACAGGCTGGCGGCCACTTCCCAGTCCCAGGTGCCGCCGGTGCGGCTTTTCGCCGACAGGCCGTGCATGGAGTGGGTCTGGCTGTCGTCCGTGAGCGGGAAAGCGGTGGGCGCCAGGTTGTAGCGCCGGCCTTCGATGCTGATCGGCCCGCTGTACACCGGCTGGCCGGCGGCGTTGCGCGGGTAGCTGTCGGGGCGGCCTTCCGAACTGTTCTGCCACCAGCCCAGGGTATAGGTGGCGCGCACGGTGCCCGAAAAATCGTAGGCGAGCTTGAGCTTCGCGTGGTCCTGCACCGTGTGGTACTGGGTGCCGGTGCCCAGGATGTACCAGGGCTGGTTGGTGGTGTTCAGGCCCCGCACATAGCCAGTGACGGGCACGCCGCCCCCGCCCGGCACGCCCGAGGCCACGGTCGCGGTGGTGAAGGTCTGGGGCTGGCCCTGGCTGTCGGTGTGGTTCAGGTCGATCCACCACGACCAGTCGCCGCTCTTGCTGCCCAGCGACGCGCTGGTCTGCCAGCTGTTGAAGGTGTCGTGCGTGTTGTAGAGGCGGTAGGGCTGCGAGGAGAAGCCGGCCGACACATGGGCTTCGAGCTCGGTGGGCATGCGGGTCACGTAGTCCACCACCGCGCCGGCCGAATTGCCCGGGTAGGCCGCCGAAAAGGGGCCGTACATCACGTCCACCCGCTCGATCTCCTCGGGCGTGACCATGCCCCAGCGCGGCGCGTAGTTGGTGCCGTTGGCAATGCCGTTGCCCAGGTAGTTGGACAGCAGGATGCCGTCCGCATACACGGCGGAGCGCGCGCTGTTGCCGGTGCCCGAGGCGCGCGTGGACAGGATCGCGTGGTTGTAGTCGCCGATGTAGCGCTTGCGCACCAAGAGGCTCGGCAGGTACTTGAGGGCGTCTTCGCTGTCGGTGGCGTTGATGCGCACGTCGATGTCTTCGCGCGTGATGCCTTCGATGGTGGTGGGGATCTGCGTGGGCAGCGAGGTCGGCTGGCCGCCGGTGACGGTCACCACGCCCAGCGACTTGCTTCGCTCGGCCGCATCGGCCGCGCCGGCGCCCGCTTGCGCCCAGGCCAGGCCCGGAAAGGCGGCGACCAGCGCCAGCCAGAGATTGGATCGGTTGTTCTTCAAGAGAAATGCCTTCGCCGGTGCCATGCCCGGCACCGCGCCTGGAAGAAGGGCCGCAGGCGCCCGGCCCCGTTCGATCAGGGCCCGGCGCGGCGGAACTCGGTCAGGAAATCAGGCGAGCGAAGGCGGCCCGCGCGCCGGCAGCGGCGCGGCGGTCGCGGCCGCCAGACGGGCGGCCACGATGGGCTGGAGCGCATGGCCCAGCGGCAGGGGATGCGCGAACTGCGGCGCATCGGCAGACGGCGGCGGCGCGCCCGCAATCGCGCAAAGCGGGCAATCCATGTGGCTGGCACCCAGCTCGCGGGCGCCGTCGTCGGTCTTGACCACGACCTTGATCGCGCCGGCGCTGGAGCACACCAGCTCCATCGGCTGCGGATTCACCAGCGGTGATGCCACGGCCACACCCAGCGACAACGCAAACCAAAGCAGCACAAGGCGGCCGATTTGCGTGAGTTGTCGAAAGGGTTTCATGGCCGCGGAATTATCCGCGAATGCTCACAACGTTAGACAATGACGCGACAAACGAAACGAAAACTCACATGTCGATCTTCCATCTCGCCTTCCACGTTCGCGACCTCGACGAGGCGCGCCGTTTCTACGGCGGCGTGCTGGGCTGCACCGAAGGCCGCAGCACCGACACCTGGGTCGACTTCGATTTCTTCGGCCACCAGATCTCGCTGCACCTAGGCGAGCCGTTTGCGACCACCCGCACCGGCAAGGTGGGCGACGCCCTGGTGCCCATGCCGCATTTCGGCCTGATCCTGCAGCTGGAACAGTGGCAGGCCATGGCCGAGCGCCTGAAGGCGGCCGGCACCGAATTCGTGCTGGCGCCGCAGGTGCGCTTCGAGGGCCAGCCGGGCGAGCAGTGGACCATGTTCTTCTGCGACCCCTTCGGCAATCCGATCGAGGTCAAGGGGTTCCGCTCGCTGTCCAGCGTCTACGCCACCTGAGGTGCAAGGCGGGAACATGAAGCAACTTGCTGCCGGGGTCCTGATGGCTTCGATGTGCGCTGCGGCGGCCGCGCAGCCTGGGCAGGTCTGCGAACTGGGCGGCCGGACCGTGCAACTCACCGACCCCGCCAGCACCGCAGGCAAGAGCGGCCTGCTGCGCTGCAAGGACGCCGCCACCGGCCGCGTGCTGCGCGAATCCACCTACGACGGCGGCCAGGAGTTCGGGCTGGTGCGTGCCTTCCACCCCGACGGCAAGCTGCGCCGAGCGGCCTATCGTGCCGAGCCGGGCGGCGAGCGCGCGGTGGTCGAATTCAGCGCCCGCGGCCAGCTGACCTTCCTGCGCTGCGCCGACAAGCCGCTGCTCGCCCCCGCGGCGGACGACAGGCAACTCTGCGGCTTCCAGAAGACTCCCTCCACCGTGGAGCTGTTCGACGACAACGGCGTGCTGCGCTCGCGCCTGGTCTACCTCAATGGCCGGCGGCAGCGCGCCGAAAGCCTCTACGACAACGGCAAGGTCGCGTCGGTGGAGGAAACGAGCGGCAAGCAGCGCATCGAGCGGCAGTTCTCCTCGGCCGGCGTCAAGCGCAGCGAATCGGTGTCGCTGCTGCTCGATCGCGGGCGCTCGGTGCGCCAGCGCACGCTCGAATATTCGGAGCGCGGATGGCTGGTGCGCGAGCAGCGCTGGGACGCCAACGGCGATCCGCTGCGCGACGACACCTACTACACGCAGAACGGCCAGCCCAAGTACAAGCAGGCCTTCAGCGGCAGCGGCCCGGAGCGGGTGGTCGACATCATCGAGTACTTCGAGAACGGCCAGCGCTCGGCCGAAGGGCGCTTCTCCGCACCCGTCCACGCGCCGCTGCTGCCGGTGGGCATGCACCGGCGCTTCAACGACCGCGGCACGCTGGTGGCGGAGATGAACTACGACGGCAAGGGCCGGCTGCTGGAAGAGCGCCGCTGGGACGATGCCGGCCAGCTGCTGCGGCCTGACGAGCCTGCCCTGGCCCCCTCGGAGGCGGCGGGCAAGCCCGCGGCCCAGTAGCTCGAGCGGCCCGCAAGTGCGGCGGCGCCGGATCGGGCGCCGCCTCGCCATCCGTCGCTATCAGTCCAGCTTGACGCCGGTGGCCTTGATGATGGGGCCCCAGCGCTGCGACTCGGCGCGCGCCAAGGCGAAGAACTGCTCCGGCGTGCCGGGCATCGCCTCCATGCCGAAATCGGCAAAGCGCTTTTGCACGGCCGGCGTGCCGAAGGACTTGTTGAGTTCCGAGTTCAGGCGCTGCACAACCGGGCCCGGCAGGCCGGCGGGGCCCACGATGCCCTGGAAGGCGAACACCTCGCTGTTGGGCACGCCCACCTCGGCCAGCGTGGGCACGTTGGGCAGCAGCTTGGAGCGCTGGCCCGAGCCGATGGCCAGCACCCGCACCTTGCCCGACTGCATGATCGACAGGCCCGAGGCCAGGTCCAGGAACATGCACGGCACCTGGCCGCCCATGACGTCGGCCATGGCCGGCGCCGCACCGCGGTACGGAATGTGGGTGATGAAGGTGCCGGTGCGGTTCTTGAACATCTCCATGGCCAGGTGATGCGGCGAACCGTTGCCCGGCGATGCGTAGTTGAGCTTGCCCGGGTTGGCCTTGGCATAGGCCAGGAAGGCCTTGAAGTCCTTGGCGGGGAACTCGGGGTTCACCACCAGCGCGAGCGGGAACTTGCCGATGGCGCCGATGTAGCTGAAGTCCTTGGAAGGATTGAAGGGCAGCTTGGTGAACAGGTATTCATTGAAGGCCAGCAGCGCGTTGTCGGCCGACATGATGGTGTAGCCGTCCGGCTTGGCGCGGGCCACGAGGTCCGAGCCGATGTTGGTGGAGGCGCCGGGCTTGTTGTCGATGACCAGCTGCTGGCCCAGGCTGGTGCGCATGGCCTCGGCCAGTTGGCGTGCGATGACGTCGGTGCCGCCGCCGGCCGGATAGGGAACCACCCACTTGATGACCTGGTCGGGGTAGCTGCCCTGTGCGCGGGCCCAGGGCGCGGCCAGGGTGGCGCCGGTGGCGGCCATGCCGGCCAGAAGAGTTCTGCGATCCATCGAAAAGGTCTCCTTTGTTTGTCGATTGGGTGCCGCTTGGGTGCCGATCGAGTGCCGATCGGCAGCGGCTTCACGCGGACAGCGATGGTATCGGCAGTGCCTTCATCGCATCGGCAATGGCTTCGCGGCAGCGTGACTCATCACCGACTTGCTCGAAGAGAAGCAAGGCCAGCCGCGCCAGGAAGAGCGATTCGCGCTCGGCTCCGGCTTCGCTGATGGCGCGCGCGCATTCGGCATAGAGGCGGTCGCGGGCCTCGGGGGGCAGGGTGTTGCGGTTCATGCGATGTCCTCCACGGTTGCGCTCGCGCAGGCGGCGCATTCGATGGCCTGCAGCAGCAGGCCCGGCTGCGGGTGGCGCCAGCGCGCCGCCACGTGGCCGTCGGGGCGCAGCAGGTAGACGGCGCCATCGAGTGCGCCGAGGGCTGCGAAGGCGTCTTGCGTGGAGCCCGAGAGCTCCAGCTCGTGAAGCTGCACCGGCAGGCCGCGCGCCGCGGCCTTGCGCGCCTCCGCCGCGCAAGCCGAGCGTGCAGGATGCGCCTGCCCCGCGCTGAACACGAGCACCGTGAAGCACGGCCCGATCAGGTCCGTGAGATGCCCCTGCTCGCCCAGCGGCTGCTCGGGCATCACTTCGCCGGGCGGCGGCCCGGCACCCAGGTCGTCGCTGCCGCTGGACAGCGGCGAATCGGCATAGCGCACCGCCTGCGTCTGGCGCGGGTTGATCAGGTTGGCGATGCCGCGGTGTTCCAGCGACAGCGACAGCGCCGCCTCGCGCAGCAGGTCGAAGCCGCGCGAGGGCGGCGACATGAACTCGGTGCTGCGCATCGCGCTTTCCGCGTTGATGTGGAAGGCGGCGATGCGCTCGCTCGAATAGCTGTCCAGCAGCGCCGCGCCGGACACGCCACGCGCCACCAGCGCCAGCTTCCAGGCCAGGTTGTCCGCATCGTCGAAGCCGGAGTTGAGCCCGCGCACGCCGAAGATCGGCATGGCATGCGCCGCGTTGCCGGCAAAGAGAATGCGGCCGCTCGCACCGTGGCGGTAGCTTTGCAGCGTCATCGCGCCGGCGCGGTAGATGGAGGTCCACACCGTCTTCCAGGGCAGATGGCCTTCGCCGATCGCCGCCAGGTGGCGCGTGACGAACTCGCGCACGTTCTGCGGCTGCAATGCCTCTTCGCTGTCCTGCCCGGCACGCAACTGGTAGTCGATGCGCCAGATGTCGTCGGGCTGGCGGTGCATGAGCACGGTGGAGCCCGGGTTCCACGGCGGGTCGAACCAGGCGCGGCGCTCGGTGGGATGCTTGCTGTGCAGTTCGATGTCGATGATGACGTAGCGGCCCTCGTAGGCGGTGCCCTCCAGGTTCAGCCCCAGCGACTTGCGCACGAAGCTCTGGCCGCCATCGCAGGCCACCATCCAGCCGGCGTGCAGCGCGTAGCTGCCCAGCGCGTTGCGCGCGTGCAGCGTGAGGCCGGCCTCGCCCTGGTCGTCGAAGCCTGTGAGTTCCGTGCCCCAGCGGATGTCGATCAGCCCCGGCGCGGCGGCATTGCGGCGCTGGATCTCATCGAGCAGGTACTGCTCGATGTAGTACTGCTCCAGGTTGATCATGGGCGGCAGCTTCTGGCGCGCGTCGTTGGGCATCTCGAAGCGAAACACCTCCTGCGTCTTGTAGAAGCTGGTGCCGCCGGTCCAGGGCAGGCCCTTGCCCAAAAAGGCCGGCAGTGCGCCCAGGCGTTCGACGATCTCCAGGCTGCGGCGCGAGATGCAGGCGGCGCGGCTGCCCACGCAGACGGTGTCGTCCGCTTCCAGGATGACGCTGCGCATGCCGTGGTTGGCCAGGCCCAGCGCCAGCGACATGCCCACCGGCCCGCCGCCGACGATGACGACCGGATGCCGGCCAGGCTCCATGCCGCCTTCCAACGGCGGCAGCCAGGGTGCGAAGCGCGTGTAGTCGAAGGCGCCCACCGACGGCGGAAGTGCATCGCCGTCGAGCTGCGGCGCCAGCGGGCCGCCGGCGGCGTCGCCGGCGCGTGCGGAGGGCGTGGGAGTGAGAACGCTGGTGTTCATGCGAAAGGGATTGTCCGGATGCGCTCCGCGCCGCGTTGTCCTAACTTCGTACGAGGTAAAAACCCTTGTATTTTTCGCATGCGGCGCTGGCGCCTCGCTCCCAACCCCTCCGCCTCCTTTTCGTCTCCCCTGGTGCTCACGCTGCTCTCGGGCGTGGGCACGCAGCAGCTCGCGCGCAGCTATCTCGACGCCATGCAGCGCTTGCTGCCCGTCACCTTCTGCACGGTGTTCGCGGTGGGCGCCAGCGGGCGCATCGAGACGGTCTCGGCCGCCAGCAGCTACGGCAGCACCGCCGAGCGCACGGCCGAGCGCTACGTGGCCCAGCGCTTCGACCTGCTCGATCCGAACATGGTGTGGCTGGCCGCTCGCGCGCTGCCCCGGCGCCCGCAATTGTGGATGGGCCACCAGCGCGCCGAGGAAGTGGCCGACCCTGCGTATCGCGCAGCCTGCTACGGCGACGTGGGCATTCGCGAGCGCGCCTCGGTCCTGTTGCTGCTGCCGGGCGGCCAGCGCGCGGCGGTGAGCTTCTATCGAAGCCTCGCCCAGCCGGAGTTCGGCCGGGCCGATTTCGAGGTGATCGAGGCGCATGCCGAACTGCTGGCGGCGGTCACCGCCGCGCACGGCCGCAGCATCGCCGCGGCACAGCCCCCGGTGCAGGCCGACCTCGCGTCCCGCCTGCTGACGCTGAGCCTGCGCGAGCGCGAGGTCATCGACCAGTTGCGGGCCGGCCGCACGGCCAAGGAAGCGGCGCGCGAGCTGGGCATCGAACTGAGCACCGTGCGCACCCACCAGTACCGGGCCTTCCGGCGGCTGGGCATCCGCACGCAGAAGGACCTCCTGCGCGCGGTGTAGCCGGCGGCGCTCAGCGGCTCCTGGCTGCGGCGTCCAGGCGCTTTTGCATGGCCGCGGCGCGCGCGGCCGAGGGCGGGTGCGAGCTCAGCAGCGACACGCCCTGCGGACCGCTTTGCGCAGCCAGCTTCTGGAAGCCGGTGACCAGGCCCTTGCGCTCCAGCTTGCGCTCGGTGAGCAGGTCGAAGGCGTAGTTGTCGGCGGCGCTTTCCTGCGCCTGCGAGAACTGGGCGTTGACGAACTTCTCGGCCAGGTCGCCGGCCTGCGACTGCGACAGCATGCCCACCACGCCGCCGGCAGCACTGGCCGCGGTGCGCACCGCCGAGGCGCCGTAGGCCGCCTGCATCTGCGACTTGGAGTGGCCCAGCGCCACATGGCCGATCTCATGGCCGATCACGCCGCGCAGCTCGTCGTCGTTCATCAGGTCCATCAGGCCGCTGTAGACGCGGATGCAGCCGTTGGCCATGGCCCAGGCATTGGCCTCCTGCGTGATGTAGACCTTGTAGTTGGCCGGCTTGCCGCCGATGCTGTCGGGCATGGCGCGCACCAACTGCGCCAGCCGCGCCGCATAGGCGCTGCCGGCCGGGGCGAGCTTGTTCTTCTGGTCCATGGCGGCACACGACTGGTCGGACATGGCGAGGATGTCGCCGTCGGACAAGGCCAGCGCCTTGGCGGCGGTGCCGCCGGCATTCATCAGGCCGCTCGTGTCGACGGCCTGCATCGTTTCGCAGCCGGCCAGCGCCAGCAAGGCCGCGCACGCGGCGGCAACGGAAAGAAAACGCACTTGGAACTCCCTGATCGATCTGACTGAAAAGCCCGCGCTGCATGTCGGCGCGGCACTGTCATGGACCGTCGCTCGGCGACGGCCCCGGCAATCATAGAAGCTGCAACCTGCCGCCGGCGGCAACAAGTTGGCACTGCGCTCAGCTGTCTTGCGAGGCGGTGTCGGAATTGGCGTCGGAGCCGGTGCCGGTCTCGGACTCGGTGCCGGCATCCACCGCCGGCGCTGGCGCGTCCTGCGCCGCCGCCGATCGGGCACGGGTGCCCGGCGCCACCACTTCCTGGTCGATGGCACCGAACAGCGAGCGGCCATCCAGCCCCTTCATCTCGATGCGGATGGTGTCGCCGAACTTCATGAACTCGGTGCTGGGTGCGCCGTCCTGGATGGTCTCGATGCAGCGCTTTTCGGCAATGCAGCTGTAGCCCTTGGGCCACTCCATGCGGCCGTCCTTGCGCTCCACGCCCCTGTTGCTGACGGTGCCGCTGCCCACGATGCTGCCCGCGCGCACATTGCGCGTCTTGGCGATGTGGGCGATCAGCTCGCCGAAGTGGAAGGTCATCTCGGGCCCCGCGTCGCACATGCCGACCTTGCGGCCGTTCCAGGTGCTCTGCAGCGCCAGGTGCACGCGGCCGCCCTGCCAGGCCTCGCCGATCTCGTCCAGCGTCACCGCCACGGGGCTGAAGGCGGTGGCCGGCTTGCTCTGGAAGAAGCCGAATCCCTTGGCCAGCTCGGCCGGAATCAGGTTGCGCAGCGACACGTCGTTGGCCAGCATCACCAGGCGGATGCCGTCCAGCGCCTGCTCGGCGGTGGCGCCCATCTTCACGTCGCCGGTGATGACGGCGATCTCGGCCTCGAAGTCGATGCCCATGGCTTCGCTGGGCACCACGACCGGATCACAAGGGCCAATGAAGTCATCGCTGCCACCTTGGTACATGAGCGGGTCGGTGTAGAAGCTCTGCGGGACCTCGGCGTTGCGCGCCTTGCGCACCAGCTCCACATGGTTGATGTAGGCCGAGCCGTCCGCCCACTGGTAGGCGCGCGGCAGCGGCGCCATGCACTGCTGCGGATCGAAGGGAAAGGCATGGCGCGCGCGGCCCTGGTTGAGCGCGGCGTACAGGTCCTGCAGCTGCGGGCTCAGGAAGCTCCAGTCGTCCAGCACCTGCTGCAGGCGCGAGGCAATGCCGGTGGCGTAGTGGGCGAGCGAAAGGTCGCGCGAAACGACGACCAGCTGGCCGTCGCGCGAGCCGTCCTTGTAGGTGGCGAGTTTCATGATGCGAATGCAGGGCTGCCGCGGGCGGCAGGACTAAACTGGAACGAACGCTCGGCAGTGTACCGAGCCGAACCATCCGGCCCCGGGCGCTTCCAACCCGGATTGCCCGCGCCCGTACCCCGCATGAGCAGCCTTCGCGACACTATCGCCCCCGATGCCTCCAGCTGGCGCCAGATCACGCTGGTGACGGTGCTGGTCGTGCTGGTGCATGCGGTATTGCTCGCGGCCTTGCCGCAATGGGGTGCCAGTGACGCGCCGCTGCCGCTGGCGCAGCGCTTCGTCACCCGCACCATCGTGCTGGCGCCACCCACGCCACCCGCCCCGCAGGCATCGCCTGCCGCCGAACCCGCGGCGCCGAAGCCCAAGGCC
>NZ_BCUU01000024.1 GCF_001591385.1 Variovorax soli NBRC 106424
GCGGCATCGCCCGCCGTGCCGGCTTCAGCTGCTGCGCCGACCGCGGCACCGGCCAGCCCTGCCACCGCATCCGCAACGCCCGATGCGAGCACGGCGGGCGAGACCATCGTCTTCAACGCGAAGAGCGAGTCCTGGATCTCGGTGACCGAGGCGGGCGGCAAGCAGTTGCTCTACCGCGTCGTCCAGCCGGGCGAGACCGTGGGCCTGAGCGGCAACCTGCCGCTGTCCGTGGTGGTCGGCCGCGCCGCCGGCGTGGATGTGCAGGTGCGCGGCAAGGCCTTCGACCTGGCGCCGTTCACCCGCGGCGGCACCGTGGCACGCTTCGAGATCAAGCCATGACCAAGACAACGCCTGAATCCGCCTGCCTGCCGATCGAGCCGGCCGCGCCGCGCCCGCGCCGTTCGCGCCAGTCGCAGGTGGCGTGGGGTTCGCGCATCGTCACCGTGGGCGGCAATGCGCCGGTGCGCATCCAGTCCATGACCAACACCGACACGGTGGATGCCATCGGCACCGCCATCCAGGTGAAGGAACTGGCCGCCGCCGGCTCGGAGATGGTGCGCATCACCGTCAACACGCCCGAGGCCGCCGCGCAGGTGCCTTACATCCGCGAGCAGCTCGACCGCATGGGCGTGGACGTGCCGCTGATCGGCGACTTCCACTACAACGGCCATCGCCTGCTGACCGAGTTTCCCGATTGCGCGCAGGCGCTGTCCAAGTACCGCATCAACCCCGGCAACGTGGGCAAGGGCGACAAGAAGGACAAGCAGTTCGGCCAGATGATCGAGGCCGCAATGCGCTGGAACAAGCCGGTGCGCATTGGCGTGAACTGGGGCAGCCTCGACCAGGAACTGCTGGCCGGCCTGATGGACGAGAACAGCCGGCGCGCGCAGCCGTGGGATGCCAAGCAGGTCATGTACGAGGCCCTGGTCAGCTCGGCCATCGGCTCGGCCCGGCTGGCCGAGTCCATGGGCATGAACGGCGACCAGATCGTGCTCAGCTGCAAGGTCAGCGGTGTGCAGGACCTCATTTCCGTCTATCGCGAGCTGGCGCGCCGCTGCGACTACGCGCTGCACCTGGGCCTGACCGAGGCGGGCATGGGCACCAAGGGCACGGTGGCATCCGCCACCGCCTTGTCCATCCTGCTGCAGGAAGGCATCGGCGACACCATCCGCGTGTCGCTCACGCCGCAGCCGGGCGAGTCGCGCACGCAGGAGGTGGTGATTGCCTCCGAGATCCTGCAGGCCCTGGGCATGCGGGTGTTCGTGCCCAGCGTCACGGCCTGCCCGGGCTGCGGGCGCACCACCAGCACCACCTTCCAGGAACTGGCCAAGCAGATCGACGACTACCTGCGCATGCAGATGCCGGTCTGGCGCCAGAAGTACCCGGGCGTGGAGACGATGAAGGTGGCCGTGATGGGCTGCATCGTCAACGGCCCCGGCGAGAGCAAGCATGCCGACATCGGCATCAGCCTGCCGGGCACCGGCGAGGCGCCCGCCGCGCCGGTGTTCATCGACGGCGAGAAGGCGCTCACCCTGCGCGGCGAGAACATCGCCAACGAATTCCATGCCCTGGTGGAACGCTACGTCGAGCAGCGTTTCGGCACCAGCAACAACAAGACGGTCGCGCAAACGGCCTGACCCAGAGAATGTCCCAGAACCAAGCTCCGGGCGCACAGGCGCCCGTTTTTCCTTCTTCCAAGCCGGCCAAGGTCGAGAAGCTCACCGGCGTGAAAGGCATGAACGACCTGCTGCCGCCAGAGTCGGCGCGCTGGGAGTGGCTCGAAGCCACGGTGCGCGAGCAGATGGCGCGCTTCGCCTTCCGCGACATTCGCACGCCCATCCTGGAGCACACGGCGCTGTTCGTGCGCGGCATCGGCGAGGTGACCGACATCGTCGAGAAGGAGATGTATTCCTTCGAAGACCGCTCGGACAAGCACGGCCAGGCCGAGCACCTGACCATGCGCCCGGAGGGCACGGCCGCCGTGGCGCGCGCGGTGATCGAGAACAACCTGCTGTACGACGGCGGCAAGCGCCTGTTCTACATGGGCCCCATGTTCCGCCGCGAGAAGCCGCAGCGCGGGCGCTACCGCCAGTTCCACCAGGTGGGCGTTGAATCCCTGGGCTTTGCCGGCCCCGAGGCCGATGCCGAGGTGATCCTGCTGGCGGCATCGCTGTGGAAGGCCATCGGCCTGACCGATGTGCGGCTGGAGCTCAACAGCCTGGGCCAGCCGCCCGAGCGCGCGCAGCACCGCGCCCAGCTCATCGCCCACTTCGAGCAGCACGCCGACAAGCTCGACGAAGAGGCGCGCCGCCGCCTGCACACCAACCCGCTGCGCATCCTGGACACCAAGAACCCGGCGATGCGCGAGGTGGTCGAGTCGGCCCCGCGCCTGCTGGACTTCCTCGGGCCCGAATCGCTGGCGCACTTCGAGGGCCTCAAGGCCATCCTCGACGCCAACGGCATCGCCTACACCATCAACCCGCGCCTGGTGCGCGGGCTGGATTACTACAACCTCACCGCCTTCGAGTTCGTGACCGACCGCCTGGGCTCGCAGGGCACGGTGTGCGGGGGCGGGCGCTACGACGACCTGTTCGTGCAGATCGGTGGCAAGCCGACGCCGGCCGTGGGCTGGGCGCTGGGCGTGGAGCGGGTGCTCGAGCTGCTGAAGGAGCAGGGCGCGCAGGCCCCGCTGCCGGTGCCGCACGCCTATGCCGTGGTGCCCGACGCCGCGTCCATGCCGGTGGTGCTGCGCACCCTGCAGCAGCTGCGCGACGCCGGCGTGCGCGTGCAGATGCATGCCAGCACGGCCGACGGCCTGGGCAGCTTCAAGTCGCAGTTCAAGAAGGCCGATGCCAGCGGCGCGGCCTTTGCGCTGGTGTTCGGCTCGGACGAGCTGGCCCGCGGCGAAGTGGGCCTGAAGTCGCTGCGCGACGGCAAGGGCGAGCAGCGCGCGCATCCGCTGGCGGAACTTGCCGCACTGGCGGCCCACCTACAATCCTCGGCTCCCAAGGACTGATACACCGAATGGCTACCCATCTCGATCTCGAAGAACAGGAACAGCTCGACCAGCTCAAGCATTTCTGGAACACCTACGGCACGTTGATCACCACGGTCGTGGTGGTGCTGGCCCTGGCCTTCGCCGGCTGGAACGGCTGGCAGTACTGGCAGCGCAACAAGGCGGCCGGTGCCGCGGCGCTCTACGACGAATTGCAGCGCGGCGCCGAGGCCGGCGACATGACGCGCGTCGAGCGCGCCCTGGCCGACATGAAGGACAAGTTCGGCAGCACCGCGTACGCGCAGCAGGCCGGATTGCTCGCCGCCAAGGCGCTGCACGACAAGGGCAATGCCGAGGCATCCCGCGCGGCGCTGGCCTGGGTGGCCGACAAGGCCGTCGACCCCGGCTACCAGGCCATCGCACGGCTGCGCCTGGCGGGCGAGCTGATGGACGGCAAGTCCTACGACGAGGCGCTCAAGCAACTGGCCGCGCCGGTGCCCAAGGAATTCGAGGCGCTGGTGGCCGACCGCAAGGGCGACATCTACCTGGCCCAGGGCAAGCGCGAGGAGGCCAAGGCGGCCTATCAGCAAGCCTGGAACGGCTTCGAGCTGGGATCCGACTACCGCCGCCTGGTGGAAATCAAGCTCAATGCCGTGGGCGTCGATCCGCAGTCGCTCAAGGCGCCCGTGGCTTCGGCCAAGTAATCAAGAAGAACGATCTCAGGGTCTCGCAACATGAATCTCCAGCGTTTCGTGCCGGCCAGCGTGCGCATCATGCGCGGCGTGGCCCTGGCCGCGTCGATCGTCGCCCTGGCGGCTTGCGGCAGCTCCAAGCCCAAGCCGGCCGAACTGCCGCCCAAGGCCGAAGTGCTGGGCGTGCGCCTGGCCTGGAGCATCCAGGCGGCGCCCGTCGGCTTTGCGCTGGTGGCCAATGTCTCGGGCGATGTGGTCACGGTGGCCGGCAGCAACGGCACCGTGGTCGCCATCGACGCGCGCAACGGCAAGGAGATGTGGCGCGCCAAGGTCGACACACCCATCCTGGCCGGCGTGGGCAGCGATGGCACGATCGCCGCCGTTGTCACCAACGAGAACGAACTGGTCGCGCTGCAGAACGGCAAGGTGCTGTGGAAGCAGAAGCTCACGGCCGAAACCTTCACGCCGCCGCTGGTGGCCGGCCGCCGCATCTTCGTGCAGACCGCCGACCGCACCACCACCGCGTGGGACGGCCAGAGCGGTCGGCGCCTGTGGACCCAGACGCGCACCGGCGACAACCTGGTGCTCAAGCGCCCCGGCGTGATGCTGGCGGTTGGCGACACGCTGGTGGCCGGCGTGGGCGGGCGCCTGGTCGGCATGAACCCGGCCAACGGCTCGTCCCGCTGGGAGGCGCCCATCGCCTCGCCGCGCGGCACCAACGACGTCGAGCGCCTGGTGGACCTGACCGGCACGGTCAGCCGCCTCGACAACACGCTGTGTGCGCGTGCCTACATGGCCACCATCGGATGCGTGGACGCCAGCCGCGGCGTGCTGCTGTGGACCAAGACCGCCCAGGGCTCCGATGGCCTGAGCGGCGATGAGCGCGCGCTCTACGGCACCGAATCCAATGGCATCGTCACGGCCTGGCGCCGCAGCGACGGAGAACGCCTGTGGAGCGTCGATGCCTACAAATACCGCAGCCTGACCGCGCCCCTGGCGGTGGGCCGCACGCTGATCCTGGGTGAAGGCACCGGGCAGGTGCTGTTCCTCAATCGTGAAGACGGCTCGGCGGTGAACCGCGTGTCGCCGGACGGCTCGGCCATCGCGGCCGATCCGGTCCTGGCGGCCAACACCGTGGTGGTGGTCACCCGCAAGGGCGGGGTCTTCGGCTACCGCCCCGAGTGAGTCTTTGCTTGAAAGTTCGCGCATGAAACCGGTCATTGCACTGGTCGGTCGGCCCAATGTGGGCAAGTCGACGCTATTCAACCGCCTCACGCAGACGCGTGATGCGATCGTGGCCGACTTTGCCGGCCTCACGCGCGACCGCCACTACGGCAACGGCCGGGCCGGCAAGCACGAGTACATCGTCATCGATACCGGCGGCTTCGAGCCCGACGCGGGCAGCGGCATCTTCAAGGAGATGGCCAAGCAGACCCGCCAGGCCGTGGCCGAGGCGGACGTCGTGATCTTCGTGGTGGACGCACGCGACGGCATTTCCGCCCAGGACCACGACATTGCCAACGAACTGCGCCGGCTGGGCAAGCCCTGCCTGCTGGCGGCCAACAAGGCCGAGGGCATGAAGAGCAGCGCCAAGCTGGTCGACTTCTACGAACTGGGCTTTGGCGAGGTGCATGCCGTGTCGGCCGCGCACGGGCAGGGCATCCGCGACCTGATCGACCTGGCGCTGGAGCCGCTCAATCTCCAGGAACCCGAGGAAGACGACGAGGAAGACGACGCCACCCGGCCGATCCGCCTGGCGGTGGCCGGCCGGCCCAACGTGGGCAAGTCGACCCTCATCAACACCTGGCTGGGCGAGGAGCGCCTGGTGGCCTTCGACCTGGCAGGCACCACGCGCGACGCGATCTCGGTGCCCTTCGAGCGCAACGGCCAGCGCTTCGAGTTGATCGACACCGCCGGCCTGCGCCGCAAGGGCAAGGTGTTCGAGGCCATCGAGAAATTCTCGGTGGTCAAGACGCTGCAGGCCATCGAGTCGGCCAACGTGGTGCTCCTGCTGCTGGACGCCACCCAGGGCGTGACCGACCAGGACGCCCACATCGCCGGCTACATCCTGGAAAGCGGGCGTGCGGTGGTGCTGGCCATCAACAAGTGGGACGCGGTGGACAGCTACCAGCGCGAGCAGCTGCACCGCCAGATCGAGACCCGGCTGGCCTTCCTCAAGTTCGCCTCGCTGCATTTCATCTCGGCCACCAAGCGCCAGGGGCTGGGCCCGCTGTGGCAGTCCATCGCCCAGGCCCACAAGGGCGCCACGCGCAAGATGTCGACGCCAGTGCTGACCCGCGTGCTGCAGGAGGCCGTCCAGTTCCAGACGCCCAAGAAGAGCGGCATGTTCCGCCCCAAGATGCGCTATGCGCACCAGGGCGGCATGAACCCGCCCGTAATCGTGATCCACGGCAATTCGCTGGAGCACGTCACCGATGCTTACAAGCGCTTTCTCGAGGGGCGCTTCCGCAAGGAGTTCGACCTGGTCGGCACGCCCTTGCGGATCGAGTTCAAGACCTCGCACAATCCGTACGCTGACAAGGACGAGTAGGGCAGGGGCGCCTGCGAGCGCGCGGCGGGCGGAAGGTTCCGCAGCCCGAGTGCCTTTATTTTTCCAAGGCCATTGGCTTGCCGTGCTGCGGTGCGGAAGCCGTGTGTTAAGGTTAGCTATCCAACAACAACCTCTTGAACACGGAGAATATCGTGAGCAACAAAGGGCAGCTTCTTCAAGACCCATTCCTGAACACCCTGCGCCGTGAGCACGTGCCGGTGTCGATCTATCTGGTCAACGGCATCAAGCTGCAAGGCCAGATCGAGTCCTTCGACCAGTACGTCGTCCTCCTGCGCAACACGGTGACCCAGATGGTCTACAAGCACGCAATCTCCACCATCGTGCCGGGACGCGCGGTCAACTTCTCGACCAACGAGAGCGACGACGCGGCCTCCTGACCGGCACGGCGCGGCCCCCTCTGACCAGGGCGCCGCGTTTCCTGAACGGTCTTACTCCGCTTGTCTGAACACACCCCTCAACAACAAGAAGGCGCCGCAGTACTCGTCGGCGTCGATTTCGGTCTCCCTCATTTCGACAGCGAGCTCGAAGAACTCGGCTTGCTCGCCCAGACCGCCGGCCTCACGCCGGTGGAGCGCCTCACCTGCAAACGCAAGGCACCCGATGCCGCGTTGTTCGTGGGCAGCGGCAAGGCGGACGAAATACGCGAACTGGCGCAGATGCATGGCGCCAGCGAAGTCATCTTCGACCAGGCCCTGAGCCCGGCCCAGCAGCGCAACCTCGAGCGGGCCATTGGGCTGGCCGTCTACGACCGCACCTTCCTCATCCTGGAGATCTTCGCCCAGCGCGCGCGAAGCCACGAGGGCAAGCTCCAGGTCGAACTGGCCCGCCTGCAGTACCTGAGCACGCGGCTGGTGCGCCGGTGGTCCCACCTGGAACGCCAGACCGGCGGCTTCGGCCTGCGCGGCGGCCCGGGCGAAAAGCAGATCGAACTGGACCGCCGGATGATCGGCGAGGCCATCAAGCGCACCCGCGAGCGCCTGGCCAAGGTGCAGCGCCAGCGCGGCACGCAGCGCCGCCAGCGCGAGCGGCGCGGCGCCTTCAAGATCTCGCTGGTGGGCTACACCAACGCCGGCAAGTCCTCGCTCTTCAATGCCATGGTGAAAGCGCGGGCCTACGCGGCCGACCAGCTGTTCGCCACGCTGGACACCACCACCCGCCATCTCTACCTGGGCGAGGGCGCGGGGCAGGCCTCCATCTCCGACACCGTGGGTTTCATTCGCGAGCTGCCGCACGGGCTGGTCGATGCCTTCAAGGCCACGCTGCAGGAGGCGGTGGATGCCGACCTGCTGCTGCACGTGGTCGATGCCGCCAACCCCCACCATCCCGAGCAGATGGCCGAGGTGCAGAACGTGCTGGAGGAGATCGGTGCCGGCAGCATCCCGCAACTGCTGGTGTTCAACAAGCTCGACGCCATCGAGGCCCCGCAGCGGCCGCTGCGCCTGGCGGACACGGTGGAAGTCGACGGCACCCAGGTTGACCGCGTCTTCCTCAGCGCCCGCACCGGCGAAGGGCTGCCGGCGCTGCGCGAGGAGCTGGCGCGCCGCTCCGAGGCCAGCGTGCAGCAGATGTCCCTTGCGGACACTGCGCCTTTGCATGGGGCCGTGCATTGATTGGCACAATCGGCGCCACTGAATTTCCATGAGAAGAAAAGAAAGCGAATGATTGCTAAGCCACTGTGGAGTCGATTCCGCGGCATGTTCAATCTGAACGACGGCCGCTGGGGGCGCGGTGAGGATGGAGGATCCGAAGGCGATCGTCCCAACGGCCAGCGTCCCGACGAGCCCTCGGGCCGCCCGCCCGCACCGCCGGAACGCCCCCGTGGCCAGGGCCCCAACCAGGGTCCGCCCGACCTGGACGAACTCTGGCGCGATTTCAACCGCAAGCTCGGTGGCCTGTTCGGCGGCCGGGGCGGCGGCCAGTCGCCCCTGGGCGGCAACGGCGGCAATGGCGGCAACGGCAGCTACAAGCCGGACATGAAGAACGCCGGCTTCGGCCTGGGCCTGGTGGCCGTGGTGGCCCTGCTGATCTGGCTGGGCACGGGCTTCTTCATCGTGCAGGAAGGCTCGCAGGCGGTCATCACCCAGTTCGGCCGCTACAAGTCGACCGTGGGCGCAGGCTTCAACTGGCGCCTGCCGTACCCGATCCAGCGCCACGAGATGGTGGTGGTGACGCAGATCCGCTCGGCGGACGTGGGCCGCGACTCCATCGTGCGTTCCACCGGCCTGCGCGAGTCGGCCATGCTCACCGAGGACGAGAACATCGTCGAGATCAAGTTCGCCGTGCAATACCGCCTGAGCGATGCGCGTGCCTACCTGTACGAGAGCAAGGCCCCCGCCGAAGCCGTGATCCAGGTGGCCGAGACGGCCGTGCGCGAAGTGGTGGGCAAGATGAAGATGGACGCGGCGCTGGCCGAGGAGCGCGACCAGATCGCCCCGCGCGTGCGCACCCTCATGCAGACCATCCTCGACCGCTACAAGGTGGGCGTGGAAGTGGTGGGCATCAACCTGCAGCAGGGCGGCGTGCGTCCGCCCGAGCAGGTGCAGGCGGCCTTCGACGACGTGCTCAAGGCCGGCCAGGAGCGCGAGCGCGCCAAGAACGAGGCCCAGGCCTACGCCAACGACGTGGTGCCGCGCGCCACCGGTACCGCGTCGCGCCTGAAGGAAGAGTCCGAAGCCTACAAGGCCCGCATCGTGGCGCAGGCCCAGGGTGACGGCCAGCGCTTCGGCCAGGTGCTGGCCGAGTACCAGAAGGCGCCGCAGGTCACGCGCGACCGCATGTACGTGGACGCCATGCAGCAGATCTACAGCAACACCACCAAGGTGCTGGTCGATTCCAAGCAAGGCTCCAACCTGCTGTACCTGCCGCTGGACAAGCTGATGCAGATGACGGGCACCAACGCCAACGTGGGCGCGCCGGCCGATGCGCCCCCGGCCAGCGTGGCCGGTGCCACGCCGCCCCAGAGCTCCCTGGTGGCGCCGGGCGGCGACCCGCGCGCCCGCGACGGCCGCTCGCGCGACCGGGACGTGCGTTGAAGGCCCGCAGCACCAGAAGAAGAAAAGCCTGACATGAACAGAATCGGATTCATTGCCACCTCCTTCCTCATCGCGCTGGTCGTGCTGAGCTCGACCCTCTTCGTGGTCGACCAGCGCCAGTTCGGCGTGGTCTACGCCCTGGGCCAGATCAAGGAAGTCATCACCGAGCCCGGCCTCAACTGGAAGCTGCCGCCGCCGTTCCAGAATGTGTCGTACATCGACAAGCGCCTGCTCACCCTGGCCAGCGTGGACCCCGAGCCCATGCTCACTGCCGAGAAGCAGCGCGTGGTCATCGACTGGTACGTGCGCTGGCGCATCACCGATCCGCAGGCCTACATCCGCAACGTCGGCCTGGACGAGAACGCGGGCGCCAACCAGCTCAACCGGGTGATGCGCAACGCCTTCCAGGAGAACATCAACAAGCGCACCGTGCGCGACCTGATCTCGGTGCGCCGCGAGGCCCTGATGGCCGACGTGCAGCGCGAGGTGCTGGAAGTGGTCAAGGGCAGCAAGCCCTGGGGCATCGACGTGGTGGACGTGCGCATCACCCGCGTGGACTATGTCGAGGCCATCACCGAATCGGTCTACCGCCGCATGGAGGCCGAGCGCAAGCGCGTGGCCAACGAGCTGCGCTCCACCGGCATTGCCGAAGGCGAGAAGATCCGCGCGGACGCCGACCGCCAGCGCGAGGTGATCGTGGCCAACGCCTATCGCGATGCGCAGGCCATCAAGGGCCAGGGCGACGCCCAGGCTGCCGGCATCTATGCCGAGGCCTTCGGCCGCGACCCGCAGTTCGCGCAGTTCTATCGCAGCCTCGAGGCCTACAAGCAGAGCTTCAACAAGAAGGGCGACGTGATGGTGCTCGACCCGTCGGGCAGCGATTTCTTCCGCGCCATGCAGGGCCCGGGTGCGGCTGCGCCGCGTCGCTGACCCGGGCGGCCGGGGCCATCGCAGACCAGCGGCGGGCGGGGCGTGAGCAGCGAAGTCTTCTGGAGCGCGCTCGCGCTGGTCCTGGTCATCGAAGGGCTCCTGCCCTTCCTGTCGCCCGGCCGCTGGCGCCGCGGCTTTTCGCAGCTGCTGCAGTTGCGCGACGGGCAGCTGCGCTTCTTCGGCCTCTGCAGCATCGCCCTTGGATTGCTCCTTCTTTGGCTCGTTGGGTGAGGTGCGTGTAACGGGGCCTGTAAAATCCCTGTTTTAACAGCCTGGGACATTCGTTCCTTCGCCCCTGACATGTCTGCCTGGGTCCTCCCGGATCACATTGCCGATGTGCTGCCCTCGGAGGCACGCCACATCGAGGAACTCCGACGCCAACTCCTCGACACCGCCCGCGGCTACGGCTACGAGCTGGTGATGCCGCCGCTGCTGGAGCACCTGGAGTCGCTGCTGTCGGGCACCGGCGAGGCGCTCGACCTGCAGACCTTCAAGCTGGTCGACCAGCTGTCGGGCCGCTCCATGGGCCTGCGCGCCGACACCACGCCGCAGGTGGCCCGCATCGACGCCCACCTGCTCAACCGCCAGGGCGTGACCCGGCTTTGCTACTGCGGCCCGGTGCTGCACGCGCGGCCCGACCGCCCGCATGCCACCCGCGAGCCGCTGCAGTTCGGCGCCGAGATCTACGGCCATGCCGGCATCGAGGCCGATATCGAAAGCCTGCGCCTGGCGCTGGACTGCCTGCAGGCCGCCGGCATCCACGAGGGCGCCGTGGTCGACCTGGCCGACGCCCGCATCGAGCGTGCGCTGCTGGCTGGCGCCACGAACGACGCAGCGGTGGTGGCCCAAGTGCATGCGGCATTGGCCGCCAAGGACGCGAGCAGCCTGCGTGAACTGACCGCGGGCTTCCCGGCCGCCTCTCGCAACGGCCTGCAGGCGCTGGTGCAGCTCTTCGGCGATGCCAAGGTCCTGGACGAGGCGCAGAAGGCCCTGGCCGGCGTCCCCGGCATCGAGGATTCGCTGGCCCAACTGCGCAAGGTCGCGCACTACCTCCATGGCGCCAGCATCAGCTTCGACCTGGCCGACATGCGCGGCTATGCCTACTACAGCGGCATCCGCTTCGGCATCTACGTGCCCGGCGCGGCCGATGCGCTGGTGCGCGGCGGCCGCTACGACGAGGTGGGCGCCGTGTTCGGCCGCAACCGTCCTGCCGTCGGCTTCAGCCTCGACGTTCGCGAGCTGGTCGGCGTGCTGCCGGCCCGTCCGCTGCGCGCGGCCATCCGTGCGCCGTGGCGCGACGCTGCAGGCCTGCGCGACGCCATTGCCGCCTTGCGCGCCAAGGGCGAGACCGTGGTGTGTGTGCTGCCCGGCCACGACAGCGAGATCGACGAATTCCATTGCGACCGCGAGCTCGTCGAGCAGGGCGGCCAATGGAACGTGAAACCCATCTGAACAGCAAAGCAATTGGAATGAACATGAGCGCAACCACCGGAAGAAACGTGGTCGTCGTCGGCACCCAGTGGGGCGACGAGGGCAAGGGCAAGCTGGTCGACTGGCTGACCGAGAGCGCCCAGGGCGTGGTCCGCTTCCAGGGCGGCCACAACGCGGGCCACACGCTGGTCATCAACGGCGTGAAGACCGCGCTGCACCTCATTCCCAGCGGCATCATGCGCCCGGGCGTGAAGTGCTACATCGGCAACGGCGTGGTGCTGTCGGCGGCCAAGCTCATCGAAGAGATGGAAGGCCTGGAAAAGGCCGGCGTCGAGGTGCGTTCGCGCCTGCGCATCAGCGAGGCCTGCCCGCTGATCCTGCCGTTCCACGCCGCGCTGGACGTGGCGCGCGAAGCCTATCGCGAGAAGGGCGGCATCGAGAAGATCGGCACCACCGGCCGCGGCATCGGCCCGGCCTACGAAGACAAGATCGCCCGCCGCGCGCTGCGCGTGCAGGACCTGAAGCACCCCGAGCGCTTCGCCGCCAAGCTGCGCGTGCTGCTCGACCTGCACAACCACGTGCTGGTGGAAGTGCTGGGTGCGCAGGCGCTGGACTTCGACGCCGTCTACAACGAGGCCATGCGCCACGCCGAGGTCGTGCTGCCGATGGTGGCCGACGTCTCGCGCGAACTGAACGAGGCGCACCGCAACGGCGAAAACCTGCTGTTCGAAGGCGCGCAGGGCACGCTGCTGGACGTGGACCACGGCACCTACCCCTACGTCACCTCCAGCAACTGCGTGGCCGGCAATGCCGCCGCCGGCGCGGGCGTCGGCCCTGGCCTGCTGCACTACGTGCTGGGCATCACCAAGGCCTACTGCACCCGCGTGGGCGGCGGTCCGTTCCCCACCGAGCTCGACTGGGCGACGCCCGGCACCGTGGGTTACCACCTCTCCACCGTGGGTGCCGAGAAGGGCGTGACCACCGGGCGCAGCCGCCGCTGCGGCTGGTTCGACGCGGCGCTGCTCAAGCGCTCGGCGCAGGTCAACGGCCTGTCGGGCCTGTGCATCACCAAGCTGGACGTGCTGGACGGCCTGAAGGAGCTGCAGCTGTGCACCGGCTACATGCTCGACGGCGAATACACCGACATCCTGCCCCTGGGCGCTGACGAGATCGAGCGCTGCACGCCCGTGTACGAAACGCTGGAAGGCTGGAGCGACAGCACCGTGGGCGTCACCCAGTACGACAAGCTGCCCGTGAATGCGCGCCTGTACCTGCAGCGCATCGAGCAGGTGACCGGTGTGCCGATCCACGTGGTGTCCACCAGCCCGGACCGGGATCACACCATCATGATGCGCCACCCCTTCCTGGCAGACTGACTTTTCTCAAACTTCGCTCGCAACCACCACCGGAGCCCCACCAACATGTTGACCGAAGACGGCAAGCACCTCTACGTTAGCTACGACGAATACCACAACCTGATCGAGAAGCTGGCGATCAAGGTGCACCAGTCCGGCTGGGAGTTCGACAACATCCTGTGCCTGGCCCGCGGCGGCATGCGCCCGGGCGACGTGCTCTCGCGCATCTTCGACAAGCCGCTGGCCATCATGTCCACCAGCTCGTACCGCGCCGAGGCCGGCACGGTGCAGGGCCACCTGGACATTGCCCACTACATCACCACGCCCAAGGGCGAGATCGCCGGCCGCGTGCTGCTGGTGGACGACCTGGCCGACTCCGGCCACACGCTCAATGCGGTGGTCGAGTTGCTGCGCACCAAGTACAAGCCCATCACCGAGCTGCGCAGCGCGGTGCTGTGGACCAAGGGCCTGTCGAATTTCACGGCCGACTATTCGGTGGAATTCCTGCCGACCAACCCCTGGATCCACCAGCCCTTCGAGCACTACGACAACCTGCGTCCGCAGAAGCTGATCGAGAAGTGGTCGGTCTGACAGCATTCGGCGCCTGGCGCGCCGAGCGTTGAACCCAAGGCGCGGCGAGTCCGCGCCTTTTCTTTTTCTGCCCGCGCAGTTTTTCAGCAGTCGGGGTTCTCGTTGTAGCGGCGCTGCATTTCCTGCGGCGTGAGGTCCTCGATGTGGTGGCCGACGTTCCACCGGTGCCCGAAGGGATCGAAGAAGCTGCCCGATCGCTCGCCGTAGAACTGGTCGGCCAGGGGCATGTGGATGATCGCGCCTTCGGCCAGCGCGCGCTCCACCACGGCGTCCGCATCGTCCACATGCAGGTGGATGGTGACGGAGGTGCCGCCCACCGACTTGGGGCTGCGGATGCCGTACTCCGGAAACTCCTCGCACACCATCAGCGTGCTGCCGCCGAAGTCCAGTTCCACATGGCCGATGCGGCCGCCCGGCTCGGTGAGCCGGAATTTCTCGGTCATGCCGAAGACGCGCGTGTAGAAGTCGACGGCGGCCTGGCCGTCGTTGACGCAAATGTAGGGGTACATCTCTCGGGTTGCCATGTCGCGGGTCCTCTTGCAAAGCGGTGATGCGGCCATTGTCGGCAGGCCGGCCGGGCGCGTCTTGCAGAAAATTGAAGGGGTGTTTCAGCGCGGCACGTGCCGCGGCGTGCCGGCGCTCGCAACACGCCGCCATGCCTGCGGCGAGAGGCCGGCAATCTCGCCGAATTCGCGCGTCAGGTGCGATTGGTCGGAAAATCCGGCCTCGTCCGCAATGTCGGCCCAGCCGCGTTGCGCATCGCCGGCCAGATCGAGCACCCGGCCCAGCCGCTGCACGCGCGCATAGGCCTTGGGCGCCAGGCCCGTCGCGGCGCGGAAGAGGTCGATGAAGCGCCGATGGCTGTAGCCGCTGCGCTCGGCCAGCTCGCGCACGCGCAGCGTCCCCAGGCCCAGCGGTGCCAGCGACTGGGCCACGGCAGGGTGCAGGCCGTGGAAGCTGTCGCCCAGTCGCTGGAGCAGCAGCGATTCGAACAGGTCCAGGCGGGCTTCCAGGTTGCCGGCTTCCTGCAGGCGCTCCAGCGCGAGGCCGGCCTGCGCGCCCCACAGGTCGCCCAGCGGCGTGTGGCACCCGGCCAGGGCGTCTGCCGGGGCGCCCAGCAGCGGCAAGGCCGCGCCAGGCTGCAGCAGCACCCCGACCGATGCGCAGGGCTGCGACACGTCGCGCAGGTAGAAGCGTTCCCGCGGCCCGCCGACCAGGGCATGGCCGCCGGCGCTGTGTCCCGCCAGGTCGTGGTCGCCATCGAACAGGCGCAGCGGCGGACCCGAGAGGCGAAAGACCAGGTGCATGGCACCGGTGGGCAGCACATGCTCGCGGGCGCCGGGCCGCACGCAGTCGCCGGCTGCGGGCTCGCTCGCCCACAGCGCCTGCACGAAGGGGCGCAGGCGCACCAGCCGGGCGGGCGAACGCATCAGGTGCATGCCCCCAATTCTGCGCGCGAGCTAGCATCGGGCCATGAGCAAGCCCATCACCGACCTGATTCATCATCCCTACACGCCGCCCGAGCGCTTCGGGGCACCTCAGCCCGGGGTCTACAAGGCCTCGACCGTTTTCTTTGCCGACGTTGCCGCCATGCGCGCCCGCGACTGGCGCAGCAAGGCCGGCTACACCTATGGCCTGCACGGCACCCCCACCACCTTCATGCTGGAGGAGCGCCTGGCCGCGCTGGAAGGCGGCACCGAGTGCCTGCTGGCGCCCAGCGGGCTGGCCGCCATCTCGCTGGTGTCGCTGGCGCTGCTCAAGACCGGCGACGAGGTGCTGCTGCCCGACAACGTCTACGGTCCGAACAAGGCGCTGGCCGCGGGCGAGCTCGCCAACTTCGGGATCACGCACCGGCTGTACGATCCGATGAACCCGGGCGACCTGGCCGCCAAGCTGGGTGACAAGACCCGGCTGGTGTGGCTCGAAGCCGCGGGCTCGGTGACCATGGAGTTTCCGGACCTGCCTGCGCTGGTGCGCCTGTGCCGGGCGCGGGGCGTGGTCTGCGCGCTGGACAACACCTGGGGCACGGGCATCGCCTTCAACCCCTTCGACCTCGAAGGCGACGGGGAGGGCGTTGACATCTCGGCGCAGGCCCTCACCAAGTACCCCAGCGGCGGCGGCGACGTGCTGATGGGCAGCGTCATTACCCGGGACCCGGCCTTGCACCTGAAGCTCAAGCTGACGCACATGCGCCTGGGCCTGGGGGTGGGCGTGGACGACGTGCAGGAGGTGATGCGCTCCCTGCCCAGCATTGCCTTGCGCTACCGGGCCCACGACGAATGCGCCCGTGTGCTGGCCGGCTGGCTGTCGCGGCGCGACGAGATCGCCCAGGTCTTGCACCCGGCGCTGGAAGGCTCGCCCGGCCACGAGAACTGGCGCGCGCTGTGCGGTGCCGACGGCGCGGCTGCGGGCCTCTTCTCGGTGGTGTTCGACGCCCGCTATGGCACCGAGCAGGTCGATGCCTTCTGCGACGCGCTGCGGCTGTTCAAGCTGGGCTACTCGTGGGGCGGGCCGATCAGCCTGGTGGTGCCCTACGACATCGGCCTCATGCGCGACCCGAAGGTGGCGCAGTGGCCCCACAAGGGCACGCTGGTGCGCTTCTCGATCGGCCTGGAGGCGGTGGAAGACCTGCAGGCCGACCTGGAGCAGGCCCTGGCCACGCTTTCCGAGCCAGATTGAGCAACAGGCGGCCAGCCAAACGCGCTGGCCTTGAACCGTATCGCTTACATTGTGGTCATGCCGTTGCCCGTAACGGGAATTTCAAGGAGATGCTGTGGCTACACCGAATTACGGCTACGAGAAGCGCCAGAAGGAGCTTGCCAAGAAGAGGAAGAAGGAAGAGAAGCTGCGAGCCAAAGCGGATCGCAAGCTTGGCATCAGCAGCCCTGGCCTTGCTCCGGATGATCCCGAGACCGACGTGGCTTCGCTGGAGCACGATCCACCCACCGTTCCGGAGACCCCCACCAAGAACGGGTGAATCCGGCGGCGGTCAAAGAAGCTTCTTCAACTCCGGCCAGACGTTGTCCAGCATCCTTGGCTGCGCCACGGCAGCAGGGTGGATGCGGTCGGCCTGGAACAGCGCCGGCGCCTCCTGCGCATCGGCCACGCCCTTGAGCAGGAAGGGCACCAGCGCCGCCTTGTTGGCCGCGGCCACCGACTGGAACAAGGCCTCGAACTTGCGGGTGTAGTCGCCGCCGTAGTTGGGCGGCACCTGCATGCCCACCAGCAGCACCTTCGCGCCGGCCGCCTGCGCGGCGCGGGTCATCTGGTTCAGGTTGTCTTCCGTGCTCTTGAGCGGCAGGCCGCGCAGCGCATCGTTGCCGCCCAGCTCCAGGATCACATGCGTGGGCTTGTGCTGCGCGAGCAGGGCCGGCAGGCGCGAGCGGCCGCCCGAGGTGGTGTCGCCGCTGATGCTGGCGTTGACCACCGAGGCCGCGATGCGCTGGTCGGCCATGCGCTTTTCCAGCAGGGACACCCAGCCTTCGCCGCGCTTGAGGCCGTATTCGGCGCTGAGGGAATCGCCCACCACCAGGATCACCGCGCCGCGCTTGCCCGCCGCGCCGGGCGCTGCGGCCGCCGCTTGCTGCGCCTTGGATGAAAGGGGTAACCCCGCCAGCAGGGCGGCCATGGCGCCGGCCACGATAAAGTCGCGGCGTTCCACCTTCAGCCCAAGAACATTCATGTCGCCAAATCCTTCTGTCGCTGTGCGTTCGCCTGACGACGCAATTGTGGCCGTCGAGCATGTTTTCAAGTCGGTGTCCGATTCCACCGGCACCCTGGACATTCTGCAGGACATCCACTTCACGCTCGGCGCCCGCCAGACCGCCGCCATCGTGGGCGCTTCGGGCTCGGGCAAGAGCACGCTGCTGTCGATCATCGCCGGCCTGGATACACCCACGCGCGGCACGGTGCGCCTGGCGGGGCAGGACCTGTTCGCCATCGACGAGGACGAGCGCGCCGCCCTGCGCGCGCAGAAGGTGGGTTTCGTGTTCCAGAGCTTCCAGCTGCTGGGCAACCTCACCGCGCTCGAGAACGTGATGCTGCCGCTGGAGCTGGCGGGCCGCAAGGACGCGCGCAAGACCGCCGCCGACATGCTGGGCCGCGTCGGCCTCGGCCAGCGCCTGGGCCACTATCCGAAGGTGCTGTCGGGCGGCGAGCAGCAGCGCGTGGCGCTGGCCCGTGCCTTTGTCGTCCAGCCGGCGCTGCTGCTGGCCGACGAGCCCACCGGCAGCCTCGACTTCGCCACCGGCGAGCAGGTCATGCGGCTCATGTTCGACCTCAACCGCGAACTGGGCACCACGCTCGTGCTGGTCACGCACGACCGCAGCATCGCGGCGCAATGCGAGCACCGCGTGACCATCGAGGCCGGCCGCGTGGTGACCGGCGACGAAATCGAGGTTTGACGGCCCGTCGATAATCGGGGCATGTCTTCCCCCAAAGTGATCTTCGGCTTCCATGCCGTGGGCGTGCGCATCAAGACGGCACCGGAGTCGGTGATCGAGGTGCTGTTCGATGCGACCCGGCGCGACGCGCGCATGAAGCAGTTCATGGCCCGCGCGCAGGAGGCCGGCGTGCGGCTGATCGAGGCCGACGGCCTGCGGCTGGCCAAGCTGGCCGGCAGCCACGGCCACCAGGGCGTGGCCGCGCGCGTGAATCCGGTGGCGCAGGCCCATTCGCTCGACGAGCTGCTCGAGTCGCTCGAAGCCGCGGGCACCATGCCCTTGCTGCTGGTGCTGGACGGCGTGACCGATCCGCACAACCTCGGCGCCTGCCTGCGCGTGGCGGACGGCGCGGGCGCCCATGCGGTGATCGCGCCCAAGGACCACGCGGCCGGCATCAACGCCACCGTGGCCAAGGTGGCCAGCGGCGCGGCCGAGACGGTGCCGTACTTCATGGTGACCAACCTGGCGCGCACGCTGGGCGAACTGCAGGAGCGCAACATCTGGTGCGTGGGCACCAGCGACGACGCGCCGGGCACGCTCTACCAGGCCGACTTGAAGCGCCCGGTGGCGCTGGTGCTGGGCGCCGAGGGCGCCGGCATGCGCCAGCTCACGCGCAAGCGCTGCGACGAGCTCATCAGCATCCCGATGGTGGGTGCGGTGGAAAGCCTCAACGTCTCGGTCGCCAGCGGCGTGTGCCTCTACGAGGCGCTGCGCCAGCGCACCGCGGGCGCCATCAAAGCAGGGTGAAGAAGCGCATCACCACCTGGGCCGGGTGCCGCACGCCGGCACCCACGAACATGCGCTCGTTCACCCATTGGAGCGCGGCGCTCGAGGTTTCCAGGCTGGGGCTGCAGCGGAAGTAGATGCTGGCCGGGTCCACCGGCTCGCCGCGCAGCAGCCGGGCCATGACCTCGGCCGGCGCGGCGCGCACCGCGCGGTTCTGCACGTAGATCAGGTCGCCGGCATCGGTCTCCAGGCCATAGCGGGCGTCCAGGTGCGACAGCGTGTCGCTCACGATCCATTGGAAGTCGCTGCCGCCGGGCAGCACCTTCGCGCGCCAGCCGTGGCCTTGCGCGCTGCCGCCCAGGATGGGCACCACGCGGCGCAGCCCCTGCGGGCCTTGCCCCAGCACCTGCGGCGCGCCGACCTCGACCTGCAGGTCGGCAAAGTGTTCGAGGCGGGGCGCCGCCAGTGGGTCCTGCGTGCTCATTGGTTGGCGGCCCGCTTCAGGCGGCTGGCGTTTCCGCGCTTGCCGCGTCGAGCGCGGCGAGGGTGCCGGCGTCCAGCTGCAGCTGCGCGGCGGCCATCAGCTCGTTCAGCTGGCCCATCGAGGTGGCACTGGCGATGGGCGCGGTGATGGAGGGGCGCGCCACCTGCCAGGCAATGGCGATCTGCCCCGGCGTGCTCGCGTACTGCTTCGCGGCCTTGTCCAGCGCGTCGAGGATGCGCAGGCCGCGCGGGTTCAGGTATTTTTCCGTGGCGCTGCCGCCGCGCGGGCTCTTGGCGGCGTCCGCGGCGCTGCGGTACTTGCCGGTGAGAAAGCCCGAGGCCAGGGCATAGAAGTTGATGACGCCCAGGCCTTCGCGCACGCACAGCGGCTCGAGTTCGGCCTCGTAAGCCGCCCGGTCGTACAGGTTGTAGAGCGGCTGCAGGCATTCGTAGCGCGGCAGCTTGGCGCGCTGGGATACTTCCAGCGCCTGCGCCAGCCGGGGCGCGCTGTAGTTGGAGGCGCCGATGGCCCGCACCTTGCCCACCTTGACCAGGTCGGCGAAGGCGCCCAGCGTGTCTTCCAGCGGCACGGACGGGTCATCGTCATGCGACTGGTACAGGTCGATGTGGTCGGTCTTCAGGCGGCGCAGCGAGGCATCCACCGCCTCGCGGATGTAGGCCGGCGAGAGGCCCACCTTGCCTTCGCCCATGGGCTTGCCCACTTTGGTGGCGAGCATCACGCGATTGCGCTTGCCGCTCTGGCGCAGCCATTTTCCGATGACGGTTTCCGATTCGCCGCCGGTGTGGCCGGGTACCCAGCGCGAATACACATCCGCGGTGTCGACGAAGTTGAAGCCGGCGTCGACCCAGGCGTCGAGCATGCGAAAGCTCAGTGCCTCGTCGACGGTCCAGCCGAACACATTGCCGCCGAAGCACAGCGGGGAGACTTGGAGGCCCGATCGGCCCAGGGGTCGCATGTCCATGAATCTATTGCTCCTTGCTCGTGTGTCCAGTGTCTTCGATCTGGCGCTCAGACGATGCCCAGCGCACCCAGCACGGCGCCCGCGCCCAGCAGCCACAGCAGATGGATGCGCGTGCGCCACACCACCAATGCCGCCGCCGCCGTCAGCAGCCAAAGGTGCCAGGGGGCGGAGCTGCTGGCTGCGGCATTGCCGGCGGCCAGCACCCAGGCGGTGGCGCCCAGCAGGCCGATCACCACCGGCGCCATGCCCTGCTTGAACGCGCGCACGCCGCGCCGCTCGCGGTTGCGGTGGCCCCAGCGCGTGGCGAAATAGGTGAGGGTGGTGCTGGGCAGCATGATGCCCACCAGCGTGACCAGCAGGCCGGCCAGCCCCAGGGGCCAGGCGCGCATGCCGGCTTCCATGCCGCCGGCCGCGTTGATGCCCACGTTCCAGCCCATCAGCGCGACGAACAGCACGTTGGGGCCCGGCGCGGCCTGCGCGATGGCCACCGACGAGCTGAACTGCGCATCGGTGAGCCAGCCCTGCTGCGCCACGAGGTAGCGGTGCATGTCCGGCACGGTGGTGATGGCGCCGCTGATGGAAATGAGCGAGAGGAACATGAACTGCAGCAGCAGCGCCAGCCAGTCCGATGCGGCCAGGTGGATGGTCATTCGAAAACCTCCGTGCTTCGCACGTAGGTGCGAGCTTCCTTCGGAGCGGCCGGGCGGAAGCTCATGGGCCGATCTTCCGCCAGGTCCAGACGCAGCTGACGCCGCCGAAGAGAACGAGCACCGCCACCAGCGGCCAGCGCAGCAGCGCGATGGCGCAGAACACCAGCGCCACGAACGCCAGGCATACGCGCAGGCCCAGGGGATGGCGGCGCAGTGTCGGCACCAGCTTCATGCCCGTGGCGGCAATGAGGCCGGCGGCCACTGCGCCCATGCCGCGCAGCGCGCCGGCCACCTGCGGATGTGCGGCCAGCTGCGCATAGACCAGCGCGAGCAGCACGATCAGCAGGGTAGGGAGCGCCAGCATGCCGGCCAACGCCGCCATCGCGCCGCGCAGGCCGAAATAGCGGTCGCCCAGCATCAGGGCCAGGTTGATCACGTTCGGGCCGGGCAGCACCTGCGCCACGGCCCACTCCTCGATGAACTCGTCGGGCGTGAGCCAGCGCTTGTCCTCGACGATGGCGCGCTGGATGACGGCCAGCACGCCGCCGAAGCCCTGCATGGCGATCCAGGTGAAGGTCCGGAAGATCTCGCCGACGGACTGGGGGCGGGCCCGCGCGTCGGGCGGGAGATCGGCGGACGGGGCTGGCATGGCGCGATCATAGAGGGCACCCGGTAGGCGAGTTGCGCGCTGGGCCGTCTGTGTTGTGTGCGCCATTCATCGCCGCGGCATCAGCGCGGCAACCAGCACCATCGCCGCGCCCGGCACCAGCACCCACAGGCCCAGGGGCGGCGTCGACAGCGCGCCCGCCAGCGCACCGGCCGCGTAGGCGGCCCAGCTCGCCGCCAGCAGGCCGGCTTCCGACCGCTGCTGCGCAGACGCGCCCGCGATCCCGCCCACCATCAGCGGCGCGAGCCGCGCGATGGTGTTGGTCACGACCACCGTGCTGACGGGGGTCTGGCGGTGCCGCACCAGCACCGTGGCCTGGATGCCCATGGCGGAGGTGACCAGGCCCAGCCATTCGGGCCGCTTCGGGTCCAGCGCGCAGGCGGCGGCCAGCAGCGCCACCTCGAGCCACAGCGACAGCCGGCCGGACCGGCCGCGCCGCCATCGCATCAGCAACGCACTGACCGTGGCGCCGGCGAAGAAGGCCAGCAGCGTGGAGGCGCGTTCGATGGCGCCGGCCCAGTCGCGAACCGCCAGCGACATCACCGCCAGCACCGTGTTGCCGGTCATGTTGGCGGCGAACACCTTCTGCTGCAGGTAGCCGATGACATCCACATAGCCCGCGGCCAGGCACAGCAGCAGGAGCATGGGCAGGCTGTCCTGCCCCGCCGCTGTGGGCTTGTTCATGCCTTCGTGAACAGCGACTTGCGGATGATGGCGTGCACCCCCCAGTTGCCGTTGACCACCTGCGTGATGCCGAAGTCCACCGCCACCGAGATCAGCGTGACCGCCTCGTCCTCGCTCAGGCCCTTGACGGACATGAGAAAACGCCGGGTCTTCCTGAAGGCGTCGCGCATGGCGTCGTCGAGCGTGGACTTCATGTAGATCTGGCTCTGCGCCTTCTGCCCCAGCTCAGTCAGGTGGTTGGGCAGGCTGAAGCCGTGCAGGATCCATTCGTCCCGTGTTTCCACCAGCGGATAGCTCAGGTCGGCAAAGGCCGCGTCCGGCGCGATCCTGTCGCGCGGATGCAGGATGAGCTGGAAGTCGCCGGTGAGCGAGCACTCGATGGCCGTGCCGCACAGCTCCGAGTCGCCCTGCGAAGCATGCGGGTCGCCGATGGACAGCAGCGCGCCCGGCACCGCCACCCGCAGGAACACGCTGGCCCCGCGCGTGATGCGCCAGTTGTCCAGGTTGCCGGCAAAGGTTGAGGGCGGAATGGAGTCCACCAGCCCGTCCTGGTCCGGCGCCACCGCGATCACCCCGAAGTGCGGGCGGATGGGAATGCGCACGCCCGGCAGCACCTCGTGGTTCTTCTCGATGGTGCTGTGGTCGACCGGCACGCCGGGATAGTCGATGGTGTCGTGCACCACGCCGAAGGGGTCGCGCTGCGGCGTCCAGCGGAAGTTGTAGAGCGCTCGGGCGGTGCCGTCGGCGCGCTCGCAGTCGATCTCGAAGATGGTCACCACCTCGCGCTCGCGCGGCTCGGTCACCAGGTCGCGGAAGTGAAAGCCCCACCACGTGGCGGCGTTGCTGCCGTAGGCCTTGCCGGGGTAGCGCGGGTTGGCGCAGGGGCGCGTCTGGATGTCCAGGATGCGCAGCTCCAGCACGTCGCCCGGCATCGCGCCGCGCACTGCGATGGGCCCGGTGCAGATGTGCACGCCGAAGCCTTCGCCGGCGCCGCGTCCGTAGATGGAGGCATCGATGGGGCCGGCGCCGCGCCGGTCGACGTTCTTGCGCGTCGCCGTCCAGTGGAACACGCTCTCGGCACCCACGTCGCCTTCGACCATGCGCTCCCAGTCGTCGGCGGCATGCTGGGTCAGCGTCTCGATGGTCACATAGTCGTGCGACTCGACGGTGAGCACCGGCGGCAGGTTGCGGCTGAGGTACCCCCAGTGCACGGTCTTGTCGGTGGCATGCACCCAGTGGTGGCGCGCACCCAGGATGCTGCCGTCCTTGAGGTTGTCGGTGCGCGGATGGCTGGTCGACACGGACGAGGCCGCGCTGCCATGCCCGAAGGCCAGCGCCGCCCCGGCGGCCGGTGCGGCGGACTTCACGCCGGCCGGCAGGCCCCGCGAGATCTTGCGGGCCGGGTCCTTGGCCTGGGTCTGCGCGGACCGGTCGCGGTAGGCGCTGGGCGGCATGCCAAACTGCTCGCGGAAGGCGTGGCTGAAGTGCGACGGGTCGTTGAAGCCCCACCGGAAGCAGATGTCGGACACCGACAGCTTGTCATAGTGCCGGTTGGCCAGGTCGGCGCGGCAGTGCTCCAGGCGCGTGGTGCGCACGTAGGCCGAGAAGTTGGTGCCCGACTTCTCGAACAGCTTCTGCAGGTAGCGCCCCGACACCTGCAGGTCGGCCGCGATGGAGGACAGGCTCAGGCCTGGATCGGCGAGCTTCTTCTGGATCAGGTCGCCCACGCGGGCCATGAATGCACGGCCCTGCAGCCGGTCGGGCCTGGCCTGCAGGCGGCATTCGGTGAGTGCGGCGGCGAGCGATTCGGTGACGATGCCCTCGAAGGGCTGCAGCACCAGCGGGTCGTCGCCCGGCGCGGCCTCCAGGATGCCGGCCACCGACTGCAGGATCTGCGAGAGCAGCGTACTGGCCTCGCCCTGCATCCGCATTGCGCTGGCCGGCGGCGCCAGGTCCATCCGCGAAGCCAGCAGCGCCGGCGCGATGTGCACGACCAGTAGCCGGAACGCGGTCGAAATGGTCAGGCTGGACCGCGCCAGTCCCGGAACGCACACCAGCTGGCCGGCCGACAGCGGCTCGCTCGAGCCGTCGATGCACAGCTCGGCCGTGCCTTCGAGCAGCATGCACATCAGCAGGCCGTCGGCCGCCTGTGCGTCCAGGGCGATGGTCTGCGGCACCGAGGCGACGATGGCCAGCTCGATGCCGGCGGCCGTCACGCGGAACTGGATGGTCCCGTGCAGCGCTTCTGCGGCCCTGATGTTGTCGCAGCGCAGCCGCGCGGCGCCGAGCTGGTCGCGCCACGCGGCATCGCGGCTTTGCTGCGGATAGGCTTCTGTCGAAAAGGACAGCTGCCGGAGTTCTGGCCTTCCTGACACGGGCGTCTCCTGTTGGCGCATGACCCGGGCCGCCGGCCGGGCGGCCCGGGTCATGCAGGGTGCGCTAACCGAACTGCAACTGCCCCCGCATTGCCGCCACCAGGACGAAGCCGGCAAAGGTGCCGAAGATGGCAAAGATGCCGCCCAGCACGTTGGGCGCCGGTATGGGCGCACGCACCGCAGTGTAGACAATGCCTGTCACCAGGCCCACGGCAGCGGCCAGCCCTTCGGTGGCGCCCAGCGCGAGTTCAACCATGTCGTTCTCCTTGTGTTTTTGGATGAGTGATTTGCGTAGCGGCGTGGCGCGGGCTCAGCGCTCGCTGGGCGGCGCGCCGAAGGCCACGGTCCGGCGGAACGCGCCCACGATCAGGTAGCCGATGTAGGTGAACAGGATCGCGAAGATGCCGCCGGCCACGTTGGGCGCGGGAATCGGCAGGTTCAGCCAGGTGTAGAGGGTGCCCGTGATCAGGCCCACCACCAGCGCAACCCATTCGTTGCGCCCGACATAGACGTAGTGCATGAGAGTCTCCTTGCTTGTTATTTCTTCTCGTCCCGGTGCGGGAAGATGTTGCGGGAGATGGTGCAGTGCACGCCCTGCGTGCTGTCCACCACCTGCGTCACGCCGAAGTCGGAGGCCACGCTCATGAGCGAGTACGCGTCGTCGCGCGAGAGGCCCTGGTGCTCGGTGAGCAGCGTGACCATGTCGCGTGCGGCGTTCTTGCCGGCCTGGTCCAGGTCCTCGTGGAAGCCGTGGACGATCCACGAGTCGTGCGTTTCCAGCAGCGGCGAGGGGAAGCGGAAGTCCTTGCGCAGCACGATCTGGAACATCACGTTCAGCGACGCCTCGATGGCGGTGCCGCTGATCTCGCCGTCGCCCTGCGAGATGTGCGGATCGCCGATGGAGAACAGCGCGCCGTCCACCTGCACCGGGTAGTACATGGTGGCGCCGGCGCCGATGCGCCAGTTGTCGATGTTGCCGCCGTGCAGGCCGGGGGTGATGGTGGTCACGCGGCCCTTGGCGTCGGGCGCCACGCCGGCGGTGCCCAGGTGCGGACGCACCGGCACGCGCACGCCGGCCAGGGCCGGCTGGCGGCAGCATTCACGGTCGTCGATGATCTTGCCGGGCACGGCCATCTTGCCGGGGTAGTCGAAGCCGTACAGGGCGCGCGCGGTGTTGGACGCGGTGTCCATCTCGTAGATGGTGATGCGCTCCTTCTGGAAGTCGTCGTAGAGCTGGCCCCAGTGGGCCGCGGCATTGGCGCCGTAGCGAAAGCGCGGAATCATCTGCAGGTAGCGCACTTCCAGCATGTCGCCGGGCTTGGCGCCTTCCACGTAGATGGGGCCGGTCATGATGTGCACGCCCGGGTTGCGGTCATGCTCGGGAATGGCCTTGAAGATGGCGCGCACCCCGTCGTCCATCATCAGTTCGGGCGCATCGCCGGCGTGGTGGGTGACGGCTTCGGCGCGGACGAAGTCCCCGCTCTTGATTGTCAGCGCGGGCGCCTGGGCGGCGTCGAAGTAGCCCCAATGCACAGTCTCGGGGCGGGCGGGAAGGTCGTGCAGCATCGGTGTCTCCTTGGGTCTGGATGCGGTCTGTGGGCGCCGGCGGCATCGCGTGCTGCACGGTCCGGCAAATCGTAGAAACAGCACCCCGCAAGGCCCTAGGGCCGCGAAACCCGATGTCTTGTGTTGACGCGAACTAGCGTTAACCCGCCTCGCGTTAACCCGCATCCGCGTTTGGCTGCAAACTGGGGCCATGAATGCGAGCAGACTCATGGGCCTTGGCCGCAAGGCCGTCATGTCCTGGCTGGACGACTACGCTCCCAGCATGGGCGCGGCGCTGGCCTACTACACGGTGTTCTCGATCGCGCCGCTGCTGCTCATCGTGATCTCGGTGGCCGGGCTGGTGTTCGGCGAGGCGGCGGCGCGCGGCGCCATCTTCGAGCAGCTCTCCGGGCTCATGGGGCAGCAGGGGGCAATGGCGGTGCAGGGCCTGCTCAACTCGGTGAACAAGCCGGCCGAAGGTATCGTGGCGACCATCACCGGCCTGCTGCTGCTGGTGCTGGGCGCCACCACGGTGTTCCGCGAACTGCAGGACGCACTGGACCGCATCTGGCGCGCGCCGGCAGAAGACAAGAACGCCGGCGTGTGGAAGATGGTGCGCACGCGCCTGCTGTCCTTCGGGCTGATCATGGGCATCGGCTTCCTGCTCATGGTGTCGCTGGTGGCCAGCGCCGCCTTCGCGGCCTTGAGCAAATGGTGGGCGCCGGTGTTCGGCGGCTGGGCGCTGGTGGGCCAGATCGTCAACTTCGTCTTCGGCTTCGCGGTCACCGTGGTGGGCTTCGCCATGATCTACAAGCTGATGCCGCGCGCAAAGGTCGAATGGCGCGACGTGTGGGTGGGCGCCGCGGTGACGGCGCTGCTCTTTTCCATCGGCAAGCACCTGATCGGCCTGTACATCGGCAAGAGCAGCGTGGCCTCGGGCTTCGGCGCCGCGGGCTCGCTGGTGGTGGTGCTGGTGTGGGTGTACTACTCGGCGCAGATCTTCCTCTTGGGCGCGGAGTTCACCTGGGTGTATGCGCACGAATTCGGCTCGCTCAAGGGCCGGCAGCGGCCCGAGACGGGGATTCCTTCGCGCGCCTGATCCTCATCCTGCCTGGATTCGGGGGCCCGCCGCAGTACAAAGATTCGGCTTCTCCGTGAAGCCCTTCGCATCCCCGCGAGGCGCTGCGGATGGCGCACGCGGGACGTCCCTGCGCCACTCCTAGAATCGCGCGCCGCCGGCGCCGGATCGTCGGTCCGGCGGTTTCTCAACTTATAAGGAAATTCAGGGATGAACAACACTTTGAAGAAGTGGGCGGCCGAGTTCGCCGGTACTTTCTGGCTCACGTTCGGCGGCTGCGGCTCTGCCGTCCTGGCAGCGGCCTTTCCAGACCTTGGCATCGGCTTCGTCGGCGTCTCGCTGGCCTTCGGGCTGACGGTGCTGACGGGGGCGTATGCCTTCGGGCCGGTGTCGGGAGGGCATTTCAACCCGGCCGTGTCGGTGGGGCTGGCGGTGGCGGGGCGCTTTCGCTGGAGCGAACTGGCGGGCTATGTGGTCGCCCAGGTGCTGGGCGCGCTGGTCGCCGGTGCCGTCCTCTACCAGATCGCCATGGGCAAGGCCGGCTTCCAGCCGGGCGGCTTCGCCAGCAACGGATGGGGCGAATTCTCGCCGGGCGGCTACAACATGCATGCCGCACTGCTGACCGAGATCGTGCTGACGGCGGTGTTCCTGCTGGTCATCCTCGGCGCCACGGCCAAGCGTGCCGCGGCGGGCTTCGCGGGCCTCGCCATCGGCCTGTGCCTCACGCTCATCCACCTCGTCTCCATTCCGGTGACCAACACTTCGGTGAACCCGGCGCGCAGCACCGGTGTGGCCTTCTTCGCCGACACGCCTGCGGTGGACCAGCTGTGGCTGTTCTGGGTGGCGCCGATTGTCGGTGCCGTCATCGGTGCCGTGGTGCACCGCCTGCTGCTCGCCGACAGCGACGACTGAGCCCGCTCGTCGAAGGCAGGGCCTGACTTGATGTTCAATTGGCGCCCATGAACAAGAAGACGCCAGGCCCCGACAAGCAACTTCAAGCCCAGCGGCGCGCCGCCATGCGGGATGCGCACCGTGCGCTGGTGCTGCAGGGCGGCGGCGCACTGGGCGCCTACCAGGCCGGCGTGTATGCCGCCGCGAGCGAAACGCAGCGGCCGCCCGACTGGATCGCGGGTGTTTCCATCGGCGCCGTCAACGCCGCCCTGATCGCCGGCAACCCGCCCGACAAGCGCGCCGACCGGCTGCGCGAATTCTGGGAGCTGGTGTCTTCGGGCCCGGCCCAGCGGCTGCCGCCGTGGCTGGCCACCCGCGAAATGCTCAACCAGTGGAGCGCCGCCATGGCGGCGCTGGTGGGCGTGCCCGGATTCTTCGAGCCGCGGCGCACACCGGCGCTGCTTCTCGGCACAGCGGCGCCACTGACCAGCGTTTATGACACCTCGCCCCTCAGGAGCACGCTGGAGCGCCTGGTCGACTTCGACCGCCTCAACGACGACGGCATCCGCGTGAGCGTGGGCGCGGTGAACGTGCGCACCGGCAACTCCGTGTACTTCGACAACCGCAGCCGGCGCCTGGGGCCCGAGCACATCATGGCGTCGGGGGCCTTGCCGCCGGGCTTTCCGCCGGTGAGCATCGACGGCGAGGACTACTGGGACGGCGGCATCGTCTCCAACACGCCGCTGCAGTATGTGCTGGACATGCATCCGCGCACCGAGCCCCTGGTGGTGCTGCAGGTCGACCTGTTCAGCGCCCGCGGCCTCATGCCCGCCAGCCTTTCGGAGGTGATGGAGCGCCAGAAGGACATCACCTATTCCAGCCGCACCCGCATGAACACAGACGTGATGGCGGCCAACATGAACCTGCAGCAGGCCATCGCCGACCTGATCGCCCGGCTGCCGGCCGCCATGCGCCAGGACCCGGGCGTGGCCCAGGTGCAGGCCATGCTGACGCACCAGCCCATCGACGTGTACCACCTCATCTACCGCGACAAGCCCTACGAGCTGGAGTCGAAGGACTACGAGTTCTCGCGCGCCGCGGTGGAGGAACACTGGGAAGCCGGCATGCGCGACATGCGCCGCACCCTGGCACACCCGGAACTGCTGCTGGGCACGCCCGCGATGAACGGCGTGACCACCTACGACCTGTGCGAAGAGGGCGCGCCTGCGAAGGTGAAGCACCCGATGACGGACCCGACCGCCACGGCAAGTGGCGGCCGATCGGCGGCCCCAGGGCCGATCGCTGCTCGATCCATCCGTACTCCAAGGCGAGCATGAATGTCAGGCGCCTCGCCCGGACTCGCTTGCCCGTTGACATGACCAAGGCCAGTTCGGCACGCAAATCTGCAGCCATGTATGGCATCAGTGCCATAGATCACCGTTTCCAAGTGATCATCAAGCGCAATGGCAAGGCGTGGCGCAAGACCTTCTCGCACAGCACCTGCGGCGGCGAGCAGGCTGCTCTGGCGATGGCTCAAGCCTGGCGCGACGACATCGTTAGGCAGCATCCTCCCATCAGCCGTCGCAAACGAGCGCAGAAGTTGTTGAGTACCAACACCAGCGGCGTCGCCGGCGTTCATCTCGCTTGCCAGCCGGATGGCACACCGCGGCTGTGGACCGCCAGGACTGTGGTGGGCGACAAGGCGCTGTCCAAATCTTTCAGCATCAGCCGCTACGGTGAAGAACGAGCCAAGGAATTGGCCATTCGTGCGCGGCAGGCGCAACTCCGCGAATTAGTTGGTCGCCTGGAAGTTCATCCGCAGGAGGCGCATGTTCGTCGCGCTATGCCGCGTGAGGATGTGCCTGCGCCTTTGTCGCCTACGGCGCGCGCCGTTGTCGTCAAGTGCAACAACTCCAGCGGTATACCGGGCGTTTATCGCCGCGAGCCCGGCGGTGGCCGTTCATCGTATTGGGTTGCCTCCACGGCCCCCGCGGGCGCGCCTGCGCGCGTCAAATGCTTTTCCGTCAAGACCTACGGTGAAGAGCGGGCGAAGGCGCTGGCGATCGCCGAGCGCAAGCGCCAGTTGGAGGATCTGGCCGACGCTTTCCGTCCTCGATTCAAGCCACGCAAAAATCCGCCAGGCGCCGCGTACTTGTCCTGAAATCAAGGAATTGGTTTGCGCGCCAAGAAGGTGGCATGTCTCCTGGGAGGCTTTCAGGATTCGTCCTTCCCGAATGCGTGAACAAGTTGGCGCCAGCTTGCGAATCTGGGTGGGCACCCCTTGATTGACCTTTGATTGACAGGCAGTGACGGCTTGTTCCTGCAGAATCTGCCCCACAAGCGGTTCGATCCGCAAATCAGGGAGAGATTGAAATGAACGGGCACCTTCACCGCGTGATCTTCAATGCCGCGCGCGGCGAGCGCATGGCCGTGCACGAGGCCGCGTCGAGCAACAGCGGGCGCGGGCGCCTCAAGGCCACGGCGGTGGCCGCGTTCGTGGCACTGGCCTCGCCAGGCCAGTTCGCCTTGGCCCAGATCGCAGGCGATCCTTCAGCCCCCGCCAACCAGCGCCCCGTCATCCGCGACGCCGCCAACGGCACCCCTCTGGTCCACATCCAGACGCCCTCGGCCGGCGGCGTGAGCCGCAACACCTACCGGCAGTTCGACGTCAATGGCCAGGGCGCCATCCTCAACAACAGCCGCACGCGGGTGCAGACCCAACTGGGCGGCTGGGTCGAGGCCAATCCGTACCTGGCGACAGGTCCCGCGCGCATCATCCTCAACGAGGTCAACAGCGCCAACCCCAGCCAACTGCGCGGCTATGTGGAGGTGGCTGGCCAGCGCGCCGAAGTCATCATCGCCAACCCGGCGGGCATCCAGGTGAACGGCGGTGGTTTCATCAACGCGTCAAGGGCCACGCTGACCACCGGCACCCCCAAGTTCAACGAGGCGGGCAGCCTCGAGAGCTTCCTGGTGCGCGGCGGCACGGTCAGTGTCGAGGGCGCGGGCCTGGACGCCAGCAAGACCGACTATGCGGCCATCCTGGCGCGGGCGATACAGGTCAACGCGGGCATCTGGGCCAGCGAGCTGAAGGTGGTGGCGGGCGCCAACGACATCTCTGCCGATGCCGCCAACGCCCGCGTCACGCCGGTAGCCGGCAGCGGCGCCGCGCCCGCCTTTGCCCTGGACGTGGCACAGCTGGGCGGCATGTACGCAGGCAAGATCACCTTGATCGGCACCGAAGCGGGCGTGGGTGTGCGCAACGCCGGCGACATCGGTGCTGGCGCCGGTGGCCTGGTGGTCACGGCCGATGGACGGCTGGAGAACGCCGGCACGCTGCGCGGCCACCGCGTTCAGGCGCGCAGCAGCAGCGCCAATGTGCAGAACAGCGGCACCATCGAAGCGCGCGGCATCGAGCTGGTGGCCAGCGCGGCCGATGTGGTCAACCAGGGCGCCATCCGCCTGACCGGCGCCAACAGCCTCACCGTGCAGGCGCCCAGCCTGAGCAACACTCAGGGCGGCTACATCGGTGCCGAGCCGGTGGCGCTGGCCACGCCGACGGATGCCGGGGACAGTGCGCAGGGCGGCGGTAGCGCGGGCGGCAGCAGTGCCGGCGGCGGCAACGGCACGCCGGCACCTGGCGCCCCATCTGATGCGGGGTCAGGCGGCGCTGAACCGGGCGCGGGCACTCCCGGCACTGGCGGCCCCGCAGCCACGACGCAGCCAGCGGCCGAACCGCTGCTCCCCGGTCTCATCACCGCCGCCGGCGCAGTGCGCAACGACGGCGGGCGCATCTACGCGGGCGACGTGAGGCTGCAGACACCCAGCATCGACAACAGCGGCGGCTCGCTCAGCGTGAGCGAGCTGGCCGTGAGCGGCCCGCGCTTCAGCAATGCGGGCGGTGCGCTGCATGTGGCCAACGGATTCAGCGCGCAGGTGGGCCAGCTGGACAACAGCGGCGGCCAGATCCGCGCCGGCCGCATCGACATCCGGGCCGAAGGCGATGTGCGCAACGGCGATGGCCTGATGCGCAGCGAGAGCGATGTGCGCATCGACGCCGGGGGCAACCTGCAAAGCAGCGGCAACATCACGGCGGCGCGTCACCTGAGCATCGACGCCGGCAGCGTACAGGCCGATGCGAAGAGCACCTTCGGCGCTGGCGTGCAGCGTGACGGCACGGTGGCCGGCGCGGGCGACCTGCGCATCCAGGCCCCAGGCGATGTGGCTGCACAGGGGACGAACCGGGCGGGCGGCGACCTGCAGCTGCGTGGCCGTTCGCTGGACTTGGCCGGCAGCCGCACCGACGCGTCGAATATTGCGCTGTCGTCACTGCAGGGCGACGTAGACACACGAGGCGCATCGGTGGCGGCCACGGGCGTGCTCGACCTGCAGGCCGACAGCACCGGCGCGACATGGCGCAACGACGGCGGCAATGCGCAGGCGCAGCAACTGACGGTGCGCGCGGCCCACATCGGCAACGCCAGCGGCACCATCGCGCAGACTGGCGACTCGCCCTTGGTGCTGTCGGCCCGTGATGCCGGCGGCCGCCTGGGCAACATCGACAACAATGGCGGCACCATTGCCAGCAGCAAGGACCTGGACGTGCAGGCCGCCGGCCTGGACAACCGCGCCGGCACGATCAGCTCGGACAATGGCGGCAGCCTGGACATCGTCTCCGGGGCACTGGACAACGACGGTGGCTTGCTTGAGTCGACGGCGGCGCTGTCCATCGACACGCAGGGGCAGCGCCTGAGCAACGCCGACGGTGGCCGCATCCTGGCCAGCGGTGCCATCACCGTCGCCTCGGGCGAGGTCAGCAATGTCCGGGGCACCATTGCCAGCGACAAGGATCTGAACCTGCAGGCCGCCAGCCTGAACAACCGCGCCGGCACGATCAGTTCGGACAATGGCGGCAGCCTAGGCATCGTCTCCGGGGCACTGGACAACGACGGTGGCGTGCTTCAGTCGACGGCGGCCCTGTCCATCGACACGCAGGGCCAGCGGCTGAGCAATGCCGACGGTGGCAGCATCCTGGCCAAAGGCTCCCTCACCGTCACCTCGGGCGCGCTCAACAACCTCCAGGGCACCATCGCCACCGACAAGGACTTGCGTATCGACTCGGGCGAACTGACCAACGACCAGGGCGTGCTGCAGGCGGGCGGCCAGCTGGCCATCGACACCCATGGCCAGCGGCTGAGCAACATGAACACCCGGATGTCCGAGCGCGGCATCAGCAGCGGCCAGGCCATGACACTGCGCACCGGGGAGCTGGCCAACCAAGGCGGCTTCATCGGCAGCGACGGCGAACTGCGGGTGGTGGCCGCGCAAGGCATTGCGAACAACGCTGGCGTCATGCAAAGCGCAGGCGCGCTGCAAGTGGATGCGGCCAGCTACGACAACCGCCTCGGCCAGACCTTGGCCGGCGGCGACCTGAAGATAGCGGCCGCGCGCATCGACAACGGCGGCGGCCTGGTCCAGGGCATGAGCCGGCTCGAACTGCAAGCGGAGCAAATCGACAACACCGGCACGCTCGATGCGCCGACCCCGCAAGCGGCGCTGGAGGCCGCAGCGGTAAACGCGCAGCAGACTGCCGCAGCGCCGCACGGCATCCTGGGCCAGCAGGTGGTCATCTCGGCCACGCAGCTGAACAACGCTGGCGGTGCCGTCCGCGCCGGCGAAGAAATCGCCGTGACCAGTGCCGGCCTGATCGACAACAGCGGGGGCCTGATCGCGGCCAACACCAAGCTGTTGATTCGCGACCCGAACGTGGTTGCCGGCCCAGGCGCCGCCCGCAGCCTGGAGATCCGCAACACCGGCGGCATGCTCGTTGCCAACGAGGTGGTCGCCATCGACGCGAAGCGCGTGGGCCTGGATGGCACGATGGCCTCGGGCCAGGACATGTTCATTGCACTGCAAGAAGACATCGACAACGCAGGCGAGATCAGCGCGGTGCGCAACCTGGCGCTGGCGACCACCGGCAACATCCGCAACAGCGGCAAGATCGTGGCCGGCCAATCGGTCAGCGTCAGCGGCCAGGACATCGACAACACCGCCACCGGCGAGATCTCCGCCGGCATCACCCGCGTGAAGGCTACCGGCACGCTGACCAACCGGGGCCTGATCGATGGCGCGGCCACCCGCATCGAAGGGACGACCGTGACCAACGTGGGCACCGGCCGCATCTACGGCGACGTGCTGGCCATCCAGGCCGAGACGCTGAACAACCGGGCCGAGACCGTCGATGGGCAAACCAAGTCGGCCAGCATCGCCGCGCGGACGCGGCTGGACATCGGCGCCAAGGAGGTCAACAACGAGGGCAAGAGCGCCATCCTGAGCGAGGGCGACCTGTTCATCGGCAGGCGGCTGGACGACGAGGGCGGCGCCGTCGAGGCGGCCGATGTGCTGAACAACCGGGGCTCTGAAATCCAGGCCGCGGGCCACATGGGTATTGCCGCGGCGAGCATCAACAACATCAGCGAAGGCATCAGCTGGGAAATGCAGCCGGGCGAGGCCAAGCGCGTGGTGCAGTACTCGGTGCCGGGGGATCCGAAGCGCTATGACGCGTCGGAGGTTGTCTTCATCAGCTCGCGGGGCAGAATCTTCGATACCAACGACCCGCGCTCGCCTGGCAACCTGGACTACACCTACCTGGTGGTTCCGGCGCCCGAGTATCCGGTGAGCAGGTTCGGCCCGTACTACCAGTCGCCGCCCCAATACAGCAGCGACACGACGGCGCAAGAGTTTGTCAGTGTCGATGTAGGCTCGCGTGAGGTGACCGTGCCTGGCGCCTGGTACAAGCCGGACAACCCAATCTGGGCCGATTTCGGGGTCGAGCCCCCGGTGGCGCCCGCCAATACGAACCCCTTGTGGCGCTTTCCCGGGGCCCAGGTGGGGCAGGACCGTGTGGTGGCCTATCGCGAAACGGCCAGTGGCTTGGAGCCCTTCGATGTCCCATTCGATCACCCAGTGACGCAGGCCGAATTCGACGAGATGAAGGCCTACCGACAAGCACATGCCAAGCTGGATGAAGCGATCACCAATTTCATCGTGTCCTTTCAAGGTGACTTCTTCGGCAGGGGTTCGCGCATGCACGAGGTATGGGACGCCTACGACCTGACCGTGACCACGCCAACCGCGCAGGGCAAAGTGGCTGCACAGGCCCGAATCGTGGCTGGCGGCAACATGAACGTCGTTGTGGCCGCAGGGCGCAATGTGCAGGGCCAGATCCTCGCCGGCGGCAGCCTGCAGGTCAGGGGCGGCGCCATCACCAACGAGCCCGAGACCCTCACGCTCAACCAGCAAGCGCAGGGCGTGGTGATCCGGTCCTGGGAAAAGGACGCCGGCAGCTTCGGGCGAGACGAGCGCCTGTATGCAGAGTCGGCCTACAGCACGAACGTACCAATCACCGTGAGCCTGACGGCCGGGAAGATCGAGGGCAACCAGAAGAACCTAGCGCTGGGTGCCGGCGGCGCAGGCACCCGCTCGGGCGGCTTGCCGCCCATCGTCGAAGTGCCAAGCGCCCAGGATGGGCGCAGCCTGGGCCTGGACGTTCCGAACGTTTCGTTGGGAGCTGCCATCGCAAGCCCGGGCGGCGCAGGCGGCAGCACCTCTTCGCCGCGCCCGCTGCCGCAAGACCTGGTCGTTCGCACCAGCATGCCCAACGTGGGACTGCCTACAGCGAGCCTGTTCAGCACTCGTCAAGCCGGCACCTACCTGGTGGAAACCGACCCGCGCTTTGCAAACTACCGGCAATGGCTCAGCAGCGACTACCTGCTCAACAACCTGGGCCTGGACCCGCTCGCCACGCAAAAGCGCATCGGCGACGGCTACTACGAACAGAAGCTGGTGCGCGAGCAGGTGGCCTACCTCACCGGCTATCGCTTCCTGGACGGCTTTGCGAGCGACGAAGACCAGTACCTGGCGCTGATGAACGCAGGCACCACCTTCGCGCAGAAGTACAACCTGCGCCCCGGCGTGGCCCTCTCGGCCGAGCAGATGGCGCAGCTGACCAGCGACATCGTCTGGCTGGTCGAGCAGGAGGTGACGCTGCCCGACGGCAGCGTGCAGAAGGTGCTGGTGCCCCAGGTGTATGTGCGGGTCAAGCCCGGCGACATCGACGGCTCGGGCGCGCTGCTGTCGGGCAACAGCGTCGACATGAAGCTTGCGGGCGACGCCGTCAACGGCGGCACCATCGCCGGGCGGCAGCTGGTCAAGATCGATGCGCAGAACATCCAGAACCTGGGCGGGCGCATCAGCAGCGGCACCGAAGTGCAGCTCAAGGCCACCCAGGACATCAAGAACATCGGCGGCACCATCGATGCGGGCCGGCGCCTGGCCCTGGACGCCGGGCGTGACGTCGTGGTGCAGACCACCACCGTCCAGGGCGGCAGCGCCGAAGGCGTGGATGGCACCAACGGCGCCAGGATCAGGACCCAATCCATCGACCGCGTCGCCGGCCTGTACGTCACCGACCCCGGCGGCGAACTCAGCATCAAAGCGGGCCAGGACGTCGTACTGCAAGGCGCCGAGGTCAAGAGCGAAGGCAGCGTCAGCATCCGCGCCGAGCGGGACCTGAAGCTGCAGACCGTGCGCACCGGTGAAGACCTGGACATCACCTGGAACAAGGACGCCACGCGCCAGAGCAGCACCAGCCAGAGCCACGGCACCACCATCAGCGCCCGCGGCGGCAACGCCCACCTCAGCGCCGGGCGCGACCTCACCGGCGAAGCCGCGCAGCTTGAAGCGCAAGGCACCCTGGCCCTGCAAGCCAAAGGCGACGTAACGCTGGACGGCGCCATCGACCGCCAGGGTGCGCGCACCTACCAGCACAGCGGCGGCGGCATGAACTACTTCAGCCTGGACGCCTACAGCCAGGACGAGAGCGTCAACCGCAGCACGCTGAACGGCCAGCGCGTGTCCATTCAGAGCGGCGGCGACACCACGCTGGCCGCCGTCACCGTCAATGCCCAGTCGCTGGACATCGACGCCAAGGGCAAGCTCATCCTGCCTGCCGTCACCACCCAGGACAGCGAAGGCTGGAACGTCACGCACGGCTCCAGCGCCAGCGTGGGCGCGCGCGGCCAGGGCAGCAGCGATGAAACGCTGAACTACACCCAGTTCAACGTCTCGGGCAAGACGAACATCAACGCCCAGGGCGGCATCCAGGCGCAGGTAGGCGAGAACGTCAACCTGCAGGACCTGGCCCAGCAGCCCGGCATGGGCTGGGTGAGCCAGATCACCAACGACCCCAAGCTGGCGGGCAGCGCCGAGTGGCAGCGCGTCAAGGAAGCGCACGAGCAGTGGGCGTACCGGCAAAGCGGCATGGGGCCGGTGAGCGCGGCGCTGGTGGCGGTGATGGTGGCCGCGGCGGCTGCGCCTGCGGCCGGGGCAGCGGGTGCGACGGCCGGCAACGCCGCAGCGGTAGCGGCTGGAGAGGGCGTGGCCCTGGCCAACGGCAGCGTCTTCCTGACCGCCACCGGCTCGACCATCTCGGCGGCCGCCGCCGGCGCTGTCGAAGCGGGTGTGCTGGCCCTCTCAAGCCAGGTGGGCACGTCCTTCTTCAACAACGGCGGCGACCTGGGCAAGGTCTTCAAGGAGCTGGGCGAGAGCGACAGCATCAAGAACCTGGCCACCGCCATCGTCACCGGTGGCGTTCTGGGCGGCATGGGCTTGAACGCGATGGGCGAGCAGACCGTGGGCGCGGGCGGCAAGCAGCTCGGGGATCAGTTCATCAACAACCTGCGCATCCAGGGGGCCAGTACCCTGATCGACACCACCATCAACGGGGGCAGCTTCGAGGATGGGTTGAAGACGGTGCTGATCAATGCGTTGGTCAACACCATTGCGGCGACCACGGCCAACGGGATCGGGAACTTGAGCAACGGCCCCGATGCGGTGCTCGACAGCCTGGGCAACAAGATGGCGCACTTCATGGCGGGATGCGTCACGGGCGCCATGAGTGCAGGTAGCGGCAGTGGATGTGCGGCCGGGGGCATCGGCGCGGCGATCGGCGAGATGATGGCCGAGGCGATCGGCTCGGGCACCAACGGAGTGCCCCGTGGGTGGACGGATCAGAACACGGTGTACCTGGCAGGGCTGTTTGGTGGCTTGGCCGTGTCGCTGACGGGCGGAGACCCGGAACAGGTCGCCATCGGCAACGCCATGGCCAGCAATGCGGCGGCGAACAATGAATGCGCGCACACGCGGATGTGCGGTTCAGATTCGACTGAGGTGACAATCTCCGGCAATCGTGTTGCCCCCATGTTGGATTTTGCTCATTCGGAGATTCAAATATCTACTGGATATGATTTTCTTGTCTTGGAAGGTCAGCCCGGTTATAGCAATGGAAACGGAAATCTAGAGGGGCGCTCAAATGGAGCAAACACGGGCGATGCTTTCGCGTTTCGACTGGGCCCTCCTGTTGGAAGAACAACAACGCGATTTGCGAACGATCTAATCACCGCGGCCGCGGCGTATGGGAATAATTTGACCTATAGTTTCCCATCGCCAAGATTTGGATTTAATAATTTGAACGGAGGGTATAACAGCAACAGTTTTGTTGGCGGAGTTCTCGATGCTGCTGCCCCTGGAAGCGGGTTTAGATACGGCGTCCAGGAGATTGCGACCCGGTACGGTTTCCGGGTTCCGGGGATGGAGAATCCGATTCCATTGAGGCCCGCTGGAAATTGACATGATTCTCCTTCAAAAAAAATTGATCTACGGCGCCATATGGATACTCGGTATTCTTATTTTGTGGTGTATTTATCCTTTGTTTCGATCATTTTTGTTGATCGAAATTCCCTTCTTGTTTTTGCTTCTTGCTCCGTTTGGTTTGACTTCTTTTTCTCAATGGATTCTGACGATTGCTGCAACCTATTGGTTAATTTGTCTGCTTCAAATAAACACCGGGACCATTCGTAAACTAGTCAGATCGGTGGGCTTCGGAAGCGCTCTCTTGTTGGTAGTTCACGCAGCGTGGGTAAGCTTCGTATTGATTAAAGGGGGAGTCTGATTCGTCAGTCTCGGGCCAAAGGAGCGTCGAGGCGGCCCGATCACGCTGCAAGCCGCCGATAGCAAGAGCAAAAGAAGTCTCAGCACATCTTCATCAAGGGTGGTGACCCCGCCTTGAGCGCCGTCACCGTCAACGCCCAGAGACTGGACATCGATGCCAAGGTCAAGCTTGTCCTGCCCACGGTGATCAGCAGTGCGTGGACGGCACCAGCGGCGCGGTAGCGCTATGAGCCCGGGCAGCCTCGGCGAGACCTTGGACCAAAAGCAGTTCAAGGTCGCGGGCGAAACCAGACTCGAAGTGCAAGGGATAACCCATGCGCAAGCAGGCCAGAGGGATAGTATGACTGCCATCACCGGCGGCCTGGGCTCCAACTCGCCGGACGAAGCCGAAGTAGGAGCGGTGCTGAGCGCAGCTTATGTTCAGGCAATCCACAATACGAGAATCCAGAGCATAAGTAGGCTGACTAACACCAGCACCAAGGCAACTTCGTGGATGGCTTGAAGAGCGCGCTGGTGGTCGATCCGTCGGTTAACACTTGGTGGCCAATACAGCCTTGGCGCGGAACTGAGCAACAACCTTGTGCAAGGCTGTTCGGCGGGTTGGACGTGTCGCCGCCGAGATTCAACTAAAGCTTGAGCGACCAGGTCTCCCCCACCAACTGCTGGCCAAAGCCTTCGTAAGGCTGCGACTTCTCCAGCTTGAAGCCGCGCGAGGCGTAGATGCCGCGCGCCGCCGCCAGGCAGCTGTTGGTCCACAGCACCATCTTCCGGTAGCCCTTGGCGCGGGCGAAGGCGATGCACTCGTCGGTGAGGCGCGCGCCCAGCCCCATGCCGCGCGCGCGCGGCGCCAGCAGCAGCATGCGCAGCTGCGCCGTGGTGGCCGACTTGCGCACCAGGAAGACGGCCCCCACGCGTTCGCCGTCGAGCTCGGCGATCCAGCACTTCTCCCATTCGGGCTGGAAGTTGCGCATGAACTTGGCGGCGATGTCGGCCACCAGGGCTTCGAACTCGCTGTTCCAGCCGTACTCGCGGGCATAGATCTCGCCGTGCTGCTGCACCACCCAGCCGATGTCGCCGGGCTGCGGGTCGCGCAGCACCACGGTGCGCGGCTGCTTGCCGCCGCCGGCCGGGGAGGGCGCGAGCAGCGATTCCACCGTCTGCATCGCATGGATCAGGCGCTGCTGGTCGGCCGGCGTGAGCCGCAGCAGCAGCGCGGCGGCTTCGTCGCGCGACTTCTGCTGCAGCGGCGCGAAGGCGTCGTGCCCGGCTTGCGTCAGGCTGAGCACGCTCTGCCGCCCGTCGCCCGCATGCGGCGCGCGGCTGAGCCAGCCCTGCGATTCGAAGCGCCGCAAGATGCGGCTGAGGTAGCCGCCGTCCAGCCCCAGGTCGCGCGCGATCTCGCTGGCCACCGGCTGCTTGCGGTGCGCCAGCTCGTACAGCACGCGCACTTCCGTCAAGGGCATGGCCGTGCCCAGGTAGGGATCGAGCACGCCCATTTCGCGGGTGTAGAAGCGGTTGAAGTGGCGCACCGCCTTCACGGCGGCGGCGGACGGGGCAGGCAGGTCGGCGGAATTCATGCTTGCCATTGTCATCAAACTGCTTGACTGAGGCAAGTATTTGGCCAAATCGGAGTACCGCGCGGCCCGCAGGGCCTTGCGGGACAAATATTGTGGAAAACCCTAAAATCGAAGGTTGCCCTCTACGGCGCGCCACGGAAACCCGCAAACTGGCGCGCACGACACTCCCCACATGAACGCCCCGGTCGACGTCTCCTTCTTCACGCGCGCCGCCAAGCCGATCACCAGCTACCGCAAGTACTGGGCGCATCGCTTCGGCACGGCCAAGTTCCTGCCCACCTCGCGGGCGGAGATGGACGCGCTCGGCTGGGACAGCTGCGACGTCATCGTGGTGACGGGTGACGCCTATGTCGACCACCCCAGCTTCGGCATGGCGGTGATCGGCCGCCTGCTGGAGGCGCAGGGCTTTCGCGTGGGCATCATCGCCCAGCCCGACTGGCACAGCGCCGATCCGTTCAAGGTGCTGGGCAAGCCCAACCTGTTCTTCGGCGTCACGGCCGGCAACATGGATTCGATGATCAACCGGTACACCGCCGACCGGAAGATCCGCAGCGACGATGCCTACACCCCCGGCGACGTGGGCGGTGCGCGCCCCGACCGCGCCGCGCTGGTGTATTCGCAGCGCTGCCGCGAGGCCTACAGCGACGTGCCCATTGTGCTGGGCGGCATCGAGGGCAGCCTGCGCCGCATCGCGCATTACGACTACTGGCAGGACAAGGTGCGCCGCTCCATCGTGGTGGATGCCAAGTGCGACCTGCTGCTGTACGGCAATGCCGAGCGCGCCATCGTCGAGATCGCGCATCGCCTGGCCGCGCGCGAGCCGGTGCACAGCATCACCGACGTGCGCGGCACGGCCTTTGTTCAGCGGCACACGCCCGAGGGGTGGTTCGCCATCGATTCCACCAGCGTGGACACGCCCGGCCGCGTCGACGCGCACATCAATCCCTACCTGATGGTGTCGGAGCAGGCCAAGGCGCAAGGCGAGAGCTGTGCCCGCGAGGACGGCTCTTCACTCCCTCCCCCGCTGGGGGAGGGCGGGGGTGGGGGCGCGGCGAAGCCGCTGCAGTTCTTTCCGAACCCGGCGTTGGCGGCAAAGGGCGCCGGCCCCCACCCCAACCCTCCCCCAGCGGGGGAGGGAGAAAAGCGCAGGCCGCCACCGCGCGAACGGACGGTGATCCGCCTGCCGTCGTACGAGCAGGTGCGGGCCGACCCGGTGCTCTACGCGCACGCCAACCGCGTGCTGCACCTGGAAACCAACCCGGGCAATGCCCGCGCGCTGGTGCAGGCGCACGGCGAGGGCACCACGGCGCGCGACGTGTGGATCAACCCGCCGCCCATTCCGCTCACCACGGTCGAGATGGACTACGTGTTCGACCTGCCGTATGCGCGCAGCCCGCATCCGCGCTACGCCGACGAGAACGGCAGCCACGACGGCGCCACCAAGATCCCGGCGTGGGAGATGATCCGCTTCAGCGTGAACATCATGCGCGGCTGCTTCGGCGGCTGCACCTTCTGCTCCATCACCGAGCATGAAGGGCGCATCATCCAGAGCCGCTCGGAAGACTCCATCATTCGCGAGGTGGAAGCGATTCGCGACACGGTCAAGGGCTTCACCGGCACCATCTCCGACCTGGGCGGCCCCACGGCCAACATGTACCGCATCGGCTGCAAGAGCCCCGAGATCGAGGCCGCCTGCCGCAAGCCCAGCTGCGTGTACCCGGGCATCTGCCAGAACCTCAACACCAACCACGACCCGCTCATCAAGATCTATCGCCGCGCACGCGCGCTCAAGGGCATCAAGAAGATCCTGATCGGCTCGGGCCTGCGCTACGACCTGGCGGTGCAGTCGCCCGAGTACGTGAAGGAACTGGTGCAGCACCACGTGGGCGGCTACCTGAAGATCGCGCCCGAGCACACCGAGCAGGGGCCGCTGTCGAAGATGATGAAGCCGGGCATCGGCAGCTACGACCGCTTCAAGCAGATGTTCGAGAAGTACAGCGCCGAGGCGGGCAAGAAGCAGTACCTCATCCCGTACTTCATCGCCGCGCACCCGGGCACGAGCGACGAGGACATGATGAACCTGGCCGTCTGGCTCAAGAAGAACGGTTTCCGCGCCGACCAGGTGCAGACCTTCTATCCGAGCCCCATGGCCACGGCCACCACGATGTACCACACCAACAAGAACCCGCTGCGCAAGATCACGCGCGAGAGCGAGACGGTGGACATCGTGCGCGGCGACAAGCGCCGGCGCCTGCACAAGGCCTTCCTGCGCTACCACGATGCGAACAACTGGCCGCTGCTGCGCGAGGCGCTCAAGGCCATGGGCCGGGCCGACCTCATCGGCAACGGCAAGCACCACCTCATCCCGAGCTGGCAGCCGCTTACCGACGGCAGCTACCAGAGCGCGCGCCGCAAGAACTCCAGCGCGTCGGCCAGCGATGCGGCCGAGGCCAAGCGCCCGGGCAAGCCGCAGAACAAGCCGCCGAGAGGCCGCATCCTGACCCAGCACACCGGCCTGCCGCCGCGCGAGACCGGCGCGCGCGCCAAGCCGGGCGCGCGGCCGGTCCGCAAGGGCAGCAAGTAGATCGCATGAAAGTGAGCCGCCGGCCGTTGTTCCGAACCGATGGGGGAGGTCGATGCCGGCAGTGGCGCTTGTTGCCATGGCTGCTGCTGTGGCTCGGTATGTCGGCGGCCTGGGCGCAGCAAGCCTCGCCGTCCGCCGAAGCGCTGCTGGCGCGCCATGCCGCCATGCAGTCGCGCCTGGAATCCAGTCCGCTGGGCCGGCCCCTCGTCGTCGATTCCGAAGAGCTGCCGGGCGGCCTGCGCGGCGAAGTGTTCGCGGTGATCGACCAGCCCTTCGCGCAGGCGGCCAAGGCGCTGGCCGCGCCGGGCAACTGGTGCGACATGCTGCTGCTGCACATCAACAACCGCAACTGCAGGCTGATCAAGGGCGAGGGCGGGGCGCCGCCTGCGGTGGAGCTGTCGGTCGTGCGCCGCTACGACCTGCCGGTGGAGTCGGCCTTCATCCTGCGCATGGCCCTGCGCGTGGACGACAGCGCGCCCGACTACCTGATGGTGGACCTGCGCTCCGACGACGGCCCCATGGGCACCAGCCAGCACCAGGTGCGGGTGGAGGCCGTGCCGCTGGCCGGCGGCGTGCAGACCTTCCTGCATTTCAGCTACTCCTACCAGCACAACGGGCTGGCGCGCGTGGCCACGCAGGCCTACCTGGCCACCTTCGGGCGCAACAAGGTGGGCTTCACCGTCGTGGGCGACGGGCCGGAATACATCCGCGGCCTGCGCGGCCTGGTGGAGCGCAATTCGGTGCGCTACTTCCTGACGGTGGATGCCTACCTCGGCGCCATGCGTTCGCCGCCGGCGCAGCAACCCGAGCGGCGCCTGTCGGCCTGGTATGCCAGCTCCGAGCTCTACTCGCGCCAGCTGCACGAGATCGACCGGCCGACCTACATGGCGATCAAGCGGGCCGACCGCTCGCGCGGCGCCGGCGGATCCTGAAGGCTGCGCAGCCGCTCAGGCCTCCTGCCCGACCACGCCGTCGAAGAAGGCGCGCACCATGCGCGTGTCGCGCCGCTCGGCCAGGCACACCACGTGGGCATAAGTGCGCACCTGCGCATCGCTGATGCGCACCGCATGCAGGCCCGGCCCGGGCACGTATTCCACCTCTGACACCGCGGCCACGCCCAGGCCCTGCATGACGGCCTCGCGGATGATCTCGCGGCTGGCCACTTCCATGACCACCTCCGGCTCCACGCGTGCCGCGCGCAGCGCCTGCTCGATGGCCTTGCGCGTGGTCGAGCCCTGCTCGCGCAGGATGAGCCGCTCGCCCTGCAGCTCGGCCGTGCGGATGCTGCGCCGCCGCGCAAAGCGGTGCTCGCCGTTGCAGAAGATCACCACCGGGTGCTCGCTGTAGGGCACCGACACGAAGCGCCGGTCCTTGAAGGACTGCGCCAGCACGCCGACATCCGCGCTGTAGTCGAGCAGGCGGTCCATCACCTCCTGCGAGTTGCCTGTGCTCACCGTCACCTTGATGCCCGGATGGTGCTGGCTGAAAGCCACCAGCATGCGCGTGACGTGCGAGGGCCCCACCGCCGCCACCCGCAGGTGGCCGCTGCGCAGCTCGCCCGATTCGCGCAGCAGCTGCACGGCCTCGTTTTCCAGGCTGAAGATCTGGCGCGACAGGTGCAGCAGGCGCTCGCCCATCTCGGTGGGGCGCACGCGCCGGCCGGTGCGGTGGAACAGTTCCACCTTGTAGAGCGCCTCGAGCTGGCCCACCTGCGTGGTGACGGTGGGCTGACTCACATGCAGGCTTTGCGCCGCCGCCGTGAAGCTGCCGGTGGTGGCGACGGCGTGGAAGGAGCGCAGTTGTGTCAGGCGCATGACGGGGCCCTCGGTGTTATCCCGGCGGAACTATAGGTTCTTTCAATACTTCGCTGTAAAAACTTGAATTGGCTGAATGTGGCTTTCAAGCCGAAAGTGCCACCACGCGTCACGCAAGCTTCATGCGGCGCGAAAAAAGTGACGGTTCCTCAAGTTCCGCAACCTGGAGACCTCGATGAAGTTCACCCGTCGTTCCCTTCTCGCCTGCACGCCCGCCGTGGTCGGTGCACCCCTTCTCGGCCTGGGCCGCTTCGCGCATGCGGCCGCGCCGCTCACCGTGGGGCTGATTCCTTCCGAAGACTCGCGCGCCATGATCGCCAACAGCCAGGCGATGATGGACATGCTGTCCAGGTCGCTGGACATGCCGGTCAAGCCCTTCGTCGCCGCCGACTACAACGGCGTGATCGAGGCGCTGCGCTCCAAGCGGCTGGACGTGGCCTACCTCGGCCCCTTCTCGTACGTGCTGGGCACCACGGTGGCCGACATCGAGGCGTTTGCCGTGGCCGAGACCAAGAAGGCCGGCCGCACCTCCTACCACTCGCTCATCGTGGCCCGCAAGGACAGCGGCATCAAGTCGGTGCCCGACCTCAAGGGCAAGACCTTCGCCTTCGTCGACCCCAGCTCCACCTCGGGCCACCTGTTCCCCAAGGCGGGCCTGATCAAGATGGGCTTCAACCCCGACAAGGACTTCGGCCGCGTGATCTTCTCGGGCTCGCACGATTCCAACGCGGTGGCGGTGCAGAACGGCAAGGTCGATGCGGTGGCCATCGCCGACCGCATCCTGGATGCCGCCATCGCCAAGGGCCTGGCCAAGCGCGAGGACCTGGTGGTGGTGTGGAAGTCCGACCCCATTCCCGAATCGCCCACCGTGTGGCGCAAGGACCTGGACCCGGCGCTGAAGAAGCGCGTGCAGGCCGCCTTCATGGACGTGAAGAACATCCCCTGGTCGGACCAGGGCGAGCTCAACGGCTTCCACCCCACCAACGACGCGGCCTACGACATCATTCGCGAGACCGCCAAGACCCTCAACCTCGACCTGAGGAAGATGAAGTGATCCAGATCCAAGGCCTTGGCAAGCGCTACGGCGAATTCGATGCCTTGAAGGGCATCGACCTCGACGTGGCCCCGGGCGAATTCCTGGTGGTGCTGGGCCCTTCGGGGGCCGGCAAGTCCACGCTGCTGCGCTGCATCAACCGGCTCACCGAGCCCACCAGCGGCGAGATCCGCATCGACGGCCAGGCGGTGGGTTCCGACGCCGCCAGCCTGCGCCGCCTGCGCTGCCAGGTGGCGATGATTTTCCAGCACTACAACGTGGTGCCGCGCCTGTCGGTGCTCAAGAACGTGGTGACGGGGCGCCTGGGGGCCATGCCTTCGGTGCTGTCGTGGCTGCAGGTGTTCCCGCGCAAGGACATCGAGATCGCCCGCGAGTGCCTGCGCCGGGTGGAGCTGCTCGAGAAGGCGGAGCTTCGCACCGACACGCTCTCGGGCGGCCAGAAGCAGCGCGTGGGCATTGCCCGTGCGCTGGCGCAGCAGCCCAAGATCATCCTGGCCGACGAGCCGGTGGCCAGCCTCGACCCGAAGACCTCGCGCACGGTGCTGAGCTACCTCAAGCAGGCCAGCCGCGAGCTGGGCATCACGGTGGTGTGCAACCTGCACCAGATCGACTACGCCCGCGAGTTCGGCGAGCGCATCGTCGGCGTGTCGGGCGGTCGCATCGTGTTCGAGGGCGGGCCGGGGCAGCTCACCGGCGAGGTGCTGCACCGCATCTACCCGGGGCTGGACGAGGACACGGCGCGCGCCGGCGACGCGTCCGCTTCTGCCGCTGCAACGTCCGCGCCTGCGCTGCAGGCGCTGGCATTCGAGGAGGCCTGAGATCATGAACATCGGTTCCTACGCCCTGCTGATGGGCCGCCCCAAGGGCCAGCTGGGCTGGTGGCCGCGCCTGGGCCTCGGCGCCTGCGGCCTGCTCGTGCTCTGGTGGGCCGCCCGCGGCAGCCAGGTGAGCTTCGGCGAGCTGACCCGCGGCCTGCCGTGGATCGGCGACTTCCTCGCCCGCATGGTGCCGCCCAACTGGGCCTTCCTGGACAAGCTCTGGGTGCCGGCCATCGAGACGGTGCAGATCGCCCTGTGGGGCACGCTGCTGGCGGTGATCCTGGCCGTGCCGGTGTGCTTTTTCGCGGCGCGCAACCTCACGCCCAACAAGGTGGTCTACCAGTTCACGCGGCAGGTGTTCAACGTGACGCGCGGCATCAACGAGATCATCCTCGCGCTGGTGTTCGTGGCGGCGGTGGGCCTAGGGCCGTTCCCCGGCGTGCTGGCCCTGGCCGTGCATGGCGCGGGCATGCTGGGCAAGTTCTTCAGCGAATCCATCGAGGAGATCGACGCCGGTCCCATCGAGGCCTTGCGCGCCACCGGCGCCGGCCCGGTGCAGGTGATCATCTTCGGCGTGCTGCCGCAGGTGGTCACCGCCTGGATCGCGGTGGTGCTCTACCGCTTCGAGACCAACCTGCGCCAGGCCACCGTGCTGGGCATGGTCGGCGCCGGCGGCATCGGCTTCGAACTGGTGGGCAGCATGAAGCTGTTCCAGTACCAGGACACGGCCACCTGCATCCTGGTGATCATCGCGATGGTGATGGCGGCCGACTACATCTCCACGCGGCTGCGCGCCTGGATCCAGAAGGGAGGGCATTGATGCCGCTCCAAGTCCAATCCGGCGTCCTCGACCACGCCGTCACCTAGAAGAACCACCTCGATGTCCCACGAATTCTTCAACCCCGTGCGCAGCGTGTACGGGGCAGGGGCCCTGTCGTCCCTGCCGAAGCTGCTGGCCGGCCGCAAGGCCGTGATCGTCACCTTTCCGGAGGCCCGCCAGTTCGGCCTGGTGGACCGATTGCAGCGCCTGCTGGGCGCGCAGATGGCCGGCGTGATCGACCAGGTCCTGCCCAACCCGGACGTGGCCGAACTCCAGGCGCTGTACGAGCAGTTCTGGCGCGACGGCGGCCAGGCCGAGGTGCTGGTCGCCGTGGGCGGCGGCAGTTCGATCGACACCGCCAAGGCCCTGATGGTGGGCACCGAAAGCGGTCGCTTCGAAGACCTGGTGGCCGCGCTGGTGGCCGGCAAGCCGTTCACGCCGGCGCGGGTGAAGCCGCTGATCGCGGTGCCGACGACGGCCGGCACCGGCAGCGAGGTCACGCCGTGGGCCACCGTGTGGGACCGCAAGGCGCAGCGCAAGTACTCCCTCCATCTGCCCGAGACCTGGCCGGGCATCGCCATCGTCGATCCGGAGCTGATGCTGTCGCTGCCCGCGTCGGTCACGCTCCAGAGCGGGCTGGACGCGCTCTCGCATGCGCTCGAATCGATCTGGAACGTGAATGCGAATGCCGTGTCCGACACCTTCGCGGTGGCAGCGGTGCACGAGATCTTCGATGCGCTGCCGCGCCTGATGGCGAAGTTGGACGACGTCGAGCTTCGCGGCCGCATGGCGCTGGCCGCGCTGAAGGCCGGCATGGCGTTTTCCAACACGCGCACGGCGCTGGCGCATTCCATTTCGTACGAGATGACGCTGCGCTACGGGCTGCCGCACGGCATTGCCTGCTCGTTCCCGCTGCCCATGGTGCTGCAGCGGGCGATGGGGCACGACGTGCAGCGCGATGCCGTGCTGGCGCAGGCGCTCGGGCCGCTGGACCGGGCGCCGCAGCGCCTGGCCGCCTTCATCGAGCAGTTCGGCGTGAAGACCCGCTTTGCGGACTACGGGGTGTCCAGCGAACAGGCCGACCGCATGGTGGCGCATGCGCTGACCGGCGCGCGCGGCAGGAACTTCATCGGCGCGGCGCAGAGCGAGGCGGCGTGAACGCCGTCTCTCCTCCGCCCTGGGGAGAAATGAAAAAAGCGCGCCGGGCCCGCGGCGCGCTTAAGGAATTGTTCGTAATTCCCTAAGCATTTCTTAAAGGCGCCGCGAGGCCCCCGTTCCTAGACTTGGTTCCAAGGCAGGCGAGTCCATGGTGCACCGCCGCCGCGAACACCGAAACCAGGCACCAGTCATCAGGAACGAGAGAGAGCCATCATCATGAGGAACGACGCCCGCGAACTGGACGAGATCCAACGCATCGCCAACGCCGCGCAGACGCGGCTGGACATCTACCGAACCATCCACAAGGCGCTGCGCGCGCTGCTGTCAGACACGCTGGTGGCCGTGGGCCGCATGGACGTGCACGACGCGCTCGAGCTGGCCCAGACCACGCAGCGCACGCTGCAGATGCTGGACTTCATGCGCTCGCACCTGGGGCACGAGAACACGTTCATCCACCCGGCGCTGGAGGCGCGCTCACCCGGCGCCAGCGGCCGCATCGCCGACGACCACATCGACCACGAGAGCGAGATCGACGCGCTGGCCGCCGCCTCCACCGGCCTGCTGAACCTGCGGGCCGAAGAGCGCGACGCCGCCGCGCTGGTGCTCTACCACCGCCTGTCGCTTTTCGTGGCGCACAACTTCGAGCACATGCACGTGGAAGAGAGTGCGCACAACAGCGCGCTGTGGGCCCACTACACAGACGCCGAACTGGTCGACCTGCACAACCGGCTGGTGGCCAGCATCCCGCCCGAGGAGATGATGCTCTGCATGCGCTGGATGGTGCCCTTCATGAACCCCGGCGAGCGTGCAGCTGTGCTCGCCGACATGCGCGCCCATGCACCGGCGCCGGCCTTTGCCGCGGTGCTGGAGATGGTGCGGCCGCACTTGCAGGCACGCGAGTGGGACAAGCTGATGGCCGCGCTGGGCTGAGCGGGGACGGCTAACGCGCCGGAAGACCGGCCGACGGGCTGCGGCGAGCTCAGTGCACGCGCAGGAAGGGCGCGATCTGCGGCGGCTCGAACTGCTGCAGCGTCAGGAAGTTCGACATGCGCAGGTCGTCGGGCACGGTTTCGGCCGTCTGCTCCACATAGGGCGCGCAGGCCAGGCGGCGCAGGGCCTGGCGCTGCTTGCGGCGCGCGACGATTTCCACGCAGCGCCGGCGCAGCAGTTCAATCACGCGGGTCTCGGCGGCCAGAAGGCGCTCGCGCGCACGCCGCCAGGGGGCGAAGTCGGGGGTGTTGGGCCAGGAGCGGGGCGGCTGCAGCGCCCAGAAATCCTTGCTGCGCCGATTGATGTCGATGTAGGAGAGCCGGTCCGCGACGTAGGCGGCCTCGAGCTCCCGGATGGCCAGGACGTACTCGTCGCGCAGTGAAGTCATTGGAAAAATCCTCTCGGGCAGGCCTCCAGTATGAATGTTTCAAAGCGTAAATGCACGTCAATTCCATGACACATGCAAATAAGTCGGCGCGCGAATTGGAAATTGAACGCTAAGGTTTAAGGCAATTAATTCCTTCGGTTTAATTCAATTGATGCGTGCGCGCATCACTGGCTTTCAGGCCGCGATCTCGGCCAGCTGCAGCGGCCGCTCCACGCACAGGCGGAAGCGCCCGCGGCCGGTCTTCTCGAGGTGGATGCCCGGCCTGGACTCCAGCAGCCGGCGGTGCAGCAGCACCAGTCGGGCCTCCAGGTTGTCGGCCACGTCGGGCAGCCCGATGCTCGGGTCCAGCCGCAATTCGCGGTTGCTGAATTCGCAGCGGCCTTCCTGCGTGTATTCGCGCAGCAGCTTCCACAGAATTGCGCCGGCCACGCCTTTGATGAGGTAATTCTGGTCGATGAAGATGCTGTCGTTGGCGCTGTAGCGCCGCACGAGCAGCGGGGCGCCGGCGGGTGCCGGCCGCGTCGGCGCAGGGGCCGGCGCGGCCATGCCGTTCAAGCAAGGAGCGGGCGCGGCGGGCGAGGGCGGTTCGGCGGCGCGAGGCGCTTCCGGTTCGGCATCTGCCTGCAGCAGCGCCAGCGCCGCGCCCAGGTGGCCGGCCATGGCCACCAGCGCGTCTTCGTCCTGGAAGCCGAAGCGCATGTCCTGCGGGCTTTCGACGAACAGCACGCCCGACAGCTGCCCGGCCGAGACGATGGGCACCGCCAGCTGGCTGTGCGGCTCGGCCAGGCCCGGAAAGGGAATGTCAGTCGCCAGCCCCAGCGCCGGCTCGACCGCCTGCATGCTGGTGCGCACCGCGTGGGTGTAGCTGGCGGCATGGGTCATGTGGCTGATGCGCACCGGCGTGCGCTCGCGCGCGCACACGCCGATCACGCCGTGGCCCATCTCGATCTCCGAGCCGATGCCCGACTGCGCATAGCCGCAACTGGCCACCGTGTACAGGCGCTGGCTGGCGGGGTCGAGCATCAGCACCATGGCGTGGCGCACGTCCAGCTGCTCGGACAGCACGGCCAGCGAGGCTTGCAGCAGCTCGTCGGTGGAGGTGCAGTGCGACAGCCGTTCGGACAGGCGGCGCAGCGCGGCGAGCATGTCCAGGCGCGGCGCCGGTTCGGCCAGCCGGTGGCCCGGCACGTCGTCGATGGCCAGCACCTGGTAGACGTCCGAGCCCAGCAGGCGGAACACGTCGGCCAGGCCGGTGTGCGAGGCGATGCCCGCCAGCTGCGCCTTCATGCCCTCGAACAGCGGGCCCGACGTTTCGGTGCGCAGGTAGCGCAGGTGCAGGCGGTAGAAGCCGCAGGTCATCGGATGCATCACCAGCACCGTGCCGTACGGATTGGCCAGGATGTTCTGCCGCGTCTTGTTGAAGAACTGGAAGGACAGCGCCACATGGCGCTCGTCCACGTAGTACACCTGCGAGAGGTAGGCCACGTTGGGCGTGCCGTCGGCGGTGCTGGTGGCCATCATGGCGGGCACCACGCCGTCGAAGCAGGCGCGGATGGACTGCAGCGTGACCGGTGCCGCGGCAGCGCTCATGCCGGCGCTCCCTGGACGATCTGGCTGCCTGCCTTGGGGCCGGGCGTCTGGTCGAAGGCCTGGGCGGGCGTGAAGCTGATGGCCACCAGATCCTCCAGCTCGAAGGCGAGCATGGCGTGCAGGAACTCCAGCCGGTAGCCGATGCTGCAGATCTCGTATTCCATGGCCTGGCGGTAGCGCATCAGCAGCGGCAGGTCGTCCGCCGTGGCTGCGCGGCCGTTGATGCCCGTGCCCTTGACCTGCACCGAGCGGTGCGTGCTGGGCGAGCTGAACACCACGGCGATGCGCCCGCAAGAGGCCAGGTCCTGCAGCAGCTGCTTCGACTGGCTGCGCGCCAGGTACACGGTGATCTCCGTGCCGTCGGCGTTGATGCGGCTGCCCACGGCGCGCATCAGGCTCGGTCGCAGGGCCGCATCGCGCGAGGAGACGATGACCGACACGCCGCGGTCGATCATCTCGATGTGCTCGGGCGACAGCAGCCCGGGCGACGGCGCGGCCGGCGAGGGGCTCATTCGCTGCCTTCTTCGGGCGCCAGGGTGTGCAGGGGAATGTCCTGCCCGGCGGCCAGGCGGTCGAGCTCGGCGCGCGTCTGCCCGGCGAAATACTCGGCCACCGCGTGGTGGGTGGCGGAGCGGAACATCAGGGCCAGCGCCGCCTGCGGCGTGTCGGCGCCGGGCACGCCCACGGCCTGGCACAGGCGCTGCGCGAAATGTGGCTCCAGGGCGGCCACCGCCACGCGCCCGTCGGCGCAGGCGTAGACGCGGTAGCCGGCATGCGCGCCACCGACGGTGCCGTTGCGCTGGGTCAGGCCCCAGCTGTGCGGCAGCGCCAGGTAGTGCGCCGCGCCCGACAGCGTCACTTCGATGCGCACCCCGCGTCCGCTCGCGGCGCGGCGCAGCAGCGCCTGCAGCACCGCCTCGCTGGCCATGACCGAGCCGGCCATGTCGGCGAACAGGGTGGGAGGCAGGTCCAGCCCCGTGACCAGGCCGGCCTCGGCCATGTAGGTGAGGTCGTGCCCCGGCTCGTCGGCCCGCTCGCCCGAGGCGCCGACGATTTCCACCAGCGACAGCCGCGGGTGGTGCGGCTGCAGGCTGGCCCAGTCCACCCCCAGGCGGGCCGATGCCGCCGGCCGGAAGGAGGTGATCAGCACGTCGGTCTGTGCCAGCAGCGCCTGCAGGGTGGCCTGGCCCTCGGCCGACTTGAGGTCGGCCTGCACGATCTCGACGCCCTCGTGCATCACGGCGTAGGCCTGCGGGTTGTAGGCGCCCATGGGGTCGGCCGACTTGGCGTTGGGCGGCGGCGGGGCCTCCAGCTTGGTGCAGTGCGCACCCATCTGGCGGCAGCGCATCAGGGCGGCCGGGCCGGGCAGGTTGAGCGCCAGGCTCAGCACGCGCACGCCGTCGAGGGTGGGGCGGTCTTGGAGGGTGTTGGTCATTGGGGGCGGATCGAATGGGGGCGTTCGTTCAGGAGGCAATGTCCGCGCCGCGCTCGGCCAGCAGGGCGCGCAGCACGGAGCGGTGGCAGTGGTCTTCGTTCTCGCAGTAGCAGCCCATGGACATGGCGGCGGTGTGCGACAGGGCGGCCAGCAGGTCCAGGCTGCGGCTGGCGTCGGCCGCGTTCATCTCGCTGCGGAACTTGCGCACGAAGGCGTTCCACTCGGCCGGCGTCTTCGCTTCCTGCGCCTGCTTCATGGTCTCCACCGAGGGGGCGAGGTTGGGGTACCACACGTCGTACCAGTCCTGCGCGGCGAACTGTTCCTTGGGCACGCCGCGCGGCGGGCGCCGCACCGTGCCGATGCGCAGGCCTTCGCCGGGTGTGCGCGGGGTGCCGAGGCGGACGATTCGAATGGGCATGGGGGGTGGGGCTCCTCTGGCGGTCCTGTGGGTCCTGTTGGCGACGGCGGCTGCCGAGCTTGCCGAAGATACTCGCGAAAAGCCATCCAGGAGACACCCGACATGAGCACACCCGGCACCGACACCCGCATCGAATGGACCCGCCACGACAACGGCGTGGTGCACCTGGCGCTGGCGCGCCCCGACAAGATGAACGCGCTGGATTCGGCGATGTTCGACGCCCTGATCGACGCCGGCGAGCGCCTCAAGGCCGATACAGGCGCGCGTGCCGTGGTCATTTCCGGGCAGGGCAAGGCCTTCTGCGCCGGGCTGGACATGCAGTCCTTCGCCGGCATGGCCGAACGCCATGCCGAGGACGGCAGCGGCGGCCCCGCGCGCACCGACCTGGCGGTACGCACCCACGGCATCTCCAATGCCTTCCAGCATGTGGCCATGGTGTGGCGCGAGGTGCCGGTGCCGGTCATCGCGGCGGTGCACGGCGTGGCCTTCGGCGGCGGGCTGCAGGTGGCGCTGGGCGCCGACCTGCGCCTGGTGGCGCCGGGCACCCGCATGTCGGTGATGGAGATCAAGTGGGGCCTGGTGCCCGACATGGGCGGCATGGTGCTGCTGCGCGAGCTCGTCCGGGCCGACCTGGTGCGCGAGCTGACCTTCACCGGGCGCATCGTGGAAGCGGAAGAGGCGGTGCGCATCGGCCTGGCCACCCGCCTGGCACAGGACCCGCTGGCCGAGGCGCTGGCCCTGGCCGGCGAGATGGCCGGCAAGAGCCCGGACGCCATCCGTGCCGGCAAGCGGCTGCTCAACGCCAGCGCCGCCCTGGACGCGGCCGAGCTGCTCATGCGCGAGTCGGTCGAGCAGAAGGCCCTCATCGGCCGCCCGAACCAGGTCGAGGCGGTGCAGGCCAATCTGCATAAGCGCGCACCTGTCTTTCGTTAGGGGCGCGCTGTAGTTCTTCCTGTTACGCTTTCCTCGCCATCGCCGGCAGGAGGCTACATCATGGGGACAGCAGCAAGCAGCCCGACGCACCGTGCCCGCACCTCGCCTCGCAAGGCCAACTCGGCCAGTGCCGTGCCGGCCAACATCGACGAATACATCGCCGGGTTCGGGCCCGGCACGCAGGCATTGCTGGAGCAGGTGAGGCAGACGGTGCGCGCGGCGGCGCCAGAGGCGCGCGAGGTCATCAGCTACCGCATACCGGCCTTCAAGGGGCACGGCATCCTGGTGTACTTCGCGGCGTTCAAGGCGCACATCGGCTTCTATCCGCCGGTGCGCGGCGATGTCGAACTCGAAAAGGCGGTGAAGCCCTATGCCGGCGAGAAGGGCAACCTGCGCTTTGCCATGGACCAGCCGCTGCCGCTGGAGCTGATCGAGCGCATCACGCGGCTGCGGGTGCGGCAGGACCAGGCGCGGGGCAGGCGCTAAGCCGGCACCGCTTGTTTCCGGCGGCATGGAGACCTTTGCCGCTGCCGCGCGGCGGGCTTCATGACGTCGCGTCGGCGAATGTCGGATCAGTCCTACGACGCTTTGTCGGACAAAGCGCCAAGATGGCTGGCCTGAGGTGGCAAACGCCGTTGCGTGGGCACTGCGCTTCTCGCAAGAGTTTTCCGTTGAGCTGCATGGCACGCGGGCCTGGATGCCACGCCGGGCCTGCGTGCGTGTCCGTTACAGGAATGGGCCCTGCCATGAATGCACTGGAACCCGTCGCCGAGAGCGCCTCCCTGGGGCAGCTGGAACTGCTGCTGGAAGCACTGGTCCGGCTTCGCCAAGGCGACCCCAACGTGCGGCTGCCTTTGCACTGGATGGGCATCGCCGGCCGCGTGGCCGAGGTCTTCAACGACGTGGTCGACCAGAACGCCGCGCTGGCGGCGGAGCTCGCACGCCTGAGCCGCGTGGTGGGCAAGGAAGGCAAGCTGCGCGAGCGCGCCCCGGTCATCGACACGCGCGGCTTCTGGCGCGAGTCGGTGCAGTGCGTCAACGTGCTCATCGACGACCTGGTGCATCCCAATACAGAGGTGGCCCGCGTGATCGGGGCGGTGGCCCAGGGAGACCTGTCCAAGAGCATGGCGCTGGAGGTGGACGGGCGCGAGCTGGAGGGCGAGTTCCTGCGCACAGCGCGCATCATCAACAAGATGGTCGAGCAGCTCGGCGACTTCTCCGCCGAGGTGACGCGGGTCGCGCGCGAGGTGGGCACCGAAGGCAAGCTGGGCGGCCAGGCCAAGGTGAAGGGCGTGGCCGGCACCTGGAAGGACCTGACCGACTCGGTCAACTCCATGGCCGGCAACCTCACCGACCAGGTGCGCAACATCGCCGACGTGACCACCGCGGTGGCCAAGGGCGACCTGTCCAAGAAGATCGACGTGGACGTGAAGGGCGAGTTCCTCACGCTGAAGAACACCATCAACACCATGGTGGACCAGCTGCGCTCGTTCGCCTCGGAGGTGACGCGCGTCGCCCGCGAGGTGGGCACCGAGGGCTCGCTGGGCGGGCAGGCGCGGGTGGAAGGCGTCTCGGGCACCTGGAAGGACCTGACCGACTCGGTCAACTCCATGGCCGGCAACCTCACCTCGCAGGTGCGCAACATCGCCGACGTGACCAAGGCGGTGGCGGCCGGCGACCTCTCCAAGAAGATCACGGTGGACGTGAAGGGCGAGATCCTGGAGCTGAAGAACACCGTCAACACCATGGTGGACCAGCTGCGCTCCTTCGCGGCCGAGGTGACGCGCGTGGCGCGCGAGGTGGGCACCGAGGGCAAGCTCGGCGGCCAGGCCGACGTGCAGGGCGTGGCCGGCACCTGGAAGGACCTGACCGAGTCGGTGAACTTCATGGCCGGCAACCTCACCTCGCAGGTGCGCAACATCGCCGAGGTGACCACCGCGGTGGCGGCGGGCGATCTTTCCAAGAAGATCACGGTGGACGTGAAGGGCGAGATCTCCGAGCTGAAGAACACCGTCAATACCATGGTGGACCAGCTGCGCTCCTTCGCGGCCGAGGTGACGCGGGTGGCGGTGGAGGTGGGCACCGAGGGCATCCTCGGCGGGCAGGCCGACGTGCAGGGCGTGGCCGGCACCTGGAAGGACCTGACCGACTCGGTCAACCTCATGGCCTCCAACCTCACCTCGCAGGTGCGCAACATCGCCGACGTGACCAAGGCGGTGGCGGCCGGCGACCTCTCCAAGCAGATCACGGTGGACGTGAAGGGCGAGATCCTGGAGCTCAAGGCCACCATCAACACCATGGTGGACCAGCTCTCGTCCTTCGCCTCCGAAGTGACGCGGGTGGCGCGCGAGGTGGGCACCGAGGGGCGCCTGGGCGGGCAGGCGCAGGTGCGCGACGTGTCGGGCACCTGGAAGGACCTGACGGAGAACGTGAACTTCATGGCCGGCAACCTCACCGGCCAGGTGCGCGGCATCGCCAAGGTGGTGACCGCGGTGGCCAACGGCGACCTCAAGCAGAAGCTGACGGTGGAGGCCAAGGGCGAGATCGCCGCGCTGGCCGAGACCATCAACAGCATGACCGACACCCTGGCCACCTTCGCCGAGCAGGTGACTACGGTGGCGCGCGAGGTGGGCATCGAGGGCAAGCTGGGCGGCCAGGCCAAGGTGCCGGGCGCCGCCGGCACCTGGAAGGGCCTGACCGAGAACGTGAACCAGCTCGCCGCCAACCTCACCACGCAGGTGCGGGCCATCGCCGAGGTGGCCACCGCGGTGACGCAGGGCGACCTCACGCGCTCCATCACGGTGGAGGCCCAGGGCGAGGTGGCCGCGCTCAAGGACACCATCAACGAGATGATCCGCAACCTGGAGGACACCACCCAGAAGAACACGGAGCAGGACTGGCTCAAGACCAACCTGGCCAAGTTCAGCCGCATGCTGCAGGGCCAGAAGGACCTGCTGACCGTGGGCCAGCTGATCCTGTCGGAGCTGGCGCCGGTGGTGGGCGCGCACCAGGCCGAGTTCTACGTGCTGGAGAGCGCCACCGCCCCGCGCCGGCTCAAGCTGGTGGCCAGCTATGCCTCCAGCGGGCAGAGCGCCCTGGGCAAGGAGCTGGAGCTGGGGCAGGGCCTGGTGGGCCAGTGCGCGCTGGACAAGACCAAGATCCTGCTCACCAACGTGCCCAGCGCTACCTTCCGCGTCGCCACGGGCTTGAGCGAGAGCGCGGCCATGGACGTGATCGTGCTGCCCATCGTCTTCGAGGGCGAGCTGCGCGGCGTGATGGAGCTGGCCTCGCTCGAGCGCTTCAACTCGTCGCACCAGGCCTTCCTGGACCAGCTCACCGAGTCCATCGGCATCGTGATCAACACCATCTCGGCCAACATGCGCACCGAGCACCTGCTGACGCAGTCGCAGTCGCTGGCCGAGGAGCTGCAAAGCCGCCAGCAGGAACTGCAGCAGACCAACGAGGAGCTGCAGGAAAAAGCACGCCTGCTGGTGCACCAGAACCAGGAGGTGGAGCGCAAGAACCGCGAGGTGGAGCTGGCGCGCCAGGCGCTGGAGGAAAAGGCCGAGCAGCTCGCGCTCACCTCCAAGTACAAGTCCGAGTTCCTGGCCAACATGTCGCACGAGCTGCGCACGCCGCTCAACAGCCTGCTGATCCTGTCGGACCAGCTCTACAAGAACAGCGAGGGCAACCTCAGCGCCAAGCAGGTGGAGTTCGCCAAGACCATCCACCTGTCGGGCAACGACCTGCTCATGCTCATCAACGACATCCTGGACCTGTCGAAGATCGAGTCGGGCACGGTGGTGGTGGAGGTGAGCGAGCTGCTGCTGGAAGACCTGCAGCGCTCGGTGGAGCGCAGCTTCCGCCACGTGGCGGAGGCCAAGCATGTGGGCTTCGAGATCCGCGCCAGCCAGCCGCTGCCCGAGAGCCTGGTGACCGACGCCAAGCGGCTGCAGCAGATCATCAAGAACCTGCTGTCCAACGCCTTCAAGTTCACCCACCGGGGCTCGGTGTCGCTGTCCATCTCGGCCGTGGACGAGGGCTGGTCGCCCGACAACGATGACCTCAACCGCGCCGGTGGCGTGATCGCCTTCTCGGTGTCGGACACCGGCATCGGCATTTCGGCCGACAAGCAGCAGATCGTGTTCGAGGCCTTCCAGCAGGCCGACGGTTCCACCTCGCGCAAGTACGGCGGCACGGGCCTGGGCCTGGCCATCAGCCGCGAACTGGCCCGGCTCCTGGGTGGCGAGATCCGGCTGACCAGCGCGCCGGCGCAGGGCAGCACCTTCACGCTGTACCTGCCGTTCCAGTTCAGCCCCTCGCGCAGCATGCGGGCCGCCGCGCGCGTGGCGGCCGACGCGCAGCC